>NZ_JBSFAI010000010.1:0-214470 GCF_056280165.1 Ralstonia sp. 110700041-2 | reverse complement strand
TGGCTATCTGTGAATCTCGACTTCTTCATCTGCAGAACTCCCTCTTAACGAGAAAATTCTACTTCTCCCAGCGGTGGATTTCAGGGGGTATTACCCCTGTATCGGCGAGGACGTTATTCAATTTTGCCGATCGAACCTATTTTCAGCTTGCTTTGAAGCGCCCTGGTTTAGCTGTTGGTGATTATCAGACGGGGCGGCTCACTGGCCTACCTGCCATCTCTGTCGCCACGGCAATGCGCGATGGGGGCGGCAAACCTTTCGCCGTCGTGTTCGCCTCATTAAGGCTGACATCCCTTGAGCGTGAGAGCCCGAACTCGGTCGATAGCGAGGCCCGCATTACGATCCTCGATCGAAACGGAGTGATTCTGCTGGCCTCAGACCCCCTGATCGGGCGGGTTGGACAGTCTCTCCAGCGCTCCGGGTTGCGCGAAGCGTTCATGGCACGGGCCCGCGATGTTCGCATCTCAACAGACGCGACAGAGCCGTTTCGGCTGATTGGGTCCATGTCAGCCGGACCCCGCGACGATCCGTCGGCAATCACGGTGCTCTACACGTCGCGTGGGTCGGCTGTGTTCTCCGGCTTATATCGCGATCTAAGGCTGAGGGCGCTTGCCGCGCTCGCCTTGATAGCGATAGCCGTCAGTGCCGGGTGGACAGGCACAAATGCGCTGATCGGCAAGAACATTCGCCGTATCGCCAACGCCGCAGCGCGCATGCGAGGGCGCGATTTTCACACGCGAGTCGCCCATGAGGTTTCGGGTAGCGAGTTCCAGCTGATAGCCGTGCAACTCGATGAGATGGCGAAGGAGTTGGAGCAGCGGGAGCGCGAGTGGATGTCCTCGATCCAGAGGCAGTCTCATCAAGTGGATCTCTTGCGGCGGATCGCGCAAACCGAACCGCTTGAAGGCATTCTTCGCTCCATATGCGAATTCGCCGAAGAGCAGGTGCCCGGTGCGCAGGCATCGCTGCTGCTCGTCGACGAAGATCGTTGCGTCACAAGCTGCATCGCCCCCAAGCTTCCCAAGTCCTATTGCGACAGCCTCATTGGTATTCGGGCAGTCAGCGGCGCGGGCTCTTGCGGCACGGCCATTGCGGAGCGCAGAGTCATTGTTTCGGAGGACATCGAAAGCGACCCTCTGTGGGTGGATTTTCGGACGCTTGCAACGTCACATGGCCTGCGCGCGTGTTGGTCGTATCCGGTCATTTCTACCGGAGATCGAGTCTTTGGTTCGTTTGCGCTCTATTTCAATGAGCAAAGAGCGCCACGGCCGGACGAACTTCCTGTCAGTCGAATGGCGGCGGAAGTCGCTGCAGTCGCGATCGACCGATACCAGACTGGTGAGGCGCTTGCCCAGTCCGAGGCTGAATACCGCTCACTTTTCGAGACGAATCCGTATCCGATGTGGGTGTCGGAAAGCGCGAGCGGAAAGTTTTTGGCAGTCAACGATAGTGCGATCAAACACTACGGATTCTCCCGTGAGACTTTCCTGGCGATGCGGGTGAACGATCTGGACGCACCAGAGCAGCACTCCCAGAAGAGCGAACCATCGACGGAAAGCGGCGGTGAGCGGCCGACCGTGACGAGCGGCGTCAAGCTGCATCGTGATGCTCGCGGGGATACACTTGAAGTGGAACTTGCATACTTTCCGCTTCGCTTTCAGGGACGGAACGCGACACTTGCGCTCATTTCCGATGTCACCTACCGGAGCGCGCTGACGCACACCATTCGTGAGCAGAAGGAGTTCTTTTCACTGCTCATGGGTTCGACGGTGGAAGCGATCTGCGGATTGGACCAGAACGGGTGTTGTACCTTCGCGAATGCTGCCTGCGAACGGCTGCTTGGCTACTCCGCTCAGGAGCTCGCGGGTAAGCCAATGCACGCGCTGATACACCACACGCACGAAGACGGCTCCCCGTATGAACTGGCCGCATGCCAGATTCAGAACAGCATTGCGTCAGGGGCGCACGTTCATGTGGACAATGAGGTGTTCTGGAGAAGCGACGGCACGTCACTGCCGGTCGAGTATTGGGCCTATCCCATTGTGCGGGACGGTCAGGTGGCCGGCTCGATCGTTACCTTCATCGAGACGAGCGAGCGCCGCAGGCAGCAGGACGAGTTGCGCCGCCGCGCGACGTTCGATGACTTGACCGGGCTTCTGAATCGCCCAAGTTTCGTCACGGCTCTCGAAACCCGACTGCAGCAGGCAGACGCCAGCGAGCGCCATCCCGTCGTCGCCATCCTGGATCTTGATGGATTCAAGGAGATCAACGACTCACTCGGGCATGCCACGGGCGATCAACTTCTTCGGGGCGTGGCTGAACGGCTTACTGATCAGTTGGGTCCCCACGCTGACGTTGGCCGTCTGGGTGGAGACGAGTTCGCTTTCGTCGTGGACGAGAGCTATGGTCCGCCAATCGCTACGCGCATCGAGGCGGTGATGGAGTCGATTCGTCGACCGTTCAGCATCGCTGGGCTCGACCTCGCAATCAACGGAAGCGTAGGGGCCGCGCGATATCCGGGAGCGGGTCTTGACGTGGATACCCTCCTTCGCAGTGCTGATGCCGCAATGTATGTAGCAAAGAGGGAGGGACACGGGTTCACCTTCACCGATAGGGTCGATGCCGGAACTCCACGCCCCTTCCTGCTGAGTGAACTGCGCAGGGCGCTGCAGGAGGACGAGTTCATCTTGCATTTCCAACCCACAATTCCCCTCCAGGGGCTACCTCACTTCGGTTTCGAGGCGCTCATTCGGTGGAACCATCCACGGCTCGGGATCGTGGGTCCGGGCGAGTTCATGCCGATGGTTGAAGTCAGCGATCTGATTCACCCGCTCACAGAGTGGGTCATCGCCTCTGCCGTATCGCGTTTCAAAACCATCATCGAATCATGGCCCAACGCGTTCGTTGCAGTGAACGTCTCGATGCGCAATTTGATCAACCAGAAATTCACTTCGAGCGTTCAGTATCTGGTCGAGCAGAATCGATTTCCGGTGAACTGTCTCAAGATCGAAGTCACGGAAAGTGCAGTCATGGCAGACCCCGACCGTACGCTGAGAGCCCTGAATGAACTTCATGGCCTTGGTGTTCGGATCGCGGTCGACGATTTTGGTACGGGGTATTCCTCTCTCGCCTACCTGCAGAAGCTGCCGGTGGATGACCTGAAGATTGATCGCTCCTTCGTGAGTGGTCTCTCTGGGAGCCAGCCATCAAAGGCGATCGTGCACTCGATCATTTCGCTGGCGCACAGTCTGGGCCTGTCGGTGACGGCGGAAGGTATTGAGTCGGAAGCAGACATGCGGATTCTTCGCGCCGCCGGCTGCGATTTTGGGCAGGGATACTACATCGGCCATCCGATGCCATTCGATGCAGTGCATGACTGGTTGAAGTCGCGCAGCTTTGTATAGCAGTAGCCAGGCAATCACTGGAGCAGGACCATCTCAGTTGCTGGTCGCCCGGCAGCACTGCTCACGCTCACGAAAAAGATTTGGCCCACATACGCGCATGACGGTTATCGTCGGGTGGGTAGATCTTGCTGAGGAATGGCTGTAAATGCATTGGCAAACCCATTTGCTGTTGCTGGTGTCTGAGGAATCGGGTTGCCGACGCTGCCGCGCCGCAGTGGGTTCGAGCGGCAGATCAGCCCGGTCCTACGCTCGCGCGAACCGAGCGTGCGGCAGTCGCTCATTCTGAAGACCCTGCCAGCAATGACAACGCGCAGGTCTTTGCCGCGCGTCGCGAATCGAAAAACAACTTTCAATGATCACGCGCTGTGTCGGTCGGCCTCGGAGCGCGTGACTAAAATATGGCGTTAGACGGTTTGATTGACAGCTGCAGGCGCGCGCTGCGCGTGGCGCATCGGGTCGTTACGCCTATTAGGGTTCTGCCCGCGCCCTTGAGCAGGCGGTTCTGTGGCGATATGACGGTGGCGGGTAACGCGTTCAGCAGTCCGTCTGCGCTGACCACAAGAGCGGAGCATCTCGTCGCTATAGGGGACGCGAGTCACGTTGCGGCGACTGCAGATCGCTTGTCGGTGCGGCGCCAAGCGACTGAAGCTTTCGGTAGATGCGATTGCGCGAAACACCCAGTGCGCGTGCGGCGGCTGACACGTTGCCGCCGTTCGATTTGAGCACCTGCCGGATGAGCGAGGACTCCAGTAGATCCAACGTCGCCTGGTCTGCCGATACCGGCAGCATGTCGTGTGCCGGTGGCTCCTGTGCCGGTTGCTCCCGATGACGTACATCTTCCAGGAAATCGTCTGGCAGATCATCCAACTGGATCTCATCGCCCTCGGCCATGACCATTGCCGAACGCACGAGATTGACCAGTTGGCGTATGTTCCCCGGCCAGTCGTATGTCTTCAACAGGCGCAGGACTTCGGGGGCAACCCGGAAGCGCTGACCACCGTGCTCACCAACCAGGAGGCGATTGAGCACCGCCTCGAAGTCACGCCGCTGCCGCAAGGGCGGGAGCTTGACCAATAGTCCGTTCAATCGGTAGTACAGATCGTCGCGGAACGTACCCCGGGCGATCATGTCGCGCAGATTGCGATGGGTTGCGCAAACCAATGCGACATTGACTGGAATCGCCTTGGCGCTGCCCAGGGGGGTGACGATGCGCTCTTGCAGCACACGCAGCAATCGCGCCTGCAGCGTCAGCGGCATATCGCCGATCTCGTCGAGGAACAGCGTTCCGCCATTTGCCTGCAGGATCTTGCCAAGGCTGCCGCGCCGGCGGGCTCCGGTGAACGCGCCCTCCTCGTACCCGAAGAGCTCTGATTCGATCAAGGTCTCCGGAATCGACGCACAGTTGACGGCAACAAACGGGCCTGCGCAGCGGGGTGAATCCTCGTGGATAGCCTGGGCCAGGAGCTCTTTGCCGGTACCGGTCTCGCCGATGATGAGGGTCGGGATATCGCGGCCGTTGAATTTTTTGAGCTTGCTGATCACTCTTGCGATTTCCGGGTCTCCGGTGTCCAACTGGCCCAGACCTGAGGTGGCCCGAGCCCGGACCGGGCTCGCAGTGCCGGCACGCGACTCGGCCTCCTGTCCCACCTTGTCTGCAGACAGCGGTCGTAGCAGCGATCCGCAATCGGTGCGTTGACGGATCGAGACCTTGGCATACAGGCTGACACCATTGGCAGCATGCACTCGCAGCGGATCTGGCGTTGCCGAACGATAGTGATCAAACAGCGCGGGCACGCTGAGCCCAAGGAGCGATTCCAGCGTGTGCCCGGCCAACGCCGACGGGGTCAGCCCGAGTTGGAACAGGGCGCTTCGATTGACCGCGCGATATCGCCCATCCAGCCCAAAAGACAGCATCCCCTCCATGAGCGTGCCGATCAATTCGGGTCGGCTGTGCAAGTGCAGCGTGATGCAGTCGGGATTGGCCGCAGCGAACAGCTGATTTTCAATTTGTAGCGCTGACATCCGGACCAGCGCCATGGTGTGTGCCGGAAAATTTCCCGGATCTCCGCTGACGTTGAGCACACCCGTGACCTTTCCGGATGCGTCAAAAAGAGGGACCGCAGAGCAGTTGAGGACATGGTTGACGCCAAGATAATGCTCATTGGCGCTGACCTGGACGGGCGCCCCTTCTACAAGTGCCGTACCGATGCCATTGGTACCGCGCAGGCGCTCGGACCACGTCACCCCCAGCGACAAGGCCACGCGGTCGGCCTTCTCCAGGAAGTCCTTGTCGCCCTGCGCGTGGAGGATCACGCCTTGGGCATCAGTGAGCAGCACGATGTTGTGGTGATGACTGATCTGCTCGTAAAGGGTTTCCATGACGGGCAAAGCGTACGCATACAGCGTACGGTTCTGCTCGATTGCGAGCGACAGCGCCGCCTTGCTCAGCGCGCTGAAGTCGGGGTTGTCCGTGACTTGAAGGCCGTAGGTGGTGGAGCGTCGATGAGACTGTTCGATGACGGCGGCATGCTGCCGTTGCCACGATGTACCGCTAAGGGGGGTATCGAGCAGGTTCCAGGCGCTTGAGACCTGGCTCACGCGCGCATCATTGGTCGGAGCAGGGTCGCTGGGGGCGCCAGGCATCTATGTCTCCTATTGTGCGTCTGATCGCGCGCACTGATGATCGGGTTGCTCCCGCTTGGATGGGCGGGTCGCACCCTTCTTGTAGGGCGTTTGCTTCGTATATTACAGGGCGGCAAACGGGCGTGCCAAACCCTGCGCACGAAATCCCGCACCCGTATATCGCTGTTTCGTTGCAGAACAACTGGATCGAAACGAATCAGCCTGTTCCGTTACGGATCAGCGCTGAACATCCCATTGCAGTGGCGCTGCTACGCAGTACGAGATGTCGTTGCTCGCGGCCAACAGGCATCAGCACAGGCGCTGCGGGACGTGAGCGTTCGCGCCATGGACGGTGATGCGGTCGGATCCAGGTGATGGCATGGTGTTTGCGATTAGTGGCGCGGCTGTCGTGAGGCGTCACAAAAGCCGCATGAACGTCACAATTCAAAAATCGAAATAGGAGACAACCATGGCATGGCAAAAACCCGAAGCGACCGATCTGCGTTTTGGCTTTGAAATCACGATGTATATCGCCAACCGCTGATTGCGGGTCGACTACACGAGCGTTGGGCGTCATGTTCGCAACTGCGCGATACGACCTTTGTGTCAGATCGGACGCAGGCTGCGAACGGGCGCCGCTTTTCTTCTAGACCTTCCCAATTACCGCTGAAGTACAAGCGCAGCCGCTCGGCGGACTGTGTGGGGATGTCTTTTTCCAAAAATCCATGAGGAGACAAACATGACAAGCAAGCTTGCAGCCAGACTCGCGTTGCTTTGCGCGGCAGTATCCTGCAGCGTTGCCGCACAGGCCCAGGACAACATGCAGAAACTGGAGGGGTTCAAGAGCACAGGGGCATCGTTGAACATCGAGACGGTGCCGCAGGGCGGGGCACGCGCAGCGGCGCTCAAGGCCAATCTCAAGCAGGTCAAGCTGCCGCCTGGCTTCAAGATCGATCTGTATGCGATCGTGCCGGACGCGCGTCACATGGCAGTTGGCCCCAATACGGGCGTGGTTTTCGTCGGTACGCGCAAGACTCGCGTGTGGGCCGTCTCCGACCGCACCAAGAGCCGTGTCGCCGATGAGGTGAAGGTGTTCGCACCGTCTGTCAGTTTCAAGATTCCGAATGGCTTGTGCTTTTCGCCGGACGGTGTGCTTTATGTCGCCGAACAGAATCGCGTACTGGCATTCCCGGCAGCCGATTTTTTCTATGAGAGTCCTGATGTTGCCACGGCACCTGTCGTGCCCCAGGGGGAACTGATCCCGGTTGAAGAAGAGAGCTTCAACCACACCGCCCGGACCTGTCGGATCGGCCCGGACGACAAGCTCTACATCACACTGGGTAACCCGTTCAATGTGCCCCCCAAGGAAAAGGTTGCCCTGTATGACAAGGTCGGGATGATGGGCATTATCCGGATGGACCGCGACGGCAAGCACCGCGAGGTATTCGCCCGTGGCGTGCGCAATTCGGTGGGGATGGACTTCAACCCCAAGGACAAGACCTTGTGGTTCACCGACAACCAGGTCGACGGAATGGGTGACGATATTCCGCCGGGCGAGCTCAACCGCGCCACGAAGGCTGGTGAGAACTTCGGTTTCCCCTGGTACGGCGGTGGGCATATCCGCACCGTCGAATACAAGAGCGAAACGCCGCCGTCCGGTGTGGTTTTCCCGCAGGTTGAAATGGCGGCACACGCTGCGGACCTGGGCATGACGTTCTATAAGGGCAAGATGTTCCCGGCCAAGTATCAAGGCGGCGTGTTCAGCGCTCAACACGGCTCGTGGAACCGCACAACGCCGGTCGGCGCGCGCATCATGTACACGCCGGTCAAGGCCGACGGAACCGCTGGCAAGACCGAAGTCTTCGCTGAAGGGTGGTTGACGTCGAATAACGAGTACCTTGGGCGACCGGTAGACGTGGCGACGCTGCCCGACGGCTCACTGCTGATCTCCGACGACTACGCCGGTGCAATCTACAGGGTGTCGTATGCGGCGGAGTAAGGGGCTGCTCGGTCTTGGCGCAGCGCTGATGCTGGCAGCAGCCCCGGCGATTGCGGCGGGCAGCGGTGCGCCTGCCAAGGCCACACAATGCTTCGCCTGTCACGGCGCGGATGGTTTGTCGAAGGCACCCGACGCACCTAATCTCGCTGGCCAGAACGAGCAGTATCTTGTCAAGGCACTGCAGGACTTTCGCTCCGGCGCGCGGGCGCACGAAGTGATGTCAATGATGGCCAAGGGATTGTCCGACCAGGACATTCAGGCGGTCTCTGCATACTTCAGTGCAATCGCGATCAGCGTGAAAGCACCGTAGTCTTGCCGGCGGGCGCCAAGCTTCGGCGCGGCGTCCGCTGGCCAGGTTTCTCAATCGGGCATTGCGCGCGGCGCTTTGCCCGGTTTCGTCATGACGCTCATGAGAATCATCGTGCTTGGCGCCTCGGCCGGAGGCGGTTTCCCGCAGTGGAATTGCAACTGCCGCAATTGCGCGGGTTATCGCGCGGGTACGGTCCGTGCGCTGGCGCGCACGCAATCGTCCATTGCCGTCTCGACCAACGGTTTGGACTGGCTTCTGATCAATGCGTCGCCTGACATTCTGACCCAGATTCGTGCCACGCCAGCGCTGCAGCCCGGGCGGGCGACGCGCGACACAGGCATCGCCGCAGTGCTGCTCATGGATGCGCAGGTCGACCATGTCACCGGCCTGATGATGCTGCGAGAAGGCGGGCGGCTGCGTGTGCATTGCACAGCTTCGGTCTGGGAGGACCTGACCGAACGTTTGCCCCTGACGCGGGTGCTGGCGCACTATTGCGGTACGGATTGGCAGCCGATCACGCTCGACACCGAGGCAGGACTGCAACGACCTTTTGAGGTGGCGGGTATCCATCATCTGCGCATCACGCCGTTTCCACTCAGCAGTAAGGCGCCCCCTTACTCGCCGCGCCGGCTCGAGCCCGATCCGGGCGACAACATCGGCATTTTGCTGGAGGACACGCATACCGGGCGCAAGACTTTCTACGCTCCTGGCCTTGGTGTCATCGAGCCGCACATTGCAACTGCCATGGCTGGTGCGGACTGCGTGCTGGTGGACGGAACCTTCTGGACCGAGGATGAAATGGTGCGCTCGGGCTTGTCGAGCAAGCTGGCCCACGAAATGGGCCACCTGCCGCTCTCCGGCGACGCCGGCATGCTTGCATTTCTGAACACGCTGGATGCGCGCCGCAAGATCGTCATCCACATCAATAACAGCAACCCGATTCTCGACGATGATTCCGCCGAACGCGCAGAGCTGACTCGATACGGCGTCGAGGTCGCATACGACGGGATGGAGATCGAACTTTGAGCCGAACCAACGCAAGCCCCGACGCTGCATGGCCGCCTGAGGAGTTCGAGGTGCAGTTGCGCGCAAAGGGCGCTGGCTACCACATCCATCATCCGTTCAACGTGCGCATGAACAATGGTGAACTGACGCCCGACCAGGTTCGGGGCTGGATCGCCAACCGTTTTTATTACCAGATCAACATCCCTCGCAAGGATGGCGCCATCATCGCCAATTGCCCGGATCGCGAAACCCGCCGGCTTTGGGTGCAGAGAATTCTCGATCATGATGGGAATGCTGATAGCCCTGGCGGTATCGAGGCCTGGGTGCGGCTGGGTGAGGCTGCAGGCATACCTGAGCAAGACCTCTGGTCGCTCAAGCATGTAGTGCCGGGTGTACGCTTTGCCGTCGACGCTTACGTGAATTTTGCACGGAGCGTGCCGTGGCAAGAGGCGGTGTGCTCATCGCTGACCGAAATGTTTGCGCCAAAGATTCACCGCGACCGGCTAGCCAACTGGCCGCAACATTATCCGTGGATCGAAGCCGGTGGTCTGCACTACTTCCGCAGCCGGATCACGCTCGCACAGCGCGATGTCGAACATGGCCTGAAGGTGACACTGGCACACTTCACGACACGTGCGCAGCAAGAGCGCGCCCTCGACATCCTGCAATTCAAACTTGATGTCCTCTGGTCGATGCTTGACGCGATTGAGCGCGCGTATCCCACTCGCTGAGCACGCCACAATGACGATCCCCAAGAAACCCCGCGTTGCCAAAATGTTTCGCCTGCAATGGGAGCCAGCCCAGCAAGCCCACGTACTGCTTTATCCGGAAGGCATGGTCAAGCTCAACCAGAGCGCAGCGGAAATCCTCAAACGCTGTGATGGCTCGCGCGACCTGTCCACGCTCGTGAATGAGCTCGAGCAGGCGTTCGGCTCGACGGGACTCCAGCAGGACGTGGAAGATTTCCTGCAAGCAGCCGCAGACCAAGGGTGGATCCAATGACCGACGTGCAAACCTTGCCTGTTGACGGCGCGGCTGTGTCGCCCCCGCTTTGGCTGCTTGCGGAGTTGACGCATCGTTGCCCGCTTCACTGCGTGTTTTGCTACAACCCGGTTGACTTCGCACGCCGGCGCGACGAGCTCAGCACCGCACAATGGATCGACGTACTGCGCCAGGCGCGCCAGTTGGGCGCGGCTCAGTTGGGCTTTTCGGGGGGGGAGCCACTGCTGCGTGACGACCTTGAGGAACTCGTCGCCGAAGGGCGGCAACTGGGCTTCTACACCAACCTGATCACCTCGGGTATCGGATTGACCGAGGCCCGGCTGGCCCGTCTCAAGGCAGCTGGACTCGACCACATTCAGCTTTCTTTCCAGGACTCCACGCGCGAGATGAACGACTTTCTGTCGAACACGCGCACGTTCGATCTGAAATCACGCATTGCTTTGTTGATCAAGCAATACGACTATCCGATGGTGCTGAACGTAGTACTGCACCGCCATAACCTCGATCATGTCGAGCGCATCATCGAGATGGCGGTAGCAATGGGCGTCGAGTATCTCGAACTTGCCAATACTCAGTACTACGGGTGGGGGCTGATCAACCGGGCGCAGCTGATGCCCACGCGGGAGCAATTGCAGCGTGCCGAGGCGGTGGTGAATGCATACCGTGGGAAGCTCGGCAACCGGCTGCGCATCCTGTTCGTGGTGCCGGACTACTTCGAGTCCCGCCCCAAGGCTTGCATGAGCGGCTGGGGGGCGGTGTTCCTGGCTGTTACGCCAGATGGTACCGCCTTGCCATGCCATGCGGCGCAGACCATTCCTGGCTTGCGCTTTCCTAATGTCGCAGATATGCCGCTTGCTGAAATCTGGAATCAAAGCGAGGCGTTCAACCACTTCCGTGGTGATGCCTGGATGCAGGAGCCCTGTCGCTCCTGCCCGGAAAAGCATAAGGATTTCGGTGGCTGTCGCTGCCAGGCACTTGCGCTCACAGGCGATGCGGCACAGGCTGATCCTGTGTGCGATAAGTCGCCCCATCACAGCCGGGTGCAAGAGATCGTGCTGCATGCCCGGCACACGCAGCAAAGCGCCGTGACGGGCGAGCACCCCTTGATATTTCGCAGCGATGCCAACTCGCTGCGCCTGTCGAGTGCTCCCAAGTGATCACCCGGGACCGGGCACATTTAGGCGTTTTTCATCGAGCGCGCTCAACCCCATAGGACGAAGCGGAGTTGTCTTTCCAGCCTTCCCGCTGCAGCATCACGTGCACACGGCGATAGCCGTAATGGACGCGCGTTCCCGCAATCTCTTTGATGCACGCAAGCAGTGCCGACGAGTCGCGAGCAACCGACCGATACGCGTATAGCGAGCATGACATGTGGAACAACGCGCAAGCCTTGGTCAGGCTCACGCAATAGCGGTCAACATCACCCACTGGCGGCACCCGCCAACTGGAAGCAAAACACCGCACCCTTTCCGGGCTGCGGCACCAGCCGGATTTCGCTGCCATGCAGCTGCAGGATTCGCTGCACGATCATCAGCCCGAGCCCACCGCTGCGTGAGCCATCGCTGCGGGCACCGCTCATGAACACTGGACGCACGAAGAGTCCCTTCTGAAGTTCACCTGGGATACCCGGCCCGGTGTCGCTAACCTGGACCGCGACCCCAGTATTCGTTGGACGCAACTGCACCTCGATCGCGCCGCCTACTGGCGTATGGTGGATGGCGTTGTCGAGCAGGTTTGTTAACACGCGCTCGATCATGCCCAAGTCGGCCGACACGATGGGCAGACCGGGCGCAATGTCTGGCTTGAGTTGTTGCTGACGCGCCCCTGCTGCCAACTCGAACTTCTGAAACACGTCTTGTACCAGGTCGGCCAACGCGAAATTTTCCTTTTCTGGCTTAACCACGCCGTACTCAAGCCGTGCTAGCTCAAATAGCTCCTGTGCGAGCCGGCCAACCTTGCGGCTCTGACCGAGCGCAATGTCGAGGTAGCGGCGGCGCTCTTCGTCGTCGAGGATACCGGCCTTCAGTCGGAGCGTTTCCAGGTAGCCGTGTAGTGAAGTCAGGGGCGTGCGCAGGTCATGCGAGATATTGGCGACGAGTTCGCGGCGCTGCTGGTCCTGCAGCGTCAGCTCTCGCCACTGCTCAGCAATGCGCCGCGTCATCTGCACGAAGGCCTGGCTCAGTGTCGCTATTTCTCCGCCACCGCGCGCAATGCGCTCCAGCGTCGCCGTTTGGCTTTCGAGCGATCCGATTCCTTCGGATTCGAAGCGTCGGACTACAGCCGTCAGCTCGCGCAGAGGCCGCGTGATGAGCCAGAACGCCACCGTGCCCGCTACAAGCCCGAGAAGAGCCACCAGCCCCATGGACCACAGCGTTGTCCGCAAAACGTTGTCAGCCGCCACGTGCGCGGCAACGGCGTCGTGGTCCTCGCCCTGCAGCACCACGTAGACGTAACCTGCGTCTCGGCCATCAACGCGCATCGGCGCGGCGCTAAAAACTTTGGGCGTTTGCAAGTTGCGTGGATCGTCACCGAGGACCGGCATCGTCGCACCAGCGAGCAGTCTGCGCACCGGTGCGAGGTCGACGCGGTCGCGCTTGAGGTGGCCGGGGGGCGCCGCTTGCGCCGCAATGTGGCCGTCAGGCGAGAGCAGGTAGACCTCTACGCTAGGATTCACCGCCATCAGTTTGTCGAACAGATCTTTCACCGCGACAGGGTTTAGTCCTTCCGGTCGCATCAGTTCGGCATTCTCCGCGATGTGTGCGGCCAACCCGCTCGACAAGCGTTGGATCACCTCCTGCTCGTGACGTCCGTTCGAGCGCAATTGCAGCCAAGCCGAAGTGCCGCAGCACACCAGCAACAGCACAGCGAATACCAGCGAGAGCCGTCGAGATAGCACTGCCTCCCCTCGTCCACTCATGCTGCGTCCTCCTTGCCGTCTGCCCCGATAGAGAGCTTGTAGCCGCGCCCCCAGACGGTGAGTATGCGCCGCGGCTGCGCCGGGTCGACCTCGACCTTGGCTCGCAGCCGGTTGATGTGAGTGTTAACCGTATGCTCGTAGCCGTCGTGCTGGTAGCCCCAGACTTGATTGAGCAGGTCGAGCCTCGAAAACACTTTGCCCGGATGACGTGCGAAGAAATGAAGTAGGTCGAACTCGCGCGGCGTGAGTTCGATCGGTTTGCCGTCGACGCGCACCTCGCGCGCTAGTGGTTCGATCTCAAGATTGCCTAGTGTGAGGCTACCCGACTCCATGCGCGCGTTACGCGCCAGCGCGTCGGTACGTCGAATCAGTGCCTTCACGCGCGCCACCAGCTCCAACACCGAGAAGGGCTTGGCAAGGTAGTCGTCTGCGCCGAGCTCCAGCCCCAAGATGCGGTGCACCTCGGTCGACCGGGCACTGATGATGATGATTGGCGTGTAGCGGGCCTGGACCCGCGCGCGGCGGCAAATCTCCAGGCCGTCGATGCCAGGCAGCATCAGGTCGAGCACCAGCGCATCCCAGTTGCCCCGTTCCATTTCCCGCTGGCCCGCATGGCCGTCAGCCGCGTGCACCACCGCATAACCCTCGTCCCGGAGGTGCATGCGCAGCAATTCCGCGATGTGTGCGTCATCTTCAACGAGCAGGACGCGTTTGGCAGAGTCCATGGGGCGTGGGGAAAGGGATGTCTAAAGCGTTCTTTAGGACTGATTGTCCCGCGATCTGACCGGCGCAGTTATCACAATTAATTGAACTTTGCGTGATGAATCGGTCAGGGGAAGCGCCCAAGAATACGTTCCATGAAACGCGACGCCCACCTCTCTATGCCCACCAGCATCGACACCAGTCCGGTGCATCCGTTGTGGATGCGCTGTACGCACTGGTTCAATGCCTTGGCAGTGATGGTGTTGGTGCTGAGTGGTTGGCGCATCTACAACGCTGCACCGTTCTTTCCATTCACTATCCCAGCCTCCGCTACTTTGGGCGGATGGCTGGGAGGGGCGCTTCAGTGGCACTTCGCAGCGATGTGGTTGCTGGTGGTCAACGGCTTGGTCTACCTAGTCATGAATGTCGCCAGCGGCCGACTGGCCCGCAAATTTTTCCCAGTCACGCCGGCGGGTGTGCGGTGTGACATGGTCGCAGCGCTCAAGGGAAGGCTCTCGCATGCCGACCCGCGCCACTACAACAACGTGCAGCGGCTCGCCTATCTGTTGGTGATATTGGACATCGTGCTGTTGGTGCTTTCGGGCTTGGTACTGTGGAAGTCGGTGCAGTTCGCGACCCTGCGAGAGCTACTTGGTGGCTACGAGGTAGCTCGCCGCATCCACTTCTGCGCGATGGCCGGCGCTGTGGCGTTCGTGGTGGTGCACCTTGTGATGGTAGCTCTGGTGCCACGCACCCTGCTGACGATGTTAGGCGGCCGCGTGGCTGGCACCCCCTCCCCGATCCAGGACCGGTCGTCGCACGACGCCTGATTCGTCCCATGAAGATATTCAAAGCTCCCAGATTCGACGGCATTGATGGTGACGCTGTGCTCATCGAGGCACGCCGGCAGATTGCCCGTCACGTCAACCTGCCCGCGCGTCGTGCTTTCCTGCAGCGCTCGCTCACGCTGGGCGGCCTGTCGCTGCTGACCGGCTGCAGCATCTCTGACAACGAGCAGGTCGAGGCGGCTCTCTCGCGTATCTCACGCTTCAACGACAAGGTTCAGGGCCTGATCTTTGACCCGAACCAACTGGCCCCCACGTACCCTGACTCGATGATCACGCGCCCCTTTCCGTTCAATGCCTACTACGGCGAGGATGAGGTGCGCCAGGTTGATGAGCAGGCATGGCGGCTTGAGGTTACCGGTCTTGTCTCCGACCGACGTCAATGGAATCTAGCCGACCTGCGTGCGATGCAACAGTACGACCAAGTGACACGCCATATCTGCGTGGAGGGCTGGAGTGCGATCGGTAAGTGGGGAGGCGTGCGCTTTGGTGACTTTCTACGCCGAGTTGGCGCCGACTTGAGCGCCAAATACGTCGGTTTCAAGTGCGCTGACGACTACTACACCAGCATCGACATGGCGACCGCGCTACATCCTCAGACACTCATGGCCATAACCTATGACGGCGCGCCGTTACCTCCGAAGTATGGCTTCCCGATGAAGCTGCGAATGCCCACCAAGCTGGGCTACAAGAATCCGAAGCATATTCGGGCCATTTTTGTGACCAATACCTATCCCGGTGGCTACTGGGAAGACCAGGGCTACAACTGGTTCGGCGGGAGTTGAGCCCCACGTCCGCTCCCCGGACTGTGGCTTGGCTGCCAATGAAAGCGAGAGGCCGTGTTCACAAGGACCGCGCCATACATAGGCAATGCAAGCATCATCACTTACTTAGGAGAATCACATGAACAAGTTCGCTACCACTCTGCTCGCTGTCAGCCTGACCTTCGGCGGTGCCTCGGCCGTTTTCGCTGCGGACGCCATGGGCAAGGATGCGATGTCGAAGGATGCGATGTCGAAGGACGCGATGTCGAAGGACGCGATGTCGAAGGACGCGATGTCGAAGGACGCGATGTCGAAGGATGCGATGTCGAAGGATGCGATGTCGAAGGATGCGATGTCGAGGGATGCGATGTCGAAAGATGCGACGAAGAAAGACTCGATGAAGAAGGACGCGATGAAGAAGGACGCGATGAAGAAGGACGCGATGTCGCAGTAAGCCTCCTTTGACGCCCCTCCAACTCGAGATAAGGAAAGTCGCACCATGACTCTCTTCATCATTTCGTTCCTTGGAGGGGCGCTGACCGTGCTTGCTCCATGCATCCTGCCGGTCATCCCCTTTGTGTTCGCAAGGGTCGACCAGCCATTCGTCAAAAGTGGGCTTCCTATGCTGGTGGGGATGGCCTCCACTTTTGCAGCGGTCGGAACACTTGGCGCTGCGGCAGGCAGTTGGGCAGTAGAAGCCAACGAGTATGGCCGAATCGCTGCAACCGCGTTGCTAGGGCTCATGGGAGCTGCGATGGTCTTTCCTCGCCTAGCTGAACGTCTCACACGCCCCCTGGTCTCTGTTGGCTTGGATCTGTCCAATGCCGCCAATGCACATACTGCAATGGCCGGGAACTGTGTGCTCCCCTCCTTTATTCGGGGGGTCGCGACGGGGCTTCTATGGGCGCCATGTGCCGGTCCGATACTTGGATTAATTCTTACTGGCGCTGTTCTTCAAGGGCCAAACGTCAAAACCTCTCTGTTGCTGTTAGCGTACGGCGCTGGCGCCGTGAGTTCTCTTGCACTGGTTCTCCTGGCCGGCCACAGGATTTTTGCCGCCATGAAACGCTCCCTCGGCATTGGCGAGTGGTTTCGAAAAGGTCTAGGGATAACAGTGCTTTCTGGCGCGGTCGTAGTCATGACCGGCGTAGACACAGGGTGGCTTGCTCAAGTTTCATCGGGCAGCGTCGAAGCGTCGGTTGAAAAAATGCTGCTCCAACATTTCGCTCCAAGGCAGACCGGGAAAATGCCTATCGTTGACGGGCAACAGCAGGCAAAAAGGAATGCACCCGGAGGTCGTCTCATCCTTGTACAGGCGCAGCAGAATCGACAACCCCTGAATTTGCCAGTTGAGGGGCTTTTTCCACCGTTGACTGGCGCCGTTGAATGGTTGAACTCACCTCCGCTCACGGTTGAGGCGTTGCGCGGCAAGGTGGTGCTGGTGAATTTCTGGACCTTCGGTTGTATCAATTGCCGCAACGTCCTGCCCTATGTGCGCGAATGGGACCGGAAATACAAGGACCAGGGACTTGTTGTCGTGAGTGTTCATGCACCCGAGTTTGCGTACGAGAAGAACATCGAGAACGTGAAGCGTGCCGCAAGCGAACTTGGCGCGAGCTTCCCCATAGCGATCGATAACCGATTTGAGATATGGAAAGCCTTCAACAATAACTACTGGCCGGCCAATTATTTTATTGATTCCCAGGGGCGCATTCGCTTCCATCATTTCGGTGAAGGCGAGTACGAAAAGTCAGAGCGTGTGATTCAGCAACTCCTCAAGGAGGCGCGAGTCGGAAATCGGCCGGTACCCATGACCGAGACCACGCTTGAAACGCTGAACGCTGCTTTGGCCCTCCAACGCGCGGGAGATTTCGTTGCGGCTGGGGTTGGCGCTGGATGACGAGCAGTAGTGGACAGTCCGGCTCGGTTTAGCAACATGCCTGTATGTACCTGTGGATACCTTTTGCACGAAGGAGCTAATTCGCCCGCTCTTCTGCACCCCATCTCAAAGGCTGAAAAGATGCACCTAACCCCAACATCAAAAGTGACGGACGAAGGCGCCAGTTCACCGCTGCGCGAGTGGACGTGGACTGGTGCGTACAGACAACGAGATTTGATCACCTTGTGTTTGGCAGAGTCTGCGGAGTTGTTCGTAGTTTGTTATTAAATCAATGGGTTATTGGAGATTCCACAGTGGGTGGTTCCTAACCGTTTTGAATCCGTCTCGCCATATAACAAAAACCCGGCAGTCCGCAAAGGACGCCGGGTTTTTGTTGCCTGCAGCGCGCAGACCTGCTGCCGCTCTAGTCACTCTCGCAAGGTTTCTTGAAGACATGCTTCACCCCGCATTTGGTCGCATGCGCCGCGTTTTTCACGCCATGCCCGACTGCTCGTGCGGCGTTGGCTGTGGCGTGCCCGGCTTCCTTTGCCGCATGGCCGGTCTTACGGGCGGCTTCCTTCGTGTCCTGCTTGATGTTCTCCTTGGTCTCGGACAAGTCGGCATGGGCCAGGGGGCTGAGCAGCGCCACCAGCAACGCGGGGATCAACAGCAGACGACCATTCACGGCGGGAATCCTCACAAAACAGGTTCATGCAACGGACGCGTCGAGCACCACGGCGGCGCGACCGGTCAACAGGATGCGTGCGCCACTGCGCACGGTAAAGCGGTACAGCACGTTGATGCCATCGCCGCCGATGCGTTCGGCTTCGACGTCGAGCGGCGTCTCGATTGTGTCGAGGCGCGGTACGTGGGCCTCAATGCTGCGCACACTGGCGAGAAAGCCGGCGCGCGGGCGTGCTTGCGCAGCATCGCACAGAGCGCCGTGGACGGCCATCGCCTGAGCGGCGTATTCGATGCCGCAGACAGCCGCCAATTGACCGTGGGAGCGCAACGGGTTGGCAGTGTCACGATGACTCGTGGCGTTGCAACGGATGTGCGCGTCGTCCCAGGCGACGACGGTGTCGAGCAGGCACATCGTGCCGCTGTGTGGGATACGCGCTGCGATCCAGTTGCGGTCGAGCGGCGGGGTTGGCTGCGCGTTTGACGTCATGGCGTGCCGAAGGTGATGTCGACCTGTACGCGGGTCTCGTGCAGGTACTCGAGCACCACGCGGCCTGCGCGCCGTGCGGCCAACGCTTCCAGCAGCGGCAGCGCGCGGGCTGCGGCGTTGCCGTGCCACAGCGTTTCGAGCCCGGGTTGTGCCAACGCCGTTAGCGGCGCGTCGGTCAGCGCAACGTCAATGCGCGCGAGCGTGCGCGGGCCGGCTTCGGGCGCGAGCACCAGCGCCACTGCAAACGGATCGGGCACGGGGCGCACCGCGTTCAGCGGTTCCGGGTAGTCGCCGTCATACGCGATCACCAGCGCGGGCGAGGCGTCAATCGCGACCTGGCAGAGGCCGTCCAGCAGGCCGGCGGCAAAGCTGCCGTCGTACGCGCACAGCACGTTGGACGGTGCCATCGCGTGCGTGGCGATGCTCCAGTAGCCGGCTGGCGCGTTGTGCACGGAGTTGTGAAAACGCGTAGGTGAGAGCTTGCGGTCGTCCCCCGCCAGGGTTTCACAGATGGCGTTGCAGTTATGGCCGTCGCCGCCGGACGAACTGAAGACCGTGGCCAGCGTAGCGGCATCGCGTCCGCTGGCTGCGACAGCCTCGTGGCCGACTGCCAGGGCGAGCTTGACCACCGGCCCCGTGCGGCGGCGTTCGACCGACGGCAGGCCGGCTGGCGGCGGCAACTCTGTCGGTGCGTGTGCGTAGCGCGCACGGCCGGCAAGCACGTCGGCCGTATGCGGCCAATCCGGCAGACCGGGCCCGAGGATGCCGGCGCTCTCGATGAAGGCGCTGAGTCGGGTCATGACGACAGGCCCAGGTGATCTGCGCGGCCGAAGACCAGGCTGCAATTCGTGCCGCCAAATCCGAAGGCGTTGCTGAGTGCCGTGCGAACGCGGGCGTGGCCGCTCTCCGTCAGATAGTTGGCGATGAGCGCCGGGTCCGGCTGCGTGGTGTTGATGCCGGCAGGCAGAAATTGATGGCGCAGCGCCAGTGCTGTGATCACGGCTTCCAAAGCTCCGGCCGCGCCCAGCGTGTGGCCGGTCGCGCCCTTGGTCGAACTGCACGCCGTGCCGTGGAACAGCGCCTGGATGGCGCGGGACTCCGCTGCGTCATTGCTGGGTGTGCCGGTGCCGTGCAGGTTGATGTAGTCGATGTCCGCCGTGCTCAGGCCGCTGGTAGCGAGCGCTTGCGCCATGGCAGCGCGTGCCCCCAGCCCTTCGGGGTGCGGCGACGACATGTGATGCGCATCGCTCGATTCGCCAATGCCGAGCAGCAGGATGGCATCGTCGTCCAGCGCGTCGTTTGCCTCGGGGGCACGCTCCAGCAGCGCAAAGCCGGCGGCCTCGCCGATGGAGATGCCGTCACGCGCCACGTCGTACGGCCGGCACGGTTGCCGCGACAGCAGTTCCAGCGAGTTGAACCCGTACAGCGCCGTCAGGCACAGCGAATCGACACCACCAACCACCGCCGCATCGATCAGGCCCGCAGCCAGCATGCGCCGCGCCGAGGCAAACACCTTGGCCCCCGACGAGCACGCCGACGAGATCGCCATGGCCGGCCCGCTCAACCCGAAGTACGCGCGCACAAATGCGGCTGGAGAATAGATATTGTGCGTCTGCGCGTAGTGAAAGCTGGCCGGCAGCGCGCCCGTTTGCGGATCGCGCTGCTGGTAGGCGCGTTCGGTTTCGAGAATGCCCGATGTGCTGGTGCCGATGAATACGCCGACGCGTCCCGCGCCGTGGCGTGCCTTGGCGGCTTCAACGCTTTCGGCAAAACCGTCCTGTGTGAGGCCGATCTGGGCGAGCCTGTTGTTGCGGCAATCGAAATCGGCCAGGTCTGCGCGCACGGGCGCGGCATCGGCGCCAGGCACTTCGCCGATCCACGTGTCGAGATCGGCGCGCGGGAAGGTGCACGGCGCGAGGCCGCCCCGTTGCCCGCGCAACGCGTCGAGCGTGGCGTCAAGGCCACGTCCGAGGCAGCTCGTGGCGGTGAAATGCGTGAGCAGGACGGGCTTCACTGGGGGCGATGTCGTGGCAATTGTGGGGTGGGGTGGATTCGGCAGGCTGCTGCGCCGATCGTCAACAAATTTTATCAAATGGTCATTTGCGAGCGCGTGGCCTGCGCGGGCTCCGGCGCAAGGGCAGCGCGCAACGTCGTGCACTGCAATTGCGCGCGCGCGGCGGTCTCGAGCACCTTCGGCAATACGGTCAGCAGGACGGGGTCGCCGTGTGCATCGCGCGCCGCATGGCCGTCGTGGAGCAGCAGGATGTCTTGCGGCGCCAGACCGTGCAGCAGGCGTTGGGTGACGGCTTCGGGTTTGCGCGAGCGGGTATCGAAGCCGCGGCGCGTCCAGCTCGCCAGTTGCAGGCCAAGCTGGCACAGCACGGGCTCCAGAAACGGGTTGCGCAGTCCGGCCGGCGCGCGGAAGAACAGCGGGCGCGTGCCGGTGATTTGCGTGAGCGTGTCCTGTGCGGCAGCAATCTCGCGCCGCAACGCGCCTGGCCCCTGCAGCGAGAACGTATGCCGGTGGCGCTGACTGTGGTTTTCCACCGCGTGCCCGCGCGCGACGATGGCCTCGACGCAGCGCGGGTGCCGCTGCGCCAATTCGCCGATGCAGAAGAAGGTGGCCTTGGCACCGTACTGGTCCAGTATGTCCAGCACGCGCGGCGTGACATCGGGGTCAGGGCCGTCGTCGATGGTCATTGCGATTCGCTGGCCGGCCGTGGCGGGCAGATGCGTCCAGTTGGGACCGAGCCATGTGCTGCGCGGCCATAGTCCGCCGGCCATGAGCACCAGATGCGAGGCGATGACGCCGCCGCCCGCCCACGGCCATGTCGACGGATCTGCTGCAACGGCAACCGCTGCGCCAGCGTGCAGGGCCAGCGCGCCGCTGATCAGCGGGCTCGGCTTCCAGCGTCGGGCGGTGCCAAGTGGCGGGGTGATCGGTGCGTTCATGCTGTGGCGTGCTGATCGTGATTGGCGCGTGGCGCGAGGATGGCGGCAAACAACAGCGCAAGCATGGCGCCCGGGCCGACGGTCAGCCCGAAGGTTTCGAGCATCGGCACGCGAGAGAGCGCGAGCAGGCCGAAGCCGGCCACCGTCGCCAGGTTGGCCACCAGCAGTGACACCAGAGTCTGCGGCGCAATGGCCTGTGTGCGTTGATTGAAGAACAGCGCGTAGTTCGATCCCACCGCCACGATCAGGAGCATGCCGACGAGATGCAGGATGGTCAGCGGCACGTTTGCCAGCGCAAAGCCGGCCGTTACCACCAGCACCGCCGCCACCAGGGGCGCCAACGCGCGCAGCGTCCGCTGCGGTGAGCGCAGCGCAACGAGCAGCAGCAACGCGATCGCCGCAAAACCCGCAATCGACAGGCGAAGGTCTTCGCGCACGTAGTTCACGTACATCCGATCGGCTTCGACCTTCATGTCGACGAAGAGCGCCCCGGGTACGTTCGCATGCTCAACGGCTGCGCGAATCGGCGCGGCATCGAGGCTGGGCGGATTGGGTGCGTTATTCGTGGTAGCCGGCGCGGCGGATGGTGCACCTGGTGGTGCGCGCAATGGCAACATGGCGCTCCACTGGCCGGCGTGTTCTGTTAGCAGTGCGTCCACCGCCAATGCCATCGACGTGCCCTTCAGATCTGCGCGCCGCAAAAAGGGCTGCGCGCGTGCCGCGTCCACATCGGCGATGAACGGGGCGAAGAGATCGGGTTTCACGCGGATCGGCTGATCTTCAACGGCGCTACGCATGCCCGCGGCCAGTGCGTCAGCGGCGGGCAGGCTTGCGAGGCGGGCGCGCTGTGTGGCATCGCTCGGCAGGTAGCGCGCGGGGTTCTCGAAGCCGGCGAGCACGCCGTCGTTCACCAGCGGTTGCAGCTGCGCGGCGATCTTTTCAGCGCCTTCAAGCGCGGCCTGTTCCGTTGCGGCCGGGATCACCACCAGATAGCGCACGTCGGGCGCGCCCACATCTGCGCGCAGGCTGGCGTCGAGCGCCTGGCTATTCGCGGGGACGGGGCTCAACGCGGCCAGTTCGCGGCTCCACAAGCTATCGCGATGCAGCGCAAGCGCCGCACATGCGCCGATGAGCACGGCGGCCAACAGCCAGCGCAGGCGCGGTGCGGCAGACGTCGCCCGCGTCAGCCACGCTCCCACGCGCGAAAGATCACGCGTCGCCACTTCTGCACCACGCAGATGCGGTAGCACGTAGCGCGTGACGAGCGCGGCCGTTACCAACCCCACAATCGAATACAGCCCCAGTTGCACCAGGCCGGGAAAGCCCGAGAACAGCATCGACGCAAAGCCGCACACCGAGGTCAGCACACCCAGGCGGATGGTCGGCCAGTACGTGGCAATCCATGCGCGCAGGCTGTCGTGGGGAGTGGCGCCGTGCAGGCGGGCGGATTGCACGAACAGGTAGATCGAATAGTCGACCGCCTCGCCGATGAGCGTGGTGCCGAAGCCGAGCGTAAGCCCGTGCACCGCGCCAAACGTGAGGCTGACCGCTGCCACGCCTGCCGCCACGCCGGACAGCACCGGCAGCAACCCGAGCACCATCGTGCGCGGCGAGCGGTATACCGTTAGCAGCAACGCCACCACCAGCACGAGGCTGACGGCGGAAAGCCGCTCGACGTCGTGCTTGATGGTGTCGCGCGATTCGACGGAGAACACGCCCGGGCCGGTCATCAGGATGCGCGTTGACGCTGCGTTTGGCACTGCGCGCGCAACCGCATCGAACGCGCCGCGCACGGCATCAATGGCATGCGCCTGTGCGTCGGTGTCGGAGCCGGCGGCCGTTGTCTGCACGACCAGCACGGCACGCTGGCCATCGCGTGACGCCCACACGCCGTGCTTCGACGACGGCAGCGCGGTGTTGTCGAGCTGGCTGACGAGTGCCGCCACCTCGCCAGTCGGGTCACGCGGCAGCATGTTCTTGGCGACGAGCCCTGCCGATGAACTCAACAGATCGAGGCTTTCGCCCAGCGCCGCATGTAGCCCTTCGGCGGAAAAGCGCTGCGGCGTGACTGCGGGGCTCAGCACGTAGCGGTGGTCGAAGATGAACTGCCGGTCGCGCGCTTCGCTCACGGGCTCACCATTGTTGACGGCGCTGAATTGCGCATCGGCACGCAGCCTCGCTGCGAGCTGCTTTGACAGCGTTGCACGGGTGGCCGCGTCACCACCCTCGATGCCGACAAGGATGAGGCGCGACACGAGCCCCTCGCGCAACTGGTCGACCAGCACGCGTTGCTCGGCACTCGGCGAGCGCGGCAGAAACGCCGACAGGTCCGCCGTAAAGCTGGTACGTCCGATCACGACCGCGCACAGCAGCAGGCCAGTCAACCAGACCAGCACCGCAGGGCGACGCAGGGCGTGCAAGCGTTTCATGTGCGCGCCATCCTTAGTTGCCGGGCACGCGTTGCAGGCGCATCAGCGAATGATCGCCGTCGGCCTGGCGGATGGCGACGCTGCGCAGCACATCGCGCGTGCCCTCCAGCGTGATGGTGCGCACCACTTGCTGCATGCGCGTGTCGATGGGCGAAAGGGTGAGCGTCCAGTCATCGCCGTGGCCGGCGATGGCGACCTTGTAGATCGCTTCGAGCGCGTAGCGGTTGCCGGCCAGTGTGGCGCGGATGCTTTCAATGAACGCGCCCAGCTCCGGGTATTGCGACAGCGGCATCGTGAACTTGCGCTGGTTACGCTCCACGGTCAGCTTGTCGCCGTCAATCACGAGATGTTCGGGCTTGGGGGCCAGCGTGTGCTTTTCCAGATGATCGGGCGCCACGAACACCAGCTCGCCGGATGATTCGATGGGCTGTGCTGCAATCGACAGCGTCTTCGTTTCCGTGAACGTGGCGCGCCCCGATTTGTTGCGTGCGAGCGTGGACATCAGGCGGTCGAGCGTCCAGGCGGAATCCGCAGCGTGAGCGGTCGCGGCCAACATGCTGGCCGCGAGCAAGGCCAGGAAGGCGCGGAAGAATGGGCGCGTTGCAGTCATGGCGTTTGCGTGGTCTGGTGGTCGGCGGGGGCGTGATCCGGCGCTCCGGCCGCGTCGGCATCCTGCCAGAAGTCGAAGTAATTGAACCAGTTGTACGGTGCGGTGCGGCAGTAATGTTCAACGCGTTCCACATAGCGGCCGAGCGCGGCTTGCACGGCGGCGGCGCGATCTTCGCGGCGCACATCGGTGAAGTCCGCCAACAGATCGAAATGCACAGCGTAGCGATTGCCGCCCAGGTGCAGCCCCGTCATGAACAGTACGGGGCGTTTGAGCATGGCCGCCATGTGCAGCGGCCCCAACGGAAACGCCGCCGGGCTGCCGAGAAAATCCATGTGCCGGACTGATGGCCCCGCGTCGCGCAACAGCGTGCGATCGGCCAGCATGCCGACGAGCCGGTTGTCATCCAGCGCTTCGCGCACTTGCAGCATGGCGTCCACGCGGCCGAGCGGAATGACCTCCGGCGCCGCCGCCGGGTTGATGGCGGCCACCGCGGCGTTGATGTTGCGTGCATTCTCTTCGTACATGGCGACAGCCACGCGTAGATCCGGCACCGTCCGGCCGAGCGCGCGTACCACCTCGAAACTGCCCAGGTGCGCGCCCAGCAGGAACGCGCCGCGCCCCTGCGCCAGCACGTTGTGCACGTGCTGTTGGCCCTGCAACTGGATGTCGAACAGACCGAAGCGCCCGCTGATCAGGTAGATGCGGTCATGAATGGTCGTGGCGAACGTGAGCATGTGGCGGAACACGTCGCAGAGCGTTGCAGTGCGGCCGAGCGCGCGGCGCAGATAGTCACGTGAAGCGCCCCGCGCCGCTGGCGAGGCCGCCACGAAATACAACGCAATCAGCCGCAGCAGGACCCGGCCGAACGGCCGCCCGAGCCGCAGCGAGAGCCACGTCATCAGGCGCAGCAGCGCGAGGTTGCTGCGCTCCGGACGCTCGGCCCAGTCGGAGCGCTTCATGCGGCAACGCCCTCCGGTGCCGGGGCAGACAGCACGCCGCTGGCCACTTCACGTTCGCCCGCGCGGATTGTGAAGCGCACGGTGTTGCTTGCCGTCGTCTCGAACGCGAGATCGAGCACTTCCCCGGGTGCCGCAGGACTGAGAAACTTGGCCGAGCTGATCTTGCAGGCATCAAGCGAGCGGCCCAGCGCCGCACCGATCGTGTGAAGCGCATGGTCGAGCAGCACCACGCCCGGCACGATCGGATGGCCAGGAAAGTGCCCCGGCAGCGCGGGGTGATCAGCGGGAATGGTGAAGCGCATGGCGTGCTTGTGTGCGTTGCGGTGCGAATGCTGTGCGATCAGCGCGGCCAGCACATCGCGCGCCAGTTTGCCGGTTTCGTTGCGCGGCAGCGCGTCCATCAGCAGCAGTGGACGCGGCATAAATGCTGCGTCGATGCGGTCGTGCAGGGCACGCAGCACGTCCGCCGCGCTGAGGCCCGGCGCCACAACCAGCGCCACCAGGCGCGTGACTGCCGCGCTGCCGTACGTATGCCGGGCGGCGGGCGCATCGTCCGGCATGTAGAACACGCCGTCCACCACACCGGCAATCGCGTTGAGTTGATGGTTCAGATACGCCAGCGACGACCGCTTGCCTGCAATGTTGATCAGATCGGCCTTGCGCCCGTGCAGGAGAAAGTGCGTGTCGTCGATCAGTTCGATCGCGTCACCCATCGGTACCGGGGTTTCGACGTGTCCGCCATAGACCCACACCGTCGGGCCTTCGTCTTCCGGCGTGCCGGAGCGCGATTCCATGCGAACGCCGGGGTACAGGTGCCACGCGGTTTCTTGCGCGGTACGGCGCGTCGCGACCTGGCCGGTTTCGGTGCTGCCGTAGATTTCCAGAAGCGGCGCGGATAGGCGAGTCTCGGTCTTCCGCGCCAGCGCCTCCGACAGCGGCGCTGTGGCCGACAGGACGAGCGATGCACTCGGCAACGCGGGCTCCGATGCGAGGAGCGCCCGCAGATGCACCGGCGAGGTCACCAGCACGCGCGGCTGCGGTACTGCGTCCAACGCCTCGCGAATGTCCGCCGGATAGAACGGCTGCCGGTTGCTGAACGCCAGACCGCCCTGTAGCGCCAACAGCACCGTCACCTCAAGGCCGTACATGTGCTGTGCCGGCACCGTGCCGACCAGCGTGAAGGCGCGCCCATCGGCCAGGCCAAGGTGCGCGACGGCCGTGCGCATGCAGCGCGCCAGTGCGCCCCACGTCTTGCGATGCGGCACCGGCGTACCGGTCGAGCCGGACGTGAACAACACCGCCATGACTTGCGACGTGTCGATCTGCGGCACGTCGATGGGCGCTGCGCCGGGCGTCAACGCATCGGGATAACGGAAGGCAGGCAGGTCGACCGGGCAGGCGGTCGCATCGTGCAGGCAGAACACATCGGGCGCGAACGCCGAAAGCTGACACACCATCTGCGCCGTCTGCATGGGCGGCAGCAGGCTGACCTTGCCGGCCACCAGCGCTGCGCACAGGCCGACGGCAAAGCGGTAACGGTCTGCGCAGGCGTTGAACACGTGGCCGCCCGGCGGCAGCATCGCGGCCAGCGCCATCACATCGGCCAGGAACGTGCGCGCTGAGACGGGCGTGCCGTCACGCCAGGCAAGCGTGTGGTCCAGCGTTGGATGGGAGACCAGCGGGTAAGTCGGCATGAAGCAAATCTTGCAGGCGGGTAGGTTCAGCGGGACCGTTCTGTGGCAGCGGGCGTGACGTGCCCGGATTGTTCCGATTGTCGATACGCGCGCACCGCGTCGAACAGGCTGGAGTGTGGCTCACCGCGCAGCACGATGCGGCGGCATAGGTATTCCGCCACGAACACTACGCCCACCAGCGGCAGCGACAGGTAGTTCGCAAACGTCGACCACGTGACGGTGGATGCCGTGGCAAACAGTAGCGTGGACACGGCAGCGGTTGCCAGGAAGAACAGCGTCCATACCAGCGTGACTTGCCGCGAATAACGCGCAATGCGCGGTGTGAGCGTGCCGTGCACCATGTGGGCAAAGTGCGTGCACAGCGGCTCGCGCCCCGCCACCAGCGTGCGGCCGAACACGTAGGCCATCATCAGGTTGAAGCTTGCATGCTCGAGGTACAGGCCCCAGTCAAAATGCGCGGCCAGCGGCGCGCGCGCCATCCACAGCACTGAGCAGACGAGCAACCACAGCGGCAACAACCATGCACGATGCGTGGTACGTATGGCCGCCACCAGCGCGATTGCCAACGGCGGTAACAGCGCCATTGCCAGGCCCACGCCATGCGCGCCCGGCGTGGCCGCTGCGTAATGCGCACCGACCTGATACGCCACGATCGCACCCACGCCCGCTGCGCCTCGCGCAAAGCTGGTCAGTCGGTGCATGGCAGGGCAAGGTGGGGGGAGCGGCGCTGCATGGTTGTCGTAGGGGAGTGCACGGCAGTTTCATCATAGGGCGGGGCACATTCTAGGGCCCCGAGCCTGTCTCGCCCGATCCGGCGGCGGCGTGTTTGTAACCGGATGTACGCGCTCGGCCGGCCGTGCGACGGCGCCCCTTGCCGCTTTGTGGCGCCACACAAGCCGTTGAATCGTTTGCGTCACTTCGTGAAAGCGCCGCGATATGCGGTGTTTGTCACGGTTTCGCGCTATACGGGGTGTACCCCTTCGTCTAGAATCCGCCTAGCTTAAACGACCCCCTTCACAGGCTGGGCTGGACAAGGCAGGGGCTTCGGGCAAGAAGATCGTCGGCGGCTCTGGCCGCAGTCCCCGCAGCGCGCCGCCTGTGGCGCAAGACCGATGAACGACCTGGAAAAAGAGCTCGCCGCACTCATGATCGGCGAACTGAATCTCGAAGACATTCAACTCGATGCCCTGACCGCCGACACACCGCTGTATGGCGAAGGATTCGGGCTCGATTCCATCGATATCCTCGAAGTTGCGTTGCTGATCTCCAAGAAATACGGCTTCGAGCTGCGCTCGGGCGATCCCGATAACCAGAAGATCTTCGCCTCGCTGGGCTCGCTCGCGGCCTACGTGGCAGAGCACCGCACGCGATAGGCTCGCGCCAGCGCCCGACGCATTCCGCTTTCAACGTTTGGCCGGACCGACGCCATGCCGATGACCGGCGCTTCCACTTCGCACCTCGTTCTGATTCCAAGCTACAACCCTGGCCACAAGGTTGACGACACCGTGCGCAGTGCGCGCGCACAGTGGAACCCGGTCTGGGTGGTGGTGGACGGCAGTACCGACGGCAGCACCGAACGCCTGCAGGCCATGGCCGCGCAAGACCCGGGGCTGCGGGTGATCGTGCTGCCGCGCAATCGCGGCAAGGGCGTGGCTGTACTGGCTGGTCTGGAGGCCGCTGCGGCAGCAGGCTTTACCTACGTGCTGACCATGGACGCCGATGGGCAGCATCCCGCCAACCTGATCCCCGAATTCATGGCTGCCTCGCAGGCGGCGCCCGACGCGATGATCCTCGGCCAGCCGGTGTTCGACGCAACGGCGCCGCAGATGCGTGTGCAGGGCCGGCGCCTGTCCAATGGCTGCGCGGACATCGAGACCCTGTGGGCTGGAATTGGCGATACGCTGTTCGGCTTTCGCGTTTATCCAATTGCACCGCTGGCCGAGATCATGCGCCAGCAGAGCTGGATGCGCGGTTTCGATTTCGACCCGGAAGCGGCAGTGCGCCTGTGCTGGGCCGGCGTGCGTCCGATCCGGCTGGCGGCGCCGGTGCGCTACTTCCGCCCGAACGAGGGCGGCGTGTCGCATTTCCGGTATCTGCGTGACAACATCCTGCTGATCGCAATGCATCTGCGCCTGGCGGCTGAGGGCTTGCTGCGCTTGCCCTCGATGATCGCGCGGCGCCTGCAGCGCGGCTGGTAGTCCGCGGCAGGCGGGTTCACACCGCTTCCGTGGCGGCCCTGGCCTGGTGCAGCAGGGTTTCTGCGGCGTGCCAGGCCTGTGACGCGGCAGACGGATCGCCAATCGCGCGGGCGTCGGCCGTGACGCCCGCGAGCCGCATTACGTATACCCCGGCAAGCCGGCGCGCCGTGTTGGCGGGCACCACATCCTTGAGCAGCGTTTCCATCATTGCGAGCAGATCGTCGCGGTAGCGCACCGCCACGTCGGTCACCTCGGGGCAGGTGTTGCCAAACTCCGCCAGCGCGTGCTCGAACAGGCAGCCCGCGAACTCTGGCGTGCGGAACCACGTGCCGTACCGGTCGAAGATGCCCTTGAGGCGGGTGGTGGCGTCAGGCATGGGGCCGAGCTTCTCGGCAATGCTGCCCACGACGAAGCTCTAGCGTTGCTCCAGCACTTCCTTGATCAGATCTTCCTTGCCGGCAAAGTGCCGGTACAACGTCATAGGCGCGACGCCGGACTCGTCGATGAGCTTGCGCAGCGTCATGTTGTCCTCTGTAGGTGGGTTATCGGTTTGTATGCGGCACTGCCGCCCGCCTAGCGCTTGCGTTGCAGCCAACTGAAGACAGCCATGCCCGCCAGCATGGCGGCGACAAAACCGACAGCCTTTGGCACGCCCGCGCCCAGCGCCACCAATGCCGGCCCCGGGCAGAAACCTGCCAGCCCCCAACCGATGCCGAACACGGCGCTGCCGAGCACGAGCCGCGCGGTCACGCCTGTTGCCGACGGCAATTGGATCGGCGTGCCAAGCCACGAGCGGCCGCGCCGACGCGCCACAAAGAAGGCGATCACGCCAACGGCAATCGCTCCGGCCATCACGAACGCCAATGAAGGGTCCCATTGGCCGAACAGATCGAGAAAGCCGAGCACCTTGGCCGGATTGGCCATGCCCGACACGATGAGCCCCGCGCCAAACAGCAAGCCCGCTACGAGTGCGATCACGATGGCCATGTCAGCCTCCAAACACGTGCCGTACCACGAACACGGTGACGATGCCGGCGGTCACGAAGGAGAGTGTGGCCACCAGCGAGCGCACCGAGCCGCGCGACAACCCGCACACGCCGTGGCCGCTTGTGCAGCCGCCTGCGTAGCGTGTTCCGATGCCGACCAGGAACCCAGCCGCCAGCACCTCACCCCAACCCGCGGCGATCTCCGGAACCACGGGGTGGCCAAGCAGTGCGGCAACCACTGGCGCCCCCATCAGGCCGATCAGGAACGCGATGCGCCAGTCCATATCGCCGCGCGGGCGCAGCAGCAGCCCGCCGACGATGCCGCTGATGCCGGCAATACGGCCGGTGCCCAGCACCAGCACGGCCGCCGCCAGCCCGATGATCAGGCCGCCGACGAGCGCCGCGCCTGGAGTGAAATGTGTGAAGTCGATCGACATGGGAAGCAGGGGGAGCAATCTAGGTTCGAATAATATATAAATTTATAGATTGTTTGTCATGTGCCGAGGCAAGGAAGCGCCAGGCGCGGTGCCGGGCGCGATAGAGGCGAGGCCTCAAAACCGGACGACATAGCACGTGCTCAGCGCGTGGAGAGGCAAGACACTGCGGCAGTGCCCGGCACCCTGGCTGCGATGCCTTGAGTAGGCTTGATGCTGCGGTTTCGCAGACGGCGTTGCCCGATGGGGACACTCGCCGTTCAAACAGGGTGCGAACCGATTGTCTGGGTAGCGCTTCCTCGCTAGGCTGAGACTTTGCAGCGGAGGGTTGCGCGATGAGCTGGCAGAACTGGGTCGTCTCTAGGATGGTGCGCAACCAGATCAAGAAGCCGACCGAGCGGGAGCCCTTCGACCCGATCGCCACACGCCTGCATGCCGAGAAGCGCAAGATGCCTTCGCCGGTGGAGCTGCCGCCGGATTGGCGTATCGTCCCGGCCGATGGTGTCAACGGCGATGGCCTCACCGGCGAATGGATTGAACCCGCCGATCCGGACCTGCATGACGACGCGCCGGTCGTGCTTTATCTGCATGGCGGCGGCTATTTCTTCTGCAGCCCGCGCACACATCGCCCGATCACCATTGGCCTCGCCACGCATGCCCGGGCGCGGGTGTGCGTGCCGGACTACCGGTTGGCACCCGAGCATCCGTTTCCTGCGCCGGTGGAAGATGCGCTCTTCACGTATCGCACGCTGGTGACGCAGGGCGTGTCGCCCTCGCGCATTGTGGTGGCCGGCGATTCCGCGGGCGGCGGGCTGGCGTTGGCGCTGCTGGTGGCCTTGCGTGATGCGGCAGACCCGCTGCCGGCGGGCGCGGTGCTGTATTCGCCGTGGACGGATCTTGCCGCCACCGGCCAGAGCCTGATCGACAACGATGAATCCGACGTGATGTTTCGCGGCGCGTGGATGGCGCATGGTGCGGCGTTGTACCTGGGCGATTCGGGCGCACCGGCCGACCATCCGCTCGCCTCGCCGCTGTATGCCGATTTCACGGGCCTGCCCACACTGCACTGCTATGTCAGCACCAGCGAAGTGCTGCGCGACGATACCCTCCGAATGGCCGAGCGGGCGCGGGCGGCCGGGGTATCCGTATCGGTAGAAATGGGGCGGCGGCTTCCTCACGTGTGGCCGATCTTCTATCCTTTCCTTCCAGAGGCGCGCGTAGCGCTCAAACGATCGGGCGAGCAGATCAGGCGACTGGTTGCCGCCCAGCACAAGAACCGAGAACCGGTGGAACTGACACCGGCCTGACCCAGCCGGCGGCGCCCCTGCGTAGCCCGGTCGGGATGCGCAAACGGGGAGCCCAGCATGCGTCGGGTGGTGGTATTGGGTGTGGTGCTGGCCGTGGTGGCCGGCGCCTGGCATTGGAGTCGGCTGCATCGGCTGAGGCTGGCCGATGTGCGCTTCGCGCCGATCGAAAACGTCGCGGCCGCGACGGGCTCGGCAGGCGCCCCCGTACTCAATGCCAACAAGTCGCACTGGCTCAAGGCCTGCGATCAGGCGCTCGGGCCGATGCGCGTGGAGGTGCGTGCCACCGAAACGCCGCTGTCCTTCTCCAACGACCGTTCGGTCGATCAACTCACTGCCGAGGCGCCGCCGTATGACCGATCAGCCCGCGTACTGGGCAAAACGTACGCGACGCTGGTCGCACGGTTCGACGTCAACAGCCGCTACATGGCCATCGCCACGCAGCCGCCAACGACCTGCCTGCGGCCTTCCATCTCGGTGGAGTTGGTGCTGAATAATTTTCGGGTGACGGTGGCGCGGGAATTTGCGCCGGGCACGTGCGCGCACACCGCCATCCGCGAGCACGAGTTGCGGCATGTGGCCGTCAACCGAGCGGTGCTGCCGCACGCCGCCGAGGTGATCCGCAAGGAGATCGAGAGCGAATACGGCGGCCGGCTCTATTTTGGAGATCCGGACCGCATTGCGGCTGATTTGCAAGCAGCGCTCACGCGCCATTGGCTGCCGCGTGCGCAATCGCTGATCGAACTGGGCTTGCAGGCGCACGAGCAGATCGATACGCCGCGTGAGCGGGAGCGTATGAGCCGCGTGTGCAACGGCGAGGTGCAGGCCGTGTTGCAGCAACTCACGCGCAGCTAGCGCCTGGACGCGTGCGAGTTCAGGCGGCCGGACGGTGCGCGGCGCGTGCCTGCAGTTGGGCGACAGCCTCGTCGACGATAGCTTCGGGCGGCAGCGCGATGTCGACGATGACGGCGTCGGTCGGCTCTTCCAGCGCGTCGAACTGGCTGCGTAGGAGGCTCGGATTGAAGAAGTGGTCTTTCCGGGCGGCCAGTCGGCCTTGCAGCAGATCGAAGTCGCCCTTCAGGTAGACGAATTCGGCGTTGCCGGCGGCGCCGCGCAGCACGTCGCGGTAGCGCTGCTTGAGAGCGGAGCAGGCCACCACCAGCGACTGCCCACTGCTCGTCTTCTCGTCCATGTAGGCGCGGATGGATTCGAGCCAGGGTTTGCGGTCATCGTCGTTCAGGGGGATACCTGCGTGCATCTTGGCGCGGTTGGCCTCGGAGTGAAACTCGTCGCCATCACGGAAAGCGCAGCCCAGCCGCTCGGCAATCTTCTGGCCCACCGTGGATTTGCCGCAACCCGAAACACCCATTACCACTACGATCATCGTCATTCCCTACGTGCAAGAAAGCGCAAAACATCAGGCCGGCATGTTAGCGCGTTGATGAGGATGCCCGCCGATTTTTGCTGCTGCAGTGCAGCAATTGTTCCGCATCATTGTTCGTCTGAGAACGGATTGCCAAATGCGTCAAGCTGCGTCAAATTGCGATCAATGCAGTGGCTACAAATCATTCAGAACAAGGCCCCAAAAAGGCCAACGTTGATTGGAGGAGACATCCATGGCTGGTGAGGTTTTCGACGCGCGACCGCGCAACGGTGCGTCATATGTGGTGGGCGATACAGCGGTGCCGCTGGCGCACGTGACAGTCTCGGCGTTACTGGCGGAAACGGTGCGCCGCTGCCCTGACGACGAGGCGGTTGTGTTCCGCGAGCAGAACGTGCGCTGGACGTGGCGTACCTTTGCTGAACAGGTCGATGCGCTGGCCGCGGGCCTGCACGCACTGGGGTTCGAACGCGGCGACCGCATCGGCATCTGGTCGCCCAACCGCGTCGAATGGGTGCTCACGCAGTTCGCAACTGCGCGCCTGGGGCTCATCCTCGTCAACATCAACCCGGCATATCGGCTGTCGGAACTGGAATACGCGCTCAACAAGGTCGGCTGCAAGGCCATCGTGGCGGCCGAGGCCTTCAAGACATCGCGCTATCTGGAGATGCTGCAGACACTCGCGCCCGAACTGGCGACCGCGCAGCCGGGCGCGCTGAACGCGGCCAAGCTGCCGGCCCTGCGCTGGGTCATCCGGATGGGCGAGGCCGGCACGCCTGGCATGCTCAACTTTGCCGACGTTGTTGCGCGTGGAAAAAGCGTACCCGTTGATGCGCTGGATGCCATCACGGCCACGCTGTCGCCCGACGACGCCATCAACATCCAGTTCACCAGCGGCACGACCGGCGCGCCCAAGGGCGCCACGCTGACGCATGTGAACGTCGTCAACAACGCGCGCTTCGTTGCCATGGCGATGAACCTGCAAGAGGGTGATCGACTGTGCATTCCCGTGCCGCTGTATCACTGCTTCGGCATGGTCATGTCGGTGCTGACCTGCACGGCGACCGGCGCATGCATGGTGTTTCCGGGCGAAGCGTTCGACCCGCTGGCCACGCTGCGCACGGTGGCGGAGGAGCGCTGCACGCAACTGCACGGCGTGCCGACGATGTTCATTGCGCAGCTCGATCATCCGGACTTCAAGAGCTTTGACGTATCGACACTGCGCGGCGGCATCATGGCCGGCTCGCCGTGTCCCATCGAGGTGATGAAGCGCGTCGTGTCGGAATTGAATCTGCGCGAAGTCACCATCGCGTACGGCATGACAGAGACGAGCCCCGTGTCTTTCCAAAGCGCGGTGACGGACCCGCTCGACAAGCGCGTTACCACCGTCGGCCGCATCCAGCCGCATCTGCAGGTCAAGCTGGTGGATGGCGCGGGAGAGGTGGTGCCCGTGGGTGAGAAGGGCGAGCTGTGCACCAAGGGCTATTCAGTCATGCTCGGCTACTGGGACGACGAAGCCAAGACCGCCGAGTCCATCCACGACGGCTGGATGCGCACGGGCGATCTGGCAACGTTCGATGCCGAGGGCTACTGCAACATCGTCGGCCGCGTGAAGGACATGCTCATCCGCGGTGGCGAGAACGTCTACCCGCGCGAGATCGAAGAGTTCCTCTTCCGGCATCCGAAGGTGCAGGCCGTCAACGTGTTTGGCGTGCCCGACCCAAAGTATGGCGAAGAGGTTTGCGCGTGGATCGTGCTCAAGCCCGGCCAGCAGGCCACGGAAGAGGAGATCCGCACGTTCTGCCAGGGCCAGATCGCGCACTACAAGATTCCGCGCTACATCCGCTTCGTCACCGAGATGCCGATGACGGTGACGGGAAAGGTGCAGAAGTTCGTCATGCGCGACCGCATGATCGAAGAACTCAAGCTGACGGTGGCCGCCACGGCCTGAACTGAGCTTGCGGTATCGCGGTTGAAATGCGAACGGGTTGCGCGCGGTTTGTTATTGCCATGACGATGCTTGCCGCGCGCGGTTTTGTTCGCCTGCCTGGGCAACGCCCGAGGTGGAAACTGAGACGCGTCTCCCGCGTGCGTCTTGCTGATAGGAGGCACTCGCAGCCAACCGTCCACATAGGATCGCGCGCTTGCGGTGCGCACATCAATGGGACGCGCCACCTGACCCGACGTGCGCCACGGGATGCTCTCCTGCCGGTGACCCACCGCTCACGCAATGTGAGCGCCGATGCGCCGATGTTTCGCGCCTGAAACACCCGGCCAATCGTTCGTCTTAAACACCCTGGCCGTGCGCATGCGCGTGTGCCGACAGCGTCTTCGCGCGAAGGCCATGCAGGCCGTGGCCGTCATGCGCGACATGGCGGTGTATCAGCGCTGCAACCGAAAGGGCGGAAACGGGCCTCCACAAATTCACGTCCCGACACGATTGCGCGGCAGTGCGTGCACCTCTGCACGTGGGTGTCGGTGAATCTTTTGCGTTTTCAATCACTTAGAACAGCCGTGTAAAGCGTGCCCGGAAGTTGGCACCGATTATGCAAACGAGCCGCCCCGGGGTGGGTCATGTTTTTCCCACAGGCAGAGCGCACCAGCCCTACTGGCTGCGTTTCAGCCGTCCCTCTCACCTTTATGGAGTGCGTTATGAAGAAGACCTTACTGGCCACCGCGATCGCCATGGGATTGGGGGTCTCTGGCGTTGCATTGGCTGATATCGGCAATACGGCGTCCGGCGCGGGTGACAAGACCCAAACCACCACATCAACCATCAACAGAACCAGTACTGACACAGACACCACGACAACGACCACAGCAACGGACAATTCGAACCAACACAACAACTCAAGCCAAGGCAGCAACCGCGACAACAGCGGTACAGCCAGCGCCACAGGCTACGGCACTGCAGCCAGCAATAACGGCGGTGTGTCGACTGCGACCTTCACCAACTCCTTCAACACGAGCAAGGCGATTGCCATCTCCAAACTGGAGGGCACGGTCACCAACCTCAGCATTTCGGGGATCGGGAACGTCGCCACCAATAACGGAGGCTCGGCCAACGGCGGCGCCGGCGGGCGTGGCGGGTACGGCTATGGCGGCGCAGGTGCGGGCGGCAACGGTGGCGCTGGCGGCGCAGGCGGCGGCGGCGGCGCGGGTGGCAGCTCGGGCAGCGTGACGCACGGCAGTGCAACCAACGGTGGCGCGACGGCCGGCAATGGCGGTAATGGCGGTGGCGCTGCAGGCAACGCAGGTAGTGGCGGTAGCGGCGGCAGTTCCGGCACGCTGTCGGCGAGCCTGGGCGCGGGCCTGGGTGGCTTGGCAGGCAGCGCCAGTGCAGCGGGCGGCGGCGCTGGAGGCAGCGGCGGCGGTGCCGGTGGCTCCAATGGCGGTGACGCCAATCACCATCATGGCTCAGGCTCAGCAACGGGTGGCGCAGCAGCCGCGGCCGGCGGAAACGGCGCGGCCGGCGGCACCGGCACCAGTGGCAGCTCTACCGCGTCTGGTGGCGCAGGCACTGGAACGAGCACGGCCACCGGCACCAGCACAGGTGGTGCAGGCGCGGCAGGTGGGGCCGCTACCAACGTGGCCGGTACTGGCGGTGCAGGCGGTACTTCCACGAACGGCAGCGCGACCAACGGCGCAGCATCGTCCACGGCAGGCAATGGTGCCGTTGGCGCCGTGGGTGCGGCTGGTGGTGCAGGCGGTGTCGGCAATGGTGGCGTCGGCAATGGTGCGGTGGGTGGCACCGGCGGTGCAGGCGGCACGGTCATGGTGGACGCAGGCACGTTCAACATGTCCAACGCCATGACCAGCGTCGGTCAATCCGCAGCTGGTGTGATGGTGGCGAGCCAGAACAGCGGCTTCGCTTCCCTCATCCAGCAAAGCATCAACGTGCAGGCCAACCTGAACGTGGGCAAGTAGCCCGGTATCGGGCATGAGCGGGGAAGTGCCGCTGCGCGAGCGATGATGCTCAGCGCATGACGGTGGATGGGGCCGGACTGCATCCGTGGTCCGGCCCGCAGTTGGAGCGTATAGGAGACGTTTGATGCGATCCGACAGAAGAACCACAGCAGGGTGGGCAGCATGGTGGTTGGCGTGCGGCCTGGTGGCGTGGCCGGCGGCAGCAGCAATGGCAGCGAACGATGCGCCAATTGCAGACGGTGCGCAGGTGGCCAGCACGGAAGCGGTGCGTCCCCCGGCCGCCGCGGCCATGTCGGTGCCTGGGCTCGGTCATGCGGTGGGCGCAGATCGGCTCGACAGCTATCGCGGCGGCACGCAGGATCTCTACCAGACCGTCAATGAAGCGCGCCTGTCGGGCACGGTGAGCGACAACGCCGCCATTAACGTGGCGACGGGGTCGAACATCGTGCGCGACGGCTCGTTTGCCAATGCCAGCGGGATCCCCACGGTCATCCAGAACAGCGGAGCGAACGTGCTGATCCAGAACGCCACCATTGTCAACGTGCAGTTCCGGCCTTGAGCTTGAGAAGGGCGGAATGATGCGCAAGACGTTCGGAGCAGTGCTGGTGGCACTGATTTGCGGGCCCGCGTTGGCGGGCACGATCGACATGCTCGGCACGGGCGGCGGCACGTATGCCACGCCGGTGACGAGCATGAAGGCCGCGCGCTATCTGCGTACCGTGCATCAGCGTTTCGACTTCAGTTGCGGGTCCGCTGCGGTGGCGACACTGCTCACATATCAGTACGGCTATCCGGTGAGCGAGCAGACCGTGTTCCAGGCCATGTACGAGCATGGCAACCAGGAGAAGATCCGGCGAGAAGGTTTTTCGCTGCTCGACATCAAACGCTATCTGGCATCTCTGGGCTTTGAGGCCGATGGTTTCGAGCAGCCGCTGGATGCATTGAAGGACGCCCACCTGCCGGCCATCGTGTTGTTGACCGAGAACGGCTATCACCACTTTGTGGTGGTCAAGGGCGTACAGGAAGGGCGTGTGCTGGTGGGCGATCCGGCCATGGGCACGCGTGCGATTCCGCGTGCGAGTTTCGAGAGCATGTGGGACAACCATTTGCTGTTCGTTGTCCATAACCGCGAGGCGGGGGCGACGTTCAACGCCTCATCGGATTGGCGCGTGGCACCGCGTGCACCGCTGGAGGAAGGCATGGACCGCAGCGGCCTGGGAAACATCGTCGTTCCCAAGCATGGTCCGTCCGACTTCTGAGCATCGTTGGCGCGTGACATTCCGGTAGTCGGGCAGGAGGGCATCATGAAGCGGTTTGGCAAGGTGGCGTGGGCCGCTGGATGGTTCGCGCTGGCTGCGGCCGGGCATGCGTGTGCGGCCGGCATGGGCGGCATGGACAACAATCCGGTCCATGCCTGGCAGGCCGTGTCCGAAGACAAGCTCGACGACATGCGCGGCGGGTTTGATGTGCCCTCGCTCGCGGGGTTGCGCATTTCGTTCGGCATCGACCGTGCGGTCTTCATCAACGGCGACCTGGTGGCGAGTGCATCGGTCAATATTCCCGATGTGGCACGCATGACGACCACGCAGGCGCAGCAACTGGCCTCGGTGGTCAATACGGTCAACATCGTGCAGAACGGTCCAAACAATGTCGCTCCGCCCGATTTGGCGACGGGGGGGGCAGCGGCAGCCACGGTCATCCAGAACAGCCTGAACAACCAGACGCTGCAGGCGGTGACGACCATCAATGCGGCGGTCAACAGCTTGCCGCAGTTCCGTCAGATGAATCTCTCCAACGTGCTGCAAGGCGCGTTGGCCAACGTCGTCACCATGCTGCACTGAGCTAGAACTGGATCGGCAGGCGCAGCGTGACGGTCAGGTCCGGCGTGTCACGCGTCAGGCCCGCACCCACCGACAGGTTCAGCGCCATCTTGGGTGAGAGCCGGTACGAATAGCCGACCAGCAAGGTGCCGAGAATCGTGCGCACAGAACCCGGCACGCGCTGGCCGTTTTGCGTGGTCGGCCCGATGATGCTCTGGTCGTAGCCGATAGAGAACGACGCCTTCTCGTTCAGCGCCAGCCCCATGCCGAAGTTCAGGCCGATGATGTCGCCGGCCTTCACGTTGCCCAGGAACTGCTTCGAGCCGTCCACCAGGTTCAGACTGACGTCCTTGCGCTCGAAGTTGTGCAGGTAGCTGATGCTGCCGAAGAAAACCGCCGGGTCCGTCGGGAACAGCCACGTCAGCCCTGGCTGTACGGCGAAGAAGCCCGAGCCCGTCGGCTGTTGCAGAGGCAGGCCGGTGCCCGTGGTATTGCTCACACAGCGTGTCACGCAATCGGTGGTGACTTCAAACGGATCCTTGCCGGTGCGCGTCTTGAAGCGCAGCCAGCCGATGTAGAACGGCTTGTCGACCCCGCCTGCATTGATCTGGTAGCGCGCAGTCAGCTCCACGTCGCCGATGCCGTGTCCGTGCGAGCTGAAGGCGTTGTCCGTCGCCGTGCCGGTGAACAGCTCGCGGCTGACGGTGTCGCTCTTGCTGTAGACATAGGGCACCCGCGCCTCCAGCTCCCAGCGCCGCGCGAGGCCGTAGCGCATCGCCACCGTGCCGGTCAGCGTGGTGGTCTTCACCTGCCGTACGTCGATCAGCCCGATCAGCAGCGCGGGGATGATGGTGTAGCCCACCAGCGCCACGCGGTCCGACGACGAATACGCCATCTGAAATGACGGCTCGACAACAACCTTGCCCGGCGGTGTGAGTGCGCTGGGCTCGTCGAAAATCTGCGCGATGCGTGGCGGCCGGTCAGGAGGCTCCGGCGGTTTGCCGACAGGCGTGGTTCCGGGCTGGTCGTTCTGCGCGAGTTCCACGGCGTCGCCGGCCGCGCCGGGAGCACCGGCACCGCGCACGGTGTCGAGTCGGCCCTCACTCATGCCGAGCGCGCGCCGCATGTGCCGCAGATGCGCTTCCTGTTGCTGGATCGAGCGCTTGAGCTCCTGCAGGCGCGCCTGCGTATCGACAAGCTCGCGCTGCAGCGCTTCCAGGCTGGGTGGCTTGTCGTCCACCGGCTCGTTGGTCTGTGCAAGTGCCGACCTGCCACATAGCAGCAGGCATGCGCACGCAACCGCGCGAAGCGGCCCCCATGGTGCGTTCTTCATGGCAATGTCCCCGTCGAGAGCGCCCTGTCCACGAAAGGGGATGGGCCCTTCACGATTTCCCCCGGGCGGCGTACTGCGGATACCACTATAGGCGAGCGGGCGGGAAACGATAGGGCGCTGGCGTCCACAAAACGGACGAGGCCGAAATGCCCGTTTGGTGGATCGCTCAGGCAAGAAAAAAGGCGCCCGAAGGCGCCTTGCGTGTTTTGCCCAACGTCAGCGCTTACTGACGTGCATTACGCAAGTTGTCCGGCCACGGTGTGTTGTAGTTTGTGCGGAACGGATTGATGTCCAGCCCGCCGCGACGTGTGTAGCGCGCATACACGGCCAGCTTGACCGGGCGGCACTGGCGCAGGATGTCGGTAAAGATCCGCTCCACACACTGCTCGTGAAATTCATTGTGTTCGCGGAACGAGATCAGATACTTCAGCAGTGCTTCCTGGTTGATCGGCGCGCCCACGTAGCGGATCTGCACGCTGCCCCAGTCCGGCTGGCCCGTCACCAGGCAGTTGGACTTCAGCAGGTGCGACACCAGCGTTTCTTCCACCGGGCTTTCTTCCTCATCGGCATGTAGCAGCTCGGGCGTGGGCTGGTAGACATCTGTTTCGATGTCCAGGCGGTCGAGCACCAGGCCATCGAGTTCGCCCATCTTCTGCCGCGCGAACTCTTCCTGCGTGACGATGCGCACCTGCACCGGCGCGCCGCATGCTTCCGACAGATCGTGGTGGATCAACTGCTGCAGCGCCTCGTGCGACGCCACCTTCGTCTGGTTGAACGAATTCAGATACAGCTTGAACGACTTCGATTCAACGATGTTGGGCGAATCCGCCGGCACGATCACGGTGCCCAGCGCCACCTGCGGCTTGCCGCGCAGGTTCAGCCACGACAGCTCGTACAGGTTCCAGAGGTCCACGCCGAAGAAGGGCAGCGGCGTGCCGGCGGCGAGGCCGATCTCGTCGCGCTTGCCCTGGCGCGGAATCGGAAACAGCAGGTGCGGGTCGTACTCCGTCTTGTAGGCGGACGTCTTGCCCAGCGGCGAATGTTCGGGTTGGTTGCTCATCACAAAAACAGGCTGTAGACGGGGTTCTCGCTTTCGTCCCAATAGGTATAGCCCAGCGTGGCGAGGAACGCCTTGAACTCGCGCTTCTCGTTCTTCGGTACCTGGATGCCGACGAGGATGTTGCTCGAATCCGCGCCTTGGTTACGGTAGTGGAACAGGCTGATGTTCCAGTTCGGGCTCATGCTCGAGAGGAACTTCATCAGCGCGCCTGGCCGCTCAGGAAACTCGAAGCGGTAGAGATGCTCGTTCTCTGCCAGCGGCGAACGCCCACCCACCATGTAGCGGATGTGCTGCTTGGCCAGTTCGTCGTTCGACAGGTCCAGTGTCGGGAAGCCGTGCTTGCGGAAGTTCTCGGCAATCTTGTCGCCCTCTGCGCGCGACGCAATTTGCACGCCCACGAAGATATGCGCGGCGTCCTTGCTGGCAATGCGGTAGTTGAACTCCGTCACGTTGCGCGACCAGCCGACCAGTTCGCAGAAGCGCTTGAAGCTGCCGCGCTCTTCCGGAATCGTCACGGCAAACACGGCTTCGCGGGCCTCGCCCACTTCGGCGCGCTCGGCCACGAAGCGCAGGCGATCGAAGTTCATGTTCGCGCCGCTGGCCACGGCCACGAGCGATTCGTTCTTCAGCTTGTGCGTCTCGGCATACTGCTTGAGGCCGGCCAGCGCCAGCGCGCCCGACGGCTCCAGCAGGCTGCGCGTGTCCTGGAACACGTCCTTGAGCGCCGCGCAGATGGCATCCGTATCCACGGTGATGATCTCGTCGACGAGTTCGCGCGTGAGGCGGAAAGTCTCCTTGCCCACCAGCTTGACCGCCGTGCCGTCCGCAAACAGGCCCACCTCCTTCAGTTCGACGCGCTTGCCGGCGGCCACCGAGCGCGCCATCGCGTCGGAATCCACGCTCTGCACGCCGATGACCTTGACGTCCGGTCGCACGGCCTTCACGTAGGCCGCAATGCCCGAGATCAGCCCGCCGCCACCGATCGAGCAAAAGATCGCATGGATCGGCTGCGGATGTTGGCGCAGGATTTCCATGGCGATCGTGCCCTGGCCGGCAATCACTTCCGGATCGTCGAACGGGTGAACGAAGGTGTAGCCATGTTTTTCCTGCAGCTCGGCGGCGTGGTTGTAGGCGTCGGAATAGCTTTCACCGTGCAGCACAACGTCGACCCAATCGCCGCCGCGCGAGCGCACGCCGTCAATCTTCAACTGCGGCGTCGTCACTGGCATGCAGATCACCGCCTTGCATTCCATGCGCGCCGCGCTGAACGCCACGCCCTGCGCGTGGTTGCCCGCCGATGCCGTAATTACCCCGCGCTTGCGCTCGGCCGGCGTGAGCGAGGCCATCTTGTTGTAGGCGCCGCGCAGCTTGAACGAGAACACCGGCTGGTCATCCTCGCGCTTGAGGTAGACGCGGTTGCCGGTGCGCACTGACAGGTTGGGCGCGAACTTCAGCTCGGTTTCCACCGCGACGTCATAGACCTTCGCAGTCAGGATTTTCTTGAGGTAATCGATGGCCATGGTGCGGACCGGGTTGGACGTGAACAGAGCCCGTAAGCCTATCACGCGGCGCCTGGCCCGCCTTGCCGGACTGGCGTGCCGGTCGGTACACTGCCCCGGCCGTACCCGGGCGGGCACGGCGCATCATCGGCGAGAGGCCTCCATGAACACCCCGTCGTCTTCCTCCGGGCGTGCCGGGCGCGCGCGCCGGGGCCGCAAAGTCTGGTCCGGCACGCAGCACGTCATCGCCTACGGCATGCCGCCGCTGGGCTGGCGCGACCTCTATCACCACGCGCTGGAGGTCAACTGGCCGACCTTCTTTGCGCTGCTGGCCACGTTGTTCCTGGCGCTCAATGCCGTATTCGCGGGGCTGTATTCGCTCGGCGACGGCGCGATCGCGAACCAGTCGCCGCCGGGTTTCGTGGGGGCGTTCTTCTTCAGCGTCGAGACCCTGGCCACCGTCGGCTACGGCGACATGCACCCGCAAACGCTCTACGCCCACGTCATCGCCACGCTGGAGATCTTCATCGGCATGTCGGGCATTGCCATGGCGACGGGCCTGGTGTTTGCCCGCTTCTCTCGCCCGCGCGCCAAGATCATGTTTGCGCGCAACGTTGTTGTGCGGCCGCTCAACGGCAAATCCACGCTGATGCTGCGCGCCGCCAATGCGCGCCAGAACGTCATCGCCGAGGCCACCGCCCGGCTGCGCCTGATGCAGGACGAGGTCTCGCCCGAGGGCTACTCGATCTACAAGATCCACGACCTGAAACTTGAGCGCAGCGAGCACCCGATCTTCCTGCTGGGCTGGGTGATGATGCATGTCATCGATGAAGCCAGCCCGCTGCACGGCGCCACCGCGGAATCGCTTGCGGCGGGTGATGCCTTGCTGCTGCTGACCATCGAGGGCGCCGACGAGACCGCCGCGCAGACCGTGCAGGCACGCTATTCCTGGCGGCACGACGAGATCTGCTGGAACCATCGCTATGCCGACCTCATCCGCGACGAGGGCGGCGTCACATCGGTCGACTACGACAACTTCCACCTGATCCACCCGATCGAGACGCCCCCGCAGGCACAATGACCGGCTTGTCCGATCCCAACGCGCAACCCCCGTGGCCCTGAATCTCGTCTGGCTCGCCTTCTTCCTCGTCGCCTTCGTTACCGCATGCGTGCAGGTGGTGCAGGGCGACATGGAAGTCTTCTCCCGCATGCTGACCGGCATGTTCGATGCCGCGCGCACCGGCTTCGAAATCGCGATCGGCCTGACCGGCATGATGGCGCTGTGGCTGGGCATCATGCGCGTGGGCGAGCGCGCCGGCGTGGTCGATCTGTTCGCGCGCCTCGTGAACCCGCTGATGCGGCACCTGTTTCCTTCCGTGCCCGCCGGCCACCCCGCCAACGGCGCGATGATGATGAACGTGTCGGCCAACGTGCTCGGGCTGGATAACGCCGCCACGCCGCTCGGCCTGCAGGCCATGCGCGAGCTGCAGCAGATCAATCCGCAGCCGCAACGCGCCAGCGATGCGCAGTTGATGTTCGTGGTGCTCAACACAGCGGGGGTGACGCTGGTGCCCACCTCCGTCATCGCCATCCGCCAGGCCATGGCCGTCAAGCAGGGCCTGGTCGGTTTCAATGCGGCTGACATCTTCCTGCCGACCTTGCTGTCCACGTTCATCGGCTTCTGCGCGGGCATCGCGGCGGTGGCGTGGTATCAGCGGATCAACCTGTTCAAGCCTGCCCTGCTGGCGTATTTCGGGGGCTTTGTCGCGACGATGGGGTTGCTGTTTGCGTGGCTGCGCCAGTTTCCGCCGCAGCAGATGGCCGCGTGGATCGGCCTGATTGGCGCGGGCGCCATCCTGACCATTGTCGTGGCGTTCCTGGTCTGCGGGGCCATTCGCCGCATCAACGTGTACGAGACCTTCGTCGATGGCGCCAAGGACGGCTTCCAGGTTGCCATCGGCATCGTCCCGTACCTCGTCGCGGTGCTGGTGGGCATCGCCGTGTTTCGCGCGGCAGGGTGCATGGATTTCCTGATGCAAGGGCTTTCTGCCCTGTTTACGCACCTCGGCATCGACACGCGCTTTGTGCCGGCGCTGCCCGTGGGGCTGATGAAGACGCTGTCGGGCGCCGGCGCGCGCGGCCTGATGGTCGACGTGATGACCACCTACGGCGTCGATTCCTTCCAGGGCAAGCTGGCCGCCATCATCCAGGGCTCGACCGAGACCACGTTCTACGTGCTGGCCGTGTATTTCGGCAGCGTCGGCATCAAGGACACGCGTTACGCGCTGGCCTGCGGGCTGTGGGCCGACCTGGTCGGGCTGATCGGCGCCGTGCTTGTTGCCTACCTGTTCTTCGCCTGACCGGCTAGGGCGGCCCCCAAGCGACGCCGCGGCCGCTCGCACTCTACAATCGATCGCATGGAACAGTGGATCGACACGCTTTTTGCCACGCTCGCCCTGCCAAAGGTCGGGCTGCCCGCCATCTTCGTCGTCAGTTTCATTTCGGCGACGCTCTTGCCGCTGGGCTCAGAGCCCGCCGTGTTTGCTTACATCAAGCTCAATCCGGAGATGTTCTGGCCGGCCATCATTGTCGCCACGCTCGGCAACACGCTGGGCGGCGTGGTCGACTGGTGGATGGGCTACGCGGCCAAGCTGGCGCTGGTGCGCTACCACCTGGGGCGCCGCCGCCGTCAGCACAACGTCGAGCACGCCCAGCACGTGCCGCACCCCAAGCGCCACCGTGAACCTCCGCTCGACAAGAAGTACTTCCGCTGGATGCGCCGCATCGGGCCGGTGTCGCTGCTGGTGTCGTGGCTGCCGGGCATCGGCGATCCGCTGTGCACGCTGGCCGGCTGGCTGCGTCTGAAGTTCTGGCCGAGCGTCATGTACATGGCGATCGGCAAATTCCTGCGCTATCTGGCGATGACAGCAGCGCTCATGACCTTGCCCGACGGCTTCTGGCACGGCATCCTGGGCTGGATCAAGAGCGTGATGATGTGACGTTTGCGTGGCGTTCGGCGCACTCGATCAGGCCTGCGCTTTTCGCAAGCCATTGAAAACGCGATGGTTTTGCCGCCCATATCATCGGCAGGGATACCGTTGCTGCGACGCATCAACGGCGCGCGTTGCAGTACAATCGCCCTTTAAAGACCGCGCGGCTTGAGCCCTCTTTGCCGCGCCCTCCCTCCCGAGCGGCACGCCATGAATGCCCCACTTCTGATCGACGCCAAACTCACGGCGCAGGACGCTGCGCCCCGGCTGCGCGAGATTCCCTACAACTACACCTCGTTCTCGGATCGGGAAATCGTCATCCGTCTGCTGGGCGAGTCTGCGTGGCAGATTCTGGACGAACTGCGGGCCGAGCGTCGCACCGGCCGATCGGCACGCATGCTGTACGAAGTGCTGGGCGATGTGTGGGTAGTTCGCCGCAACCCATATCTGCAGGACGACCTGCTCGACAACCCGAAGCGCCGGCAGATGCTGATCGACGCACTCAATCACCGCCTGGCGGAGATCGAGAAGCGCCGCGTGGCCGACCACGATTCGCACCACGACCCCGTGGGTGACGAGCGCGCCAGCAAGGTCGAGCAACTGGTCGTGCATGCCCGTCGCGCCGTCAAGGCGTTCCAGGAAGAATTCGCTCAGGTGTACGACCTGCGCCGCCGCGCCCAGAAAGTGCTCGGCCGCGTCACCGCCAAGGACAACATCAAGTTCGACGGCCTGTCGCGCGTGTCGCACGTGACCGACGCCACCGACTGGCGGGTCGAATATCCGTTCGTGGTGCTCACGCCCGATACGGAAGAAGAGATCGCCGGTATCGTCAAGGGCTGCTTCGAGCTGGGTCTGACCATCATCCCGCGCGGAGGCGGCACCGGCTACACCGGCGGCGCCGTGCCGCTCACGCCATTCTCGGCCGTCATCAATACGGAAAAGCTCGAGCGCCTGGATGCGGTCGAGATGACCGACCTGCCGGGCGTTGACCACCCCGTGGCAACCATCTACTCGGGCGCCGGCGTGGTGACGCGTCGCGTGGCGGATGCGGCGGAGAAGGCCGGCCTCGTCTTCGCCGTGGACCCGACTTCGATCGACGCGTCGTGTATCGGCGGTAACGTTGCCATGAACGCGGGCGGCAAGAAGGCGGTGCTGTGGGGCACAGCGCTGGACAACCTCGCCTGGTGGCGCATGGTTGACCCGGACGGCAACTGGCTCGAAGTCACGCGCCTCAATCACAACCTGGGCAAGATCCACGATGCGCCGGTTGTCACCTTCGAGCTGAAGTGGTTCGACGGCAACGCGCCGGTCGGCGCCAAGTTGCTGCGCACCGAGACGCTGACCATCGAAGGCCGCAAGTTCCGCAAGGAAGGCCTCGGCAAGGACGTCACCGACAAGTTCCTGGCGGGCCTGCCCGGCGTGCAGAAGGAAGGCTGCGACGGCATCATCACCAGCGCGCGCTGGATTCTGCACCGCATGCCCAAGTCGATCCGCACCGTGTGCCTGGAGTTCTTCGGCCAGGCACGCGACGCGATCCCGAGCATCGTCGAGATCAAGGATTACCTCGACGCCGAGACCAAGAAACCCGGCGGCGCGATCCTCGCGGGCCTGGAACACCTGGACGAGCGCTACCTCCGGGCGGTCGGCTACGCCACCAAGAGCAAGCGCAACGCGTTCCCGAAGATGGTGCTGATCGGCGACATCGTCGGGGATGACGATGACGCCGTGGCGCGCGCCACGTCGGAGGTGATTCGCCTGGCCAACGGCAAGAGCGGCGAAGGTTTCGTGGCCGTAAGCCCCGAGGCACGCAAGAAGTTCTGGCTCGACCGCTCGCGCACGGCAGCGATTGCCAAGCACACCAACGCCTTCAAGATCAATGAAGACGTGGTGATTCCGCTCAATCGCATGGGCGAGTACACCGACGGCATCGAGCGCATCAACATCGAGCTCTCGATCAAGAGCAAGCTCAAGCTGACCGACGCGCTGCTCGATTTCTTTGCCGGCAGCAACCTGCCGCTGGGCCGCACCGACGACGCCAACGAGATCCCCAGCGCCGAACTGCTGGAAGACCGCGTGCAACAGGCGCAGCAACTGCTGCGTGCCACGCGTGCACGTTGGCAATACCTGCTGGATCATCTGGACACGCCCGTTACCACGGCGCGCGCGAGCCTCATCGGCGTTGGCCTGGGCTACCTCGCGCAGACCATCGATGACCGTCTGGTGAATCAGCCTGACGCCAACCTGTTCCACCTGCTGCAGGATCGGACGATCCGCGTGTCGTGGAAGGCGGAGATCCGTGCCGAGCTGCGCAAAATCTTCAACGGCGGCGAGTTCAAGCCGATCCTCGACGAGGCGCAGGCGATCCACAAGAAAGTGCTGCGCGGCCGCGTGTTCGTCGCGCTGCACATGCACGCCGGCGACGGCAACGTGCACACCAATATCCCCGTCAACTCGGATGATTACGACATGCTGCAGGACGCCCACAAAGCGGTGGCCCGCATCATGACGCTGGCGCGTTCACTGGACGGCGTGATTTCAGGCGAGCACGGCATCGGCATCACCAAGCTGGAATTCCTCACCGACGAAGAGATCGCCGACTTTGCTGCCTACAAGCGCCGCGTCGACCCGAACGGCCGCTTCAACAAGGGCAAGCTGCTGCGAGACATCAATGACCCGCAAGGCCTGGCCGCCGACCTTCGCAACGCCTATACGCCGTCGTTCGGCCTGATGGGGCACGAGTCGATCATCATGCAGCAGAGCGACATCGGCGCCATCTCGGAGTCGATCAAGGACTGCCTGCGCTGCGGCAAGTGCAAGCCGGTGTGCGCCACGCACGTGCCGCGCGCCAACCTGCTGTACAGCCCGCGCAACAAGATTCTTGCGACCTCGCTGCTCATTGAGGCCTTCCTGTACGAAGAGCAGACGCGCCGCGGCGTGTCGGTCAAGCACTGGGAAGAGTTTGCCGACGTGGGCGACCACTGCACGGTCTGCCACAAGTGCGTGACGCCGTGCCCGGTCAAGATCGACTTCGGCGATGTATCGATGAACATGCGTAACCTGCTGCGCAAGATGGGGCAGAAGAAGTTCAACCCCGGCACCGCAGCGGCGATGTTCTACCTGAACGCGACTAACCCGGAGACCATCAACTTCACGCGCAAGGTGATGTTCGACTGGGGCTATAAGGCGCAGCGTCTGGGCAACGACATCCTGAAGAAATTCGCCAAGAAGCAGACCGCACGTCCGCCCGCTACGGTGGGCAAGCCGCCGGTGCGCGAGCAGGTGATCCACTTCATCAACAAGAAGATGCCGGGCAACCTGCCCAAGAAGACCGCGCGCGCGTTGCTGGACATCGAAGACAACGAGATTGTCCCGATCATCCGCAACCCGAAGGCCACCACGCCAGATAGCGAGGCGGTGTTCTACTTCCCGGGTTGCGGCTCGGAGCGCTTGTTCTCGCAGGTGGGCCTGGCCACGCAGGCAATGCTGTGGCACGCCGGCGTGCAAACGGTGCTGCCGCCGGGCTACCTGTGCTGCGGTTATCCGCAGCGCGGCACCGGCCAGTTCGACAAGGCCGAGAAGATCGTCACTGACAACCGCGTGCTGTTCCACCGCGTGGCCAATACGCTCAACTACCTCGACATCAAGACGGTGGTGGTGAGCTGCGGCACTTGCTACGACCAGCTGGCCGGGTATGAATTCGACAAGATCTTCCCGGGTTGCCGGATCATCGACATTCACGAATACCTGCTGGAGAAGGGCGTGAAGATCGACGGTGTGCAAGGCACGCGGTACATGTACCACGACCCTTGCCACACCCCGATCAAGACCATGGACCCCACCAAGCTGGTCAACCAGCTGATGGGCGGCAACATCGGCGCGGATGGCCAGACCCACGCGATCGAGAAGAACGATCGCTGCTGCGGCGAGTCGGGCACGCTGGCGATTTCGCGCCCCGACATTTCCACGCAGGTCCGCTTCCGCAAGGAAGAGGAGATGCAGAAGGGGGCCGACAAGCTGCGTAGCCTTGGCCAGACCAGCGGCCAGGGCGGTGAGGCGTTCAACGGCGACGTAAAGATCCTCACGAGCTGCCCGGCGTGTCTGCAGGGCCTGTCGCGGTACACCGAAGATGTTTCGGTGCAGGCTGACTACATCGTGGTCGAGATGGCGCGTCACGTGCTCGGCGAGACCTGGCTGCAGGACTACGTTGCACAGGCCAATGCCGGCGGCATCGAGCGGGTTCTGGTGTGACGATGACCGAACGGGCGCCCGGCTGCGCGCTATGCGAGGCGGACGGCGGCGAGCCCGTCTGGCGTAACGCCAAAGCGCGCGTGGTGCTGGTCGAGCACGCGCGCTTTCCGGGTTTCTGCCGTGTCATCTGGAACGACCACGTGGCCGAACAGACCGATTTGTCCGATAACGATCGCCATTGGCTGATGGAACTCGTCGCCCGCGTTGAGCGTGTGCTGCGCGCCGAACTGGCCCCGGACAAGATCAACCTGGCCAGCTTCGGCAATTTCGTGCCGCATCTGCACTGGCACGTCATCCCGCGCTATCGGTGGGACACGCATTTTCCAGAAGCCGTGTGGGGGCCCGAGCAGCGCGCGCCCGATAACGAGCGCATGGCCGAGATCACGGCCAAGCTGCCGGCGCTGTCGTACGCACTCCAAGCGGCGCTAGCCGACGCGTGAGCCCGGTCGGCGGTAGCGCCGGGGAACCCTGATAATGCATCGCCGCGTCCTGTGCGGAACCCCTGTGGCGCGCACGACGTCTGATTCCTTTTCTGTTGCGCCAACGCCCTCGCCATGACGACACCGCGCACCGCCGCTACGCCGGATTCCCACAAGGATTCCATCTCCGAACTGACCGTTCACCATGGACGGCTGAATCTCTCGGAGACCTGGCAGCTGATCCGCCCGTACTGGTTTTCGGAAGACCGCCACAAGGCCTGGGGGCTGCTTGCATTGGTGGTCGCCCTGAACCTGTTTCTGGTCTACATGAACGTGCTGTTCACGGACTGGAACCGGCTTTTCTACAATGCGCTCGAGCAGAAGAACTACGGCGAATTCTGGACGCAACTGGGCCGCTTTTCATGGATTGCCGCGTTGCTGATCTTTGGCTCCATCATGCGGTTGTATTACTCGATGATGCTGCAGATGCGGTGGCGGACGTGGATCACCGGTAGCTTCCTCGACGACTGGCTCAGCAAGCAGGCGTTCTACCGCCTGGAACAAACGCACAGCGCTGACAACCCCGACCAACGGATCGCCGACGACCTGCGCAACTTCACCGATGCGACGCTCACCTTGGCGCTGGGTTTCCTGAATTCAGCTGTGACGCTGGTGTCGTTCTTCGGCATCCTCTGGGCGGTGTCGGGGCCGCTGGCGTTCAGCCTGGGCGGCCACGACTTCGTGATTCCCGGCTACATGGTGTGGTTTGCGCTGCTGTACTCGATCGTGGGCTCGGTCATCATCCACTTCGTGGGGCGGCCGCTGATCGGGCTGTCGTTCCAGCAGGAACGTTACGAGGCGTACTTCCGTTTCCTGCTCGTGCGCGTGCGCGAGAACAGCGAGAGCATTGCCCTGTACCGCGGCGAGCCGACCGAAAAAGCCATCCTGCGCGGCCGTTTCGAACGCATCCGCACCAACTGGAACCAGTTGATGGACTACACGCGGCGCCTGACTTTCGCCAGCTCCGGCTATGCGCAGTTCGCCATCATCTTTCCCTTTCTGGTATCGGCGCCGCGCTACTTTGGCGGCACGCTCACGCTTGGCGGAATGATGCAGGTCGCCACGGCCTTTGGGCAGGTGCAGGATGCGATGTCGTGGTTTGTCACGAACTACCGCACGCTCGTCACGTGGAAGGCTTCCACCAACCGTCTGATCGAGTTCCAGCGCGCCATCCGCGCCGCCGAGCGAGAAGAGGAGCACCGCGCCGGCGTGCGCGATGTCGAGGTCGAAACCGCCGCCGTACCCGCCATCGAAGCCCGCGACCTCGCGCTGAACCTGCCGAACCGCAAGCCCGAAGACTTGCTGGTCGAACCCTTCGACATGACGCTCGCACGCGGTGAGCGCGTACTCGTTAGCGGCCCGTCGGGCTGCGGCAAAAGCACGCTGGTGCGCGCCGTGGCCGGCATCTGGCCGTATGGCAGTGGCCGCATCGAGGTGCCGGACGATGCCCGCGTACTGTTCCTGCCGCAGCGCAGCTACCTGCCGTCGGGCACGCTGGCCGATGCGCTGTCGTATCCGGATTTGGCCACCCAGTACACCGCTGAGCGTCTGACCCAGGTGCTGAACGCATGCCGATTGCCGGCACTGGTTGATCTGCTGGACGAGGTCAGCAACTGGAGCCTGCGCCTGTCCCCGGGCGAGCAGCAGCGCCTCGCTTTTGCACGTGCGTTGCTGCAGCGCCCCGATTACCTCTTCCTCGACGAGGCCACCAGCGCGCTCGACGAAGACACCGAGGCCTTCATGTACAGCCTGATGCTCGAATCGATGCCTGATGTGACCATCGTCAGCGTGGCGCACCGCAGCACCGTGGCACGATTCCACCATCGCCGCCTGCGCTACATCCCCGAGGGCGATCCGTTGACTGCGGTAAGCTATCGGGTGGTGGAAGAGCCTGCGCACATGGCGCTGGCGGCTTCCTAAAACACCGTTTTTGACTCGACGAGACGTTTTCATGGCCGGACTTTCCGCCGACACCCCGCACCCCACCGGCATCACCGTGCACACGCAATCGCGTGTGCTACAGATCGCCTTTGCTGATGGCAAGCAGTTCAGCCTGCCGTTCGAATACCTGCGCGTGCTGTCCCCGTCGGCCGAAGTGCAGGGGCATGGGCCCGGCCAGGAAGTGCTGCAGACCGGCAAGCGCGAGGTGGGCATCGTCGGCGTCGAGCCGGTGGGCAATTACGCGATCCGGCCGCTGTTCTCCGACGGCCACGATTCCGGCATCTTCGATTGGGCCTACCTGTACCGCCTCGGCATTGAGCACGGCGCGCTGTGGCAGGCCTATCTCGATCGCCTGGCTGCTGCCGGCGTCGACCGCGACGCTCCGATGGCAGAGAACGCCGGCCACGCCTGCGGCCACAGCCACTGATTCCCGATTCATTTCGCGGCGCCTGTGCGCTGCATCCGTATTCCTTTCTGTCATGAGCCAAACCCACTTCGGATTCCAGCAGGTCGATGAGCAGGAGAAGGCCGGCAAGGTCGCCGGCGTGTTCCATTCCGTCGCGAGCAAGTACGACGTGATGAACGACCTGATGTCCGGCGGCCTGCACCGCGTGTGGAAAATGTTCACCATTGCCCAGGCAGCAGTGCGCCCGGGCTACAAGGTGCTCGACATCGCCGGCGGGACCGGTGATCTGGCCAAGGCCTTCGCGCGCCAGGCAGGTCCGACCGGCGAGGTATGGCTGACCGACATCAACGAGTCGATGCTGCGCGTCGGCCGTGACCGGCTGCTCGATGCCGGCGTACTCACTCCCACTGCGCTGTGCGACGCCGAGCACATTCCCTTTCCGAATGCTTACTTCGACGTGGTGACAGTGGCGTTCGGCTTGCGCAACATGACGCACAAGGATCGCGCGCTCGCTGAAATGCGTCGTGTGGTGAAGCCAGGGGGCAAGGTCATGGTGCTGGAGTTCTCCAAGGTGTGGCAGCCACTGGAGAAGGCCTACGACGTGTACTCGTTCAAGGTGCTACCTTGGTTGGGCAGCAAAGTGGCGGGCGACCCCGAGAGCTATCGCTACCTGGCGGAGTCCATCCGCATGCACCCGGATCAGGAAACGCTCAAGCAGATGATGGAACAGGCCGGATTGGACTCGGTCGAATATTTCAATCTGACAGCAGGTGTCGTGGCTCTGCACGTCGGCCGTCGCCTCTAGGTGTTTTCGTTGTTCCACCAGATGGGCGATGCAGCGCGCTGCGGCGATATGCCACGATCCTTCACATTGAATTTCGGCATTGACGTCTTCATCTAATGGCGTCACTGCCATTGGAGAGAAGACAGCGATGAGTTTGCACTGGGGTGGAAAATTGATGGCGGGCGCGCTGGTCGCGACGCTCGCTCTGGGCACGGCAATTGACGCCAACGCCAAGCGCATGGGGGGTAGCCGCAGCATCGGCAAGCAGTCGTCCACCGTGACGCAACGCCAACAGACGCCGCCGGCCACAACGCCGTCGCCGACACAGCAGGCCGCACCGGCCGCGCAACCTTCACCGGCCGCACCGGCTCCGGGCGCTCCGGCCGCAAAGCCCGGACGTAACTGGGGCGGCATGCTGGGCGGCCTGGCTGCCGGTCTGGGTATCGGTTATCTGCTGTCGAAGTTCGGTCTGGGCGCGGGCCTCGCCTCGTTGCTGTCGAACCTAATCCTGATCGCACTCGTCGCCTTTGTGGTGATGTGGATCATCCGCAAGGTCCGCGGCAGCCGTCCGCAAGGCCCTGCCTATGCCACGGGTGGCCCGTCGCTGGGCGGCGACCGTGAACCGTACGTGCCGCAACCTGCCGCACCGGCCCCGCAGGCTTCTGCTCCGGCGGCCGCATCGCTCAACACCGGCAACACGTCGGGCCTCGGCGCCGGCGCGGCAACCGCCGCACAGTCGTGGAACCTGGGTGGTTCGGCTGCGAGCGCGCAGGCCGTCAACGCTCAGCCTGCTGCAGCCGCACCGCAGCAGCCGTGGGGCGTGCCGGCAGATTTCGACACGCAAGCCTTCCTGCGCAACGCCAAGGTGTACTTCATCCGCCTCCAGGCCGCTTGGGACGCGGGCAATCTCAACGACATCCGGGAGTTCACCACGCCCGAGATGTTTGCCGAGATCAAGATGGACCTGGCCGACCGCGGCACTTCGCCCAACAAGACCGACGTGGTCTCGGTCGAAGCCGAAATGCTGGGCATCGAAACGCAGGCCGCCGAGTACCTCGCGAGCGTGCGCTTCTCCGGCATGATTCGCGAAGAAGCCAACGCCCCTGCACAGCCGTTTGCCGAGGTCTGGAACCTGACCAAGCCGACGCAGGGCGCAGGCGGCTGGGTGTTGGCGGGTATTCAGCAGTTGCAGTGATGCCGTAACAACTTGAAGCGGCGCAAACGGCCGTTTCAACATTCCCCGTAAAATAGGGCTCGACCGTCTGGTTCGGGCCCTTTTTGTTGCCCGCCACTAGCCCGCTTTTTGCTGCTTTCTTGCTGTTTTTGCGCACCGTCACCGCATGTCTTCGACAGCCATTTCGTCTCCGTCTTCGTTTCCGCTCGTGCTGATGCAGCCGCTGCTGCTCGCGCTCAACCATCTGCTGCGCCAAGAGCCCTGGGCGCAGGAGACGTTGCGGCCCTTCGCAGGCCGCGTGGCGCGCTTTGACCTGGCGCCCATGTCGATGACGTTGCAGGTGGACGCCGCCGGCCTGGTGACCGCTCCCGCGCCTGATGTTGAACCGGCTGTGACCGTTGTCGTGCCGCTCGCGGCCGCTGCCGGCGATTACGCCACGGGCGGGCAGGCCGCCGTGCTCAAGCACGTGCGCATCGAGGGCGAGGCCGAATTTGCCAACGTACTGTCGACACTGCTGCGCAACCTGCGCTGGGATGCGGCCGAAGACCTCTCGCGTGTGTTTGGCGACGTGATCGCGCAGCGCATGGTGAGCGGCGCCCAGGCCGCCCGCACCGAAGCCACGCGCGTCAGCCGTTCGCTGGCGGAATCGGTGGCGTCGTACCTGACCGATGAGCAACCGACGCTGGTGCGCCATGCGCGCCTTGCGCAGTTCGCCGCCGATGTGGCCGCACTGCGTGACGCCGAAGCGCGTCTGGTCAAACGGCTGGAGCGGCTCGAAAAGCTCCCGCGACCGGCCACCCGGACCGCACGTCAGGGTGAATCGGCATGACGCGCTTCTTCCGGCTGGGCAAGATCGTTTTCGTCATCCTCTATTACGGGCTGGATCAGCTCGCGTTGTCGGGCTTCAAGAGCCGCCGCATTCGCGCGCTGGTCTGGCTGCTCACGCTGGGCCGCAAGCCGAAACTCCCGCGTGGCGAGCGCCTGCGCCTGGCGTTGGAGCAGCTTGGGCCCATCTTCGTGAAGTTCGGGCAGGTGCTGTCGACGCGGCGCGATCTGCTGCCGCCAGATGTGGCCGACGAACTGGCCAAGCTGCAGGATCGTGTGCCGCCGTTCGACCCGAAGGTGGCGGCGGCCATCGTGGAGAAATCGCTCGGCAAGCCGCTCTCGGCGCTGTTCCATCGTTTCGATCATCACCCCGTGGCGAGCGCGTCGATTGCACAGGTGCATTTCGCCACGTTGCGCGGCGGCCCCTATGATGGTCGCGAGGTGGCGGTCAAGGTCTTGCGCCCGGGCATGCTGCCTGTGATCGACAGCGACCTCGCGCTCATGCGGGATCTCGCTACCTGGATCGAAAAGCTGTGGGCCGACGCCAAGCGCCTGAAGCCGCGCGAGGTGGTCGCCGAGTTCGACAAGTACCTGCACGACGAGCTGGACCTGATGCGCGAGGCGGCCAACGCCAGCCAGCTGCGCCGCAATTTTGCCAAGTCCGATCTGTTGCTGGTGCCCGAGGTGTTCTGGGATTGGTGCACGTCTGAAGTGTTCGTGATGGAGCGCATGCACGGCATGCGGATCTCGCACACCGAAGAGCTGCGTGCCGCCGGTGTCGACATGCACAAGCTCGCCCGCGACGGCGTGGAGATCTTCTTCACGCAGGTCTTTCGCGACGGCTTTTTCCACGCCGACATGCACCCCGGCAACATTCTCGTGAGCGTGGCGCCTGAGACGCTGGGCCGCTATATCGCGCTGGATTTCGGCATCGTCGGGGCGCTGTCGGAGTTCGACAAAAACTACCTCGCGCAGAACTTCCTGGCGTTTTTCCAGCGCGACTACCACCGCGTGGCGGTGCTGCATATCGAGTCCGGCTGGGCGCCGGAAGAGACGCGCGTGGAAGAGCTGGAAGGCGCCATCCGCGCATGCTGCGAACCGTATTTCGATCGGCCGCTGGGCGAGATCTCGCTCGGCCTGGTGCTGATGCGGCTGTTCCAGACCTCGCGCCGCTTCAACGTGGAAGTGCAGCCGCAGCTCGTGCTGCTGCAGAAGACGCTGCTCAACGTGGAAGGCCTTGGGCGCCAGCTCGATCCCGATCTGGACCTGTGGAAGACGGCCAAGCCCTTCCTCGAGCGCTGGATGCACGAGCAGATCGGCTGGCGCGGTTTTGTCGAGCGACTGAAGGTCGAGGCGCCGCAATGGGCCAACAAGCTGCCGGACTTCCCGCGCCTGGTGCACCAGATTCTGGATCGCCACTCCCGCGAGGACGGCAATGCGCAAACTGCGGCGCTCACCGCGCTGCTTGCCGAGCAAAAGCGCACGAACCGGCTGTTGTCCGCCGCGCTGCTGTTCATCGGTGGCTTCGCGGTCGGCATTGTCGCGACGCATGTGCTGGCCTGGATGGCCCGTTACTGATCCGCCTTCACTTTCCCAGCGCCATGGCCCAACCGCCCGTCTTCCAATCCCGTGACGCCGCCGATCCCGCCTTCTGGGACGAGCGGTTCAGCCGCGAGCACACCCCCTGGGATGCCGCCGGCGTGCCTGCCGCATTCCAGCAATTCTGTGAAGCGCAGCCTGCGCCGCTTTCTACGCTGATCCCCGGTTGCGGTAACGCCTACGAGGCCGGCTGGCTTGCCGAGCGCGGCTGGCCGGTCACGGCGATCGACTTTGCACCGAGCGCCGTGGCATCGGCCAGGGCCGTGCTGGGCCCGCACGCCGACGTGGTGCAATTGGCCGATTTCTTCCGCTTTTCGCCGCCTCGCCCGGTGCACTGGATCTACGAACGCGCATTTCTGTGTGCGATGCCGCGTCGGCTGTGGCCCGACTACGCCGCGCAGGTGGCGAAATTGCTACCGCCGCGCGGGTTGCTTGCGGGCTTCTTTGCCGTGGTGGAAGGCCGTGAGGCGATGCCCAAGGGGCCGCCGTTCGAGACCACGCAGCCTGAGCTGGATGCGCTGCTGTCGCCTGCGTTCGAACGCATCAGCGATATGCCGATCGCCGAGACCGACTCAATTCCGGTGTTTGCCGGGCGCGAGCGTTGGCAAGTCTGGCGGCGCCGCGCTGATTGATCTGTCTACCCGGTCAGTGTTGGTGCGAAGCAACATGAGCCGTGGTCAACAAAAAGCCTACTGGCGCCCGTTGCGGGCCGTCGCCCAAGAATCTGGCAAACCGGGCGGCATTCGTGGTCGCACCGATGCCCCGGCGCGCAGTCCCATCGCTATAATCCGGCCACTTTGCCCGGCACCCCTGGGCCCAAAACCGGGCCACCATGGGTTTTCCTGCTTCTTTCCGCGCTGCCATGCTGATCTGGTTTGTCATTGTTTACTGGGTGATTTCGGTCGGGATCGGCCTGTGGGCTGCACTGCGCGTGCGCAGTACCGCCGACTTCGCCGTGGCTGGCCGCAGTCTGCCGTTCTACGTCGTGACCGCCACGGTGTTCGCCACCTGGTTCGGCTCCGAGGCGGTGCTCGGGATTCCCGCGGAATTTCTCAAGGATGGCCTGCACGGTGTGGTGGCCGATCCGTTCGGTTCGTCGCTGTGCCTGGTGTTGGTGGGTCTGTTCTTTGCCAAGCCGCTGTACCGGATGAACCTGCTCACCATTGGTGACTTCTATCGCAACCGCTTTGGCCGCGTGGCCGAAACGCTGACCACCCTGTGCATCGTCGTGTCGTACCTGGGCTGGGTGGCAGCGCAGATCAAGGCGCTGGGGCTGGTGTTCTACACCGTGTCTGACGGCGCGGTTTCGCAAGACCTCGGGATGATGATCGGCGCGGGCAGCGTGCTGGTCTACACGCTGTTTGGCGGCATGTGGTCGGTGGCGGTGACGGATTTCATCCAGATGATCATCATCGTGATCGGCATGCTGTACATCGGCTGGGAAGTGTCGGGCCAGGCCGGTGGTGTGGGCGCGGTGGTGGCGCACGCCGCGGCTTCGGGCAAGTTCTCGTTCTGGCCGGCGTTCAACCCGATCGAGGTCATCGGCTTTGTGACGGCGTGGATCACCATGATGCTCGGCTCGATCCCGCAGCAGGACGTATTCCAGCGGGTAACGTCATCGCGCACCGAGCGCATCGCCGGTACGGCGTCGGTGCTGGGCGGCGTGTTGTACTTCATGTTTGCGTTCGTGCCGATGTTCCTGGCGTATTCGGCCACGCTCATCGACCCGGAGATGGTCGCGAAATACATCGATACCGATTCGCAGATGATCTTGCCGAACCTGGTGCTGCAGCATGCGCCGATCTTCGCGCAGGTGATGTTCTTCGGTGCGCTGCTCTCAGCCATCAAGAGCTGCGCGAGCGCGACGCTGCTGGCGCCCTCCGTGACGTTCGCCGAAAACGTGCTGCGTCCGCTGCTGCCCAACATGGACGACAAGCGTTTCCTGCGCGTGATGCAGGCAGTGGTGCTGACGTTCACGGTCTTGGTGACGCTCTTTGCGCTGAACTCGCATCTGTCGATCTTCCACATGGTCGAAAGCGCCTACAAGGTGACGCTGGTGGCCGCGTTCGTGCCCTTGGCCTTTGGCCTGTTCTGGAGGCGCGCGACCAAGCAGGGCGGTCTGTTGGCCATCATCCTGGGCCTCGCGGCGTGGATCTGGTGCGAAGCGTTCCAGCCGAATGCGATGCTCCCGCCACAATTGGTTGGCCTCCTTGCCAGCTTTGGCGCGATGGTCCTGGGCTCTCTCGGACCACAGTGGATCGCGAACCGTGCGCCGACCACCAAGGCGGTCACGCAAGCCTGAGCGTCTCGTTGCGGGCGTGCGCGGTGTGCCACTTTGTCGCATACCGCCATCGCCTGCTCCCAATCTGCGGTCGGGGATTCTCCTAAAAGGGTTTATAATTCAAGGCTTTGCGCGCCCGCACTTGTGTGGCGCGCGGTTGCCCCAATCTTGCGAGAGCCCGTGCGCATTTCCCGCAACGCGTTCGCGGGATGCGCGGGCAATCCAATCGCTTTCTTGTCATTTGTTTGTTCCAGGGTGAGGACACCATGCCGATCTATGCTTATCGATGCGACGCCTGCGGCCACGCCAAAGATGTGCTGCAGAAGATGAGCGACGCGCCGCTGACGGATTGCCCCGCATGCGGCGCGCCGGCGTTCAAGAAGCAGCTCACCGCTGCCGGCTTCCAGCTCAAGGGTTCGGGCTGGTACGTGACGGACTTCCGTGGCGGCTCGGGTGGTGCATCGGCTGCGGCGGCGGGTACCGGTACGGCAGCCAAGACGGATGCCGCTGCGCCGGCCGCTGCGGCCGCGCCGGCCGCGTCGTCGGACAGCGCGTCGTCCAGTGCCAGCACGCCGGCCGCGTCCGGTGGTTGCGGCACGTCGTGCGCTTGCCACTGATCGCATCGCTCACCTTTCGGTCCATCGCCCATGAAACAGAAAACCAGCGCACTCAAGACATGGTTCCTGACCGGTCTTCTGGTGCTTGTTCCGCTCGCGATCACGCTGTGGGTGCTGTCGCTCATCATCGGTACGATGGACCAGAGCCTGGCGCTGCTGCCGTCGGCATGGCAGCCGGATCAGCTGTTCGGGCGGCGAATTCCTGGCGTCGGCGCGATTCTCACGCTGGCGTTCATCCTGATCGTCGGCGTTCTGGCGCACAACTTCATCGGCCAGAAACTGGTGCTGTGGTGGGAAGCGCTCGTGGGCCGCATTCCCGTGGTCGGCCCCATCTATTCGAGCGTGAAGCAGGTGTCGGACACGCTGCTGTCGTCCAACGGCAATGCGTTCCGCAAGGCGCTGCTGGTGCAGTACCCGCGCGAGGGCTCGTGGACGATCGCCTTCCTGACCGGCCGCCCGGGCGGTGATGTTGAAAACCACCTGCAAGGCGAGTACGTCAGCGTGTATGTGCCGACCACGCCCAACCCGACGTCGGGTTTCTTCCTGATGATGCCCAAGGCCGACACCATCGAGCTGGACATGACGGTGGATGCCGCGCTCAAGTACATCGTGTCGATGGGGGTGGTGGCGCCCGAAGCGCTGCCGCGCCGCATGGACCCGCCCGATGCCTCGCCACAGACGGAGGACCGGTCGCCGGCTCAAGTGCCGCGCGACCCTTCGAATCCGACCGCGCTGCCTGCAGAGGGCGGCGCCATCGCGGCACCCTGAGCCGGCGACACGAACGAAGTCGAATCGACGCCGGCCCCCCGATCAACTTTCATGCGCGACGCTTCATTGGCGGCGCGCTTCGCGGAAAACCACAACATGCAAATGCGTACTCAATACTGCGGTCAGGTCACCGAACAACTGCTCGGCCAGAGCGTCACGCTGTCGGGCTGGGCCCATCGTCGTCGCGACCACGGTGGCGTGATCTTCATCGACCTGCGCGACCGTGAAGGCCTGGTGCAGGTCGTCTGCGACCCGGACCGCCCGGAGATGTTCAAGGTGGCCGAAGGTGTGCGCAACGAGTTCTGCCTGCAGGTGAAGGGCGTCGTGCGCGCCCGCCCGGAAGGCACCACCAACGCCAACCTGACCAGCGGCAAAGTTGAAGTGCTGTGCCACGAGTTGACGGTGCTCAACGCCTCCGTCACGCCGCCGTTCCAGCTGGACGACGACAACCTGTCGGAGACCACGCGCCTGACGCACCGCGTGCTGGACCTGCGCCGTCCGCAGATGCAATACAACCTGCGCCTGCGCTACAAGGTCGCGATGGAAGTGCGCAAGTACCTCGACGACAAGGGCTTCATCGACATCGAAACGCCGATGCTGACCAAGAGCACGCCGGAAGGTGCGCGCGACTATCTGGTGCCGTCGCGCGTGAACGCCGGCCAGTTCTTCGCGCTGCCGCAATCGCCGCAGCTCTTCAAGCAGATGCTGATGGTGTCGGGCTTTGATCGCTACTACCAGATCACCAAGTGCTTCCGCGACGAAGACCTGCGTGCCGACCGTCAGCCCGAGTTCACCCAGATCGACTGCGAAACGTCGTTCCTGAGCGAGCAGGAGATTCGCGACCTGTTTGAAGAGATGATCCGCACGGTGTTCAAGAACACCATGTCGGTGGACCTGGATGCCAAGTTCCCGGTGATGGAGTTCCGCGAGGCGATGGCCCGCTTCGGTTCGGACAAGCCGGACCTGCGCGTCAAGCTCGAATTCACCGAACTGACCGACGCCATGAAGGACGTCGACTTCAAGGTGTTCTCCGGCCCGGCCAACGCAGAAGGCGGCCGCGTCGTGGCACTGCGTGTGCCGGGCGGTGCTTCCCTGTCGCGTGGCGATATCGACGCGTACACCAAGTTCGTCGAAATCTACGGCGCCAAGGGCCTGGCCTGGATCAAGGTCAACGAAGTGGCCAAGGGCCGTGACGGCCTGCAATCGCCGATCGTGAAGAACCTGCACGATGCGGCCATCGCCGAGATCCTCAAGCGCAGCGGCGCACAGGATGGCGACATCCTGTTCTTCGGCGCCGACCGCGCCAAGGTGGTCAACGACGCGATGGGTGCGCTGCGCCTGAAGGTCGGCCATTCGGACTTCGCCAAGAGCACCGGCCTGTTCGAAGACGCCTGGAAGCCGCTGTGGGTGATCGACTTCCCGATGTTCGAGTACGACGAGGAAGACGCGCGCTGGGTGGCCATGCACCACCCGTTCACGAGCCCGAAGGACGAGCATCTGGAATACCTGGAAACCGATCCGGGCAAGTGCATCGCCAAGGCTTACGACATGGTGCTGAACGGCTGGGAAATCGGCGGCGGCTCGGTGCGGATCTACCGCGAAGAAGTGCAGAGCAAGGTGTTCCGCGCGCTGAAGATCAACGATGAGGAAGCGCGTGCCAAGTTCGGCTTCCTGCTGGACGCGCTACAGTACGGCGCGCCCCCGCATGGCGGTATCGCGTTCGGTCTGGACCGCGTCGTCACGATGATGGCCGGCGCCGATTCGATCCGTGACGTGATCGCCTTCCCGAAGACACAGCGTGCGCAGGACTTGCTCACGCAGGCGCCGAGCCCGGTCGACGAAAAGCAATTGCGCGAGCTGCATATTCGCCTGCGCGCCGCCGAGGCCAAGGTGGCTGCCCCGACGGCTGCAACGACCGCCTAAGCACCCTCGCCAACGCTCCACAACAAACCGCGCCGCCTGACAAGGGCGGCGCGGTTTGTTTTTGGGCGCCTGCGGGGCAACTTGCAGCGCTCGGGAACATTGCGTGCTAAACCGAATCTTTCGTGTTTCTGTCACGTTGGGTGACAACGAAGGAGGGTTGTTCAGATGGATTACATCGACTTTGCGCGCACATGGGTCGTCACCCACGCTGAGTTCCTGCTGACTTGGCTGATCACTGCGCTGCTGGTGATGACGCTGGCCTGGATCGAAATACGCCGCGCCACCCGGCGTGCCGCCATGGCGATGACCGAGGCTGTGGCCACCACGGTTGCGGCGTGCGTGCCCGAAATTGCGGCGGCGCAGAGCGCACATCCGGGCGTATCCGCATCGGCATCCTCTCCGGGTTTGGTCGAGGCGATGCGTGCACTCGGTCACCTCTCGGCGGACCGGATGCATTGGCTGCACGCCGTCGCGAACCTGCGTTTGCCTGAGACGGCGTTGCCGCCGGCGGCACCAGGCATGCCCGTGCATCCGCTCGTATACGACACGCCGCGCCCGCTGGCCGAAGCTCACTTGGCGGCAGAACGCCGCTTTGCCGATCACGCGCGTGTTTTGCAGGCCGAACGCCGCGCCCTGCAAGCGCTGGAGACCGCCGAGCGCGAGGGCACCAGCGAACTGCATCGCATCGAGCGAGAGACCTCGGCCATCGTTGAACGCTTCGACCAGGCCAACGCGCAATCGGAGCAGACCGATGTGCAGCGCTTTCTTATCCAGAAATTCAACACGCTTGGCAATCGCGAACGCGAGTTGACCGCACAGCTCGCTGCGCTTCGCCAACAACTCGGGGAGCGTACGGAAGCGTTGTGGGCGCAATCGCAGCGTGCAGCCGATGACTATGCTGCGATGCTTGATCCGCTGGTGGCCGTAGCCCGTCGCGAGCTTGGTCACGAAACGGCGACGGATGAGACGGCACTGTGGCTTGCCCGCACGCGCACGGGTCAAGGGCCGCTGCGCGCTGCCTGATCGCTGCCACTGCATGGCAGCACGCTGAACGTCACGGTGGCACGCTTCTGGCTGCGGTAAGCTATGGACTTGCAGCGCGATCGCGCCGTCATCGAAGCACGCAGCAACCCACGCCCATGCCGCACAAGATTCCCGTCTCCGTTCTCGTCGTCATCCACACGCCCGATTTGCATGTGTTGGTGATGGAGCGGGCAGATCATCCGGGCTTCTGGCAATCCGTGACGGGTAGTTGCGACGCGCTCGACGAACCTCTGGCCGACACGGCCCGCCGGGAGGTGCTGGAAGAAACCGGCATCGACGCAGCCCAGCATCATCTGATCGACTGGGGCCACCATATCGAATACGAAATCTACCCGCGCTGGCGGCATCGCTACGCGCCGGGCATCACGCGCAACACCGAGCATTGGTTCGGCCTGCTGGTGAGCGGCAAGATGCCGGTGCGGATGTCTCCGCGCGAGCATGTGCAAGCCGAATGGTTGCCCTACCAAGATGCCGCCGCGCGCTGCTTCTCGCGCAGCAACGCCGAGGCCATCCTGCAGTTGCCCGAGCGCCTCGCTGCCTATCATGCCCGTCAGGCGGCTCTGACAAAGGACCAGGCCTGACATGCTGCGTTTGCGCGTTGCCACCTACAACATCCACAAGGGCGTGACAGGCATTGCGCGGCGCGTGCGCGTGCATGACGTGCGGCAGGGCCTGCATAGCATGGACGCCGATATCGTCTTCCTGCAGGAAGTGCAGGATCGCAACGACCGCCTGGTCGCCGCAGAACTGTTCGACCCGAATTACACGCAGCTGCGCTACCTTGCGACGGACGTCTATCCGCACACCGTCTATGGCCGCAATGCCGTCTACGAGCACGGGCACCACGGCAACGCCATTCTGTCGCGGTTTCCGATCCTGCTGTCGGAAAACTTGGATATCTCCGACCACCGTTTCGAGCAGCGCGGACTGCTGCACGCCGTGACCGATCTCGGCTTCGGCGAAGTGCATTTGCTGTGCGCGCACTTCGGCTTGTTTGCCCGCAGCCGGCAGCGGCAGGCGGAGGCGCTCGTGGATCGCGTGCGTTCGGTCGTGCCACCCGATGCGCCGCTCGTGGTGGCGGGCGATTTCAACGATTGGAACAACCGGCTCGATCGCACGATTTGCCAAGCGCTGGGGGCGACCGAAGTGGCCGACAAGGCCGCCAACGCGCGCCCGGTGCGCACCTTCCCGAGCCACATGCCGTGGTTGCGTCTAGACCGCATCTACGTGCGCGGTTTCGACATCGAGCGTGCGCATGCGCTGACCGGCCGCGAATGGGCGCAGCGCTCCGATCACGTTCCCCTGCTAGCTGAACTGGCGCATCCATGAGGGTCGTGCGCGATGCGGGTCCGCTGCGCTCGGAGTGGCGGCGGGGTAAGCCCCTGCCGGGCAACGACGTCGACCTGCTGTGCGGTGGCGCCGAGTTCTTCCCCGCACTGATCGAAGCCATCGATGCCGCTCAACGCCGCGTCGCGCTCGAAACCTACATCTACACCGACGACGCCACCGCCCACAGCGTGACCGAAGCGCTCGCCCGCGCGGCGCGCCGCGGCGTGGATGTCCACCTGACCATCGACGGCTTCGGCACCGGCCTGCTGCCCCCGAGCATCGCGGCGATGCTCGAAACGGCGGGTGTGAACTTGCGCATCTATCGTCCGGTGCGCGGTTTCCGCCTGCAGCGCCGGCACTTGCGACGGCTGCATCGCAAGATCGCCGTCATCGATGACGACGAGGCATTCGTGGGTGGCATCAACATCATCGATGACCTGAATCACGCGCCGTTTAACGACACCGCGCTGGGGCCGCGTTACGACTTTGCCGTGCGGGTGCGCGGCCCGCTGGTCGCGCAGATTGCGCTGACCGTCGACCGGCTCTGGTGGCAGATGGGCGTGCGCGTTGGCATGCGGGAGGTGGGCGTCACGGGCGTCGCCGCCGAGTTTCCGGTGATGACGGATACGCCGCGGCCACGACATCGCGGAGCATCCGGGCGAGAAAGTGAGCGCGCACCGGGTACCGTGCTGGCTTCGCTGGTGCTGCGTGACAATGTCCGTAACCGACGCGCGATCGAACGCGAATATCTGCGCGCGCTGGGTGCGGCGCGGCACGAGGTAATCATCGCCAACGCGTACTTTTTGCCGGGTGTGCGTTTCATGCGTGCGCTGGCTGCATGTCGACGGCGCGGTGTGCGCGTGCGCCTGTTGCTGCAGGGGCAGGTCGAATACCGGCTGCAGCACTACGCGACGCGGTCGCTGTATCACATGCTGCTGCGCGACAACGTCGAGATCCACGAATACACCGCCAGCTTCCTGCACGCCAAGGTGGCCGTGGTGGATGATCGCTGGGCAACGGTCGGCTCGAGCAACATCGACCCATTCAGCCTGCTGCTTGCTCGCGAAGCGAACGTAGTGGTGTGGGATTCGACCGTGGCCAACGAACTGCGCGGCGCGCTGGAAGGCGCCATGGCCCATCACGCACGCCGCGTCCTGGCCGATGCACACGCCGCGCGCCGCTGGTGGTGGCGCCTGGCAGATTGGTGCGCCTACCGGCTCGTGCGCCTTGGCGTCGTCATCAGCGGGCGCGCAGCACAGTATTAGTAGTACGGACATCTACAAAACAAACAAGACGGAGGAGACATGCAAGTCATCACAGCGGATGAGGCCGCGCGATTGGTGCAGCCCGGGTGGACGGTGGCATGCGCGGGGTTTGTCGGCGCGGGCCATGCAGAGGCCGTCACGCACGCGCTGGAACGCCGCTTTCTGACCACAGGCGAACCGCGCGATCTCACGCTGGTCTACTCCGCCGGACAGGGCGATCGCGCTAAGCGCGGCGTCAACCATTTCGGCAATCCAGGGATGACGCGCTGCGTGGTGGGTGGGCATTGGCGCTCGGCCACGCGGCTCGCCGACATGGCGCTTGCCGAGCAATGCGATGCGTTCAACCTGCCGCAGGGCGTGCTCACGCATCTGTACCGCGCCATCGCGGGCGGCAAGCCCGGCGTGCTGACCAAGATGGGCCTGCATACCTTCGTCGACCCACGCACGGAGCTTGACCCGCGCTACCACGGTGGGGCGATCAATCACCGCGCCAAGGTGGCGCGAGCGGCAGGTAAGGCGTCCTGGGTCGAATACGAGCGCTTTCGGGGCGATGACTATCTCTTCTACCCCAGCTTCCCGCTGCACTGCGTCTTTCTGCGCGGCACTGCCGCCGACCCGCGCGGCAACATCAGCACGCACGAAGAAGCCTTTCACCACGAGTTGCTGGCCATGGCGCAGGCCGCGCGCAACTCGGGCGGCATCGTCATCGCGCAGGTGCGTCGGCTCGTCGATCGGCATGACAACCTGCAGGCGATCCACGTGCCGGGCATCCTCGTCGATTACGTGGTCGTTGCCGAGGATGAAGCCGAACACCAGATGACCTTCGGCGAGGCGTTCAACCCAACCTATATCCGCCCCTGGCAAGGCGAGGCGATCCAGCTCAAGGAAGACGCCATCGAAGCGAGCGACGCGCTGGAGGCGAGCCAGCACGGCGCGCTCGACGCCCGCACGCTAGTGCAACGCCGCGCCGTGCTGGAACTGATGGCGCAGCAGCCGCGCGTCGTGAACCTCGGCGTGGGCATGCCCGCGGCCGTCGGCGCCCTGGCTGAACAGGAGGGCGCGCGCGGTTTCACGCTCACCGTGGAGGCCGGCCCCATCGGCGGCACGCCGGCGGATGGTCTCAGCTTTGGTGCCTCGGCTTACCCTGAGGCCGTGGTGGACCAGCCCGCGCAGTTCGACTTCTACGAGGGCGGTGGCATTGATCTCGCCATCCTCGGTCTGGCAGAACTGGACGGCGCCGGCAACGTCAACGTCAGCCTGTTCGGCGAGGGCGGCGACACCATCGTCGCCGGCGTTGGCGGCTTCATCAACATCACGCAGAGCGCTCGTTCAATCGTGTTCATGGGCACGCTCACCGCCGGCGGCCTGCAGGTCGAAGCCGAAGGCGGCAAGCTGCGCATCGTGCGCGAAGGACGGCTCAAGAAGATCGTGCCCGCCGTGTCGCACCTGACCTTCAACGGTGAATATGCGGCGCGATCGGGCATTCCCGTGCGCTATGTGACCGAGCGCGCCGTCTTCGAGATGCGCGCCGATGGCAACGGCGGTCGGCGCCTCACCCTCACAGAAATCGCCCCCGGCATCGATCTGCAGCGTGATGTACTGGACCAGTGTGTCGCGGAGGTTGCCGTGGCAGCCGACCTACGCGAAATGGACGCTCGCATCTTCCGCCGTGGCGCCATGTGTGCGGGCATCACGCCGGTCTGATTTTGAGGCTGTCTATTTACTGATGGGTAGCACTAGAAAACCCATCCACTGTGCCACGCCGCACGCGTTTCTTGGGTGCGGCGCACACCCCGCAAAGCCTTTCATTTAAAGGGCTTGCTGGATTCGCGCTGCACCGCGAAAGGTGGCGATTCGGTGTCGCCATTTAGATGCCCCTTTCTAATAAAACACTTGCCGCTCAAAGGCCCCCTGTAAATAATTGAACGACCGTTCGATTTTGGGCTAGAGTGTTTGCGCAGGCTGGTTTACAGTCCTGCCCGGCACGCGAAAGGCGCCCTGCAAGAAGCCAATTTTCTCGCGTGTCACGCCCCAGAAAAGAACGGAGAGAAATCATCATGCGTCACCCGACCGCTCGTCTCGAATCGAATCACGCAGCAGCCACGCCGATGCGAAAGGGCGAGTTGACGCGTGCAGCGATTCTCGATGCCGCGCTGGAACTGGCCTCGCGCGACGGACTGGAAGGATTGACGATCGGTGTGCTCGCGGAGCGCATGCAGATGAGCAAGAGCGGGGTGTTCGCGCACTTCGGCTCGCGTGAGGATCTGCAGGTGGAAGTGGTTCGCGAGTATCACAAACGGTTCGAGCAGGAAGTTTTCTACCCGAGCTTGACGGAACCGCGCGGTCTGCCGCGCCTGTGGAGCATGGTGCGACGCTGGATGGAGCGCCGCATTCAGGAAGTGACCACGGGCTGCATCTACATCAGCGGCGCGGTGGAGTACGACGATCGTGCCGAAAGCCCGGTGCGCGACGAACTCGTCAAGAGCGTGACGATCTGGCGTGCAGCATTGGCCCGCGCGATCGCACAGGCAAAGGAAGAAGGCCACCTGCGTGCAGAAGCGGACCCGCAATTGATGCTCTTCGAGATGTACAGCCTGGAACTGGGTCTGCATCACGATGCGCGTTTCCTGCGGTTGCCGAACAGCGCCGAGCTGGCCATGGTGGCGCTTAACAAACTCATTCAGTCTTACCGAACCTGACGCGGCCGTCGCACACCTAGCGGGTCGCGCAGCAACAACCAAGGAGCCCAAGATGGGTCAATACACCGCACCGTTGCGCGACATGCAGTTTGTCCTCCATGAGCTTCTCGGCGTCGAGAACCACTTGAAGGAGATGCCGCAGCACGCGGAGATCGATGCCGACACCATCAACCAGGTGATCGAGGAAGCGGGCAAGTTCTGCTCCGAAGTCATCTTCCCGCTCAACCAGTCCGGCGATCGCGAGGGCTGCACGTACCACGGCGACGGCGTGGTGACCGCTCCGAAGGGCTTCAAGGAGGCGTATCAACAGTACGTCGAGGCCGGCTGGCCCTCGCTGGGCTGCGATCCGGAATACGGCGGCCAAGGTCTGCCCATCCTGATCAACAACGCGCTGTACGAGATGCTGAATTCGGCCAACCAGGCCTGGACGATGTATCCGGGCCTGTCGCACGGCGCATACGAAGCCCTGCACGCGCACGGTACCGACGAACTCAAGCAGCGCTACCTGCCCAAGCTGGTGTCGGGCGTTTGGACCGGCACGATGTGTCTGACCGAGCCGCACTGTGGTACCGATCTCGGCATCCTGCGCACCAAGGCAGAGCCGCTGGCCGATGGCTCGTACGCCATCACCGGCACGAAGATCTTCATCTCGGCGGGCGAGCACGACCTGTCGGAAAACATCATCCACCTGGTGCTGGCACGCCTGCCCGATGCACCGGGCGGCACCAAGGGCATCTCGCTGTTCGTGGTGCCCAAGTTCATCCCCGATGCCAACGGCAACCCGGGCGAGCGCAACACCGTGAAGTGCGGCTCCATCGAACACAAGATGGGCATTCACGGCAACGCTACCTGCGTGATCAATCTGGACGGTGCGCGCGGTTGGATGGTCGGCGAGCCGAACAAGGGCCTGAACGCCATGTTCGTGATGATGAACGCCGCCCGTCTCGGCGTCGGCATGCAGAGCCTGGGCCTGACCGAAGTCGCGTACCAAAACTCCGCTGCCTACGCCAAGGAACGTCTGCAGATGCGCAGCCTGTCGGGCCCGAAGGCACCGGACAAGCCGGCCGACCCGATCATCGTGCACCCGGACGTGCGCCGCATGCTGCTGACGCAACGCGCCTTTGCCGAAGGCGGCCGTGCATTTAGCTACTGGATCGCCCTTCAGATCGACCGTGAGCTGTCGCACGCCGATGAGTCGGCGCGCAAGGACGCCGCCGACCTCGTCGCGCTGCTGACGCCGATCGCCAAGGCTTTCCTGAGCGACAACGCATTCATCTCCACCAACGAAGGCATGCAGGTATTCGGCGGCCACGGCTACATCGCCGAGTGGGGCATGGAGCAGTACGTGCGCGACGCCCGCATCAACATGATCTACGAAGGCACGAATACCGTGCAGTCGCTGGACCTGCTGGGCCGCAAGATCCTCGGCGACATGGGCGCCAAGATGAAGAAATTCGGCAAGCTGGTCCAGGACTTTGTGGAAGCCGAAGGCACCAACGAAGCCATGCAGGAATTCATCAACCCGCTGGCCGACATCGGTGACAAGGTCCAGAAGCTGACCATGGAAATCGGCATGAAGGCAATGGCCAACCCGGACGAAGTCGGCGCCGCCGCTGTGCCGTACCTGCGTGTGGTCGGCCATCTGGTGTTCTCGTACTTCTGGGCCCGCATGGCCAAGATCGCTCTGGAAAAGCAAGACAGTGGCGACTCGTTCTACAAGGTCAAGCTGGCGACGGCGCGCTTCTACTTTGCCAAGCTGCTGCCTGAGACCGCTTCGCAGATCCGCATGGCACGTGCCGGCGGCGCGACGCTGATGGCACTCGAAGCCGACCTGTTCTAACAGGCGCACTTACCCGGGGCGACGCGCAAAGACCGTCGCCCCGCTTGTCTCTTCCTCACCTCCCGCGAGGACACCATGACCCGCACTGAACTCCCCACCAGCGCGCAGCCGCAGGCCGGCCAGCGTTCCAATTTCCTCGTCCGGCGCGTTGCTGTGCTGGGCGCCGGCGTGATGGGGGCGCAGATTGCCGCGCACCTGATCAACGCCAAGGTTCCTGTCACGCTGTTTGATCTTCCGGCCAAGGAAGGCCCGAAGAGCGGCATCGCGCTGAAGGCCATTGAAAACCTGAAGAAGCTGTCGCCGGCGCCGCTCGGTATCAAGGATGACGCCAACCTGATCCAGGCCGCCAACTACGAAGACGACATCGAAAAGCTGCGTGATTGCGATCTCGTGATCGAAGCGATTGCCGAGCGGATGGACTGGAAGCACGACCTGTATAAGAAGGTCGCGCCGCACATCGCCTCGCATGCGATCTTTGCCTCCAACACGTCGGGTCTGTCGATCACCGAACTATCCGATGGCTTTGATGCCGAGCTGAAGTCGCGCTTCTGCGGCGTGCACTTCTTCAATCCGCCGCGCTACATGCACCTGGTCGAGCTGATCCCGACTGCCCACACGCGCGGCGACATTCTCGACCAGCTGGAAACGTTCCTGACCTCCGCGCTCGGCAAGGGCGTGGTGCGCGCGAAGGACACGCCCAACTTCATCGCCAACCGCGTCGGCATCTTCTCGATCCTGGCCGTATTTGCGGAGTCGGCCACGTACGGCATTCCGTTCGACGTGGTCGATGACCTGACGGGCTCGAAGCTGGGCCGTGCCAAGTCAGCGACGTTCCGCACGGCGGACGTGGTGGGCCTGGACACGATGGCGCACGTCATCAAGACGATGCAGGACAACCTGAAGGAGGATCCGTTCGCTCCGGTCTACGCTACGCCGCCCGTGCTGGCCAAGCTGGTGGAGGCGGGCGCCCTGGGCCAGAAGGCCGGCGCCGGTTTCTACAAAAAGGAAGGCAAAGAAATCAAGGTGCTGGATCCGCAAAGCGGCCAGTACGGCCCAAGTGGCAAGAAGGCGGATGACATCGTTGTGCGCATCCTGAAGAAGGAGCCGGCCGAGCGTCTGAAGCTGCTGCGCGAATCGACCAACCCGCAGGCGCAGTTCCTGTGGGCTGTGTTCCGTGACGTGTTCCACTACATCGCCGTGTACCTGGAGCAAATTGCCGACTCCGCCGCGGAAGTGGATCTGGCGATCCGCTGGGGCTTCGGCTGGAACAGCGGCCCGTTCGAAGACTGGCAAGAGGCGGGCTGGAAGCAGGTGGCCGAGTGGGTGAAGGAAGACATCGAAGCCGGCAAGGCGCTGTCGAACGCAGCGCTGCCGCAGTGGGTGTTTTCCGGCCCAGTGGCGGACAACGGCGGTGTGCATTCGGCACAGGGTTCGTGGTCGGCCAAACAGGGCACGTTCCTGCAACGCAGCACGCTGCCGGTGTACGGCCGCCAGGTGTTCCGCGCACCCATCAAGGGTGCGACCACGGTCAATCCGCTCACGTATGGCAAGACCATCGAAGAGACCGACGCCGTGCGCATCTGGGTGGACGACGCGGCTGGCCAGGACGACGTGCTGGTCGTCTCGTTCAAGAGCAAGATGAATACGATCGGACCGAGCGTCATCGACGGTCTGACGCGTGCCGTTGACCTGGCCGAAGCCGGCTACAAGGGTCTGGTGGTGTGGCAGCCGACGTCTCTCAAGCTGGGCGCGCCGGGCGGCCCGTTCTCCGCCGGTGCAAACCTCGAAGAAGCCATGCCCGCCTTTATGATGGGCGGCGCCAAGGGCATCGAGCCGTTCGTCAAGAAGTTTCAGGACGGCATGATGCGTGTGAAGTACGCCGGCGTGCCGGTCGTGTCGGCCGCATCGGGCATCGCACTGGGCGGCGGCTGCGAACTGCTGCTGCACTCGGCCAAGCGTGTGGCTGCGCTGGAGACGTACATCGGTCTCGTGGAAGTGGGCGTGGGCCTGGTGCCGGCAGGTGGCGGCCTGAAGGAAGCGGCCTTGGCCGCTGCCAAGGCTGCGCAGGCAGCGGGCAGCACGAACATCCTGCAGTTCCTGACCAACCGCTTCCAGGCTGCGGCTATGGCCAAGGTGTCGTCTTCCGCGCTGGACGCGCAGAAGATCGGCTACCTGCAACCGACCGACACGATCGTGTTCAACGTGCACGAATTGCTGCACGTTGCGCGCAATGAAGTGCGCGCGCTGTCCGACTCGGGCTACCGCGCGCCGCTGCGTCCGGTGGGCATTCCGGTGGCAGGTCGTTCCGGTATCGCGACGATCAAGGCGTCGCTGGTGAACATGCGTGACGGCGGCTTCATCTCGCAGCACGACTTCACGATTGCCTCGCGCATTGCTGAAGCCGTGTGCGGCGGTGACGTCGAAGCCGGCGCGCTGGTGGATGAAGAATGGCTGCTGGCGCTGGAGCGCAAGGCCTTCGTGGACCTGCTCGGCAGCTCCAAGACCCAGGAACGCATCATGGGCATGCTGCAGACCGGCAAGCCGGTGCGTAACTAATCGCCGCGACGACAGAGAAACAGGAGTTTCATCATGACCAAGCAATTGCAAGACGCCTATATCGTCGCAGCGACGCGTTCCCCGATCGGCAAGGCGCCCAAGGGCACGCTCAAGAACCTGCGCCCGGATGACCTGCTGGCGACCATCCTCAAGAGTGCTGTCGCCCAGGTGCCGAACCTGGACCCGGCGTTGATCGAAGACGCCATCGTCGGCTGTGCGATTCCGGAAGCGCAGCAGGGCCTGAACGTGGCGCGTATCGGCGCGCTGCTGGCCGGCCTGCCTAACTCTGTGGGCGGTGTAACCGTCAACCGCTTCTGCGCCTCTGGCCTGACCGCCGTGGCCATGGCGGCTGACCGCATCCGGGTGGGCGAATCCGACGTGATGATCGCCGCCGGTGTCGAATCGATGAGCATGGTGCCGATGATGGGCAACTCGCCGTCGATGTCGCCGGAGATTTTCACGCGCGACGAGAACGTCGGCATCGCCTACGGCATGGGCCTGACGGCGGAGAAGGTCGCCCAGCAATGGAAGATCTCGCGCGAGGCGCAGGACGCCTTCTCGCTGGCTTCGCACCAGAAGGCGCTGGCCGCGCAGCAAGCCGGCGAGTTCAAGGACGAGATCACCCCGATCGAGATCATCGAGAAGTTCCCGAACCTGGGTACGGGCGCGATCGACATCAAGACGCGCACGATGTCGCTGGATGAAGGCCCACGTGCCGATACGTCGGTCGAAGGCCTGGGCAAGCTGCGCGCCGTGTTCGCGAATAAGGGCAGCGTGACGGCCGGCAACAGCTCGCAGACGTCGGACGGCTCGGGCGCGTTGATCCTGGTGTCGGAGAAGATCCTCAAGCAGTTCAACCTGGTGCCGCTGGCGCGCTTCGTATCGTTTGCGGTGCGCGGCGTGCCGCCCGAGATCATGGGGATCGGCCCGAAGGAAGCGATTCCTGCCGCGCTGAAGGCGGGCGGCCTGACGCAGGACCAGATCGACTGGATCGAGCTGAACGAAGCGTTCGCCGCGCAGTCGCTGGCCGTGATCCAGGACCTGGGCCTGGACACCAGCAAGATCAACCCGCTGGGTGGCGCGATCGCGCTGGGCCACCCGCTGGGCGCCACCGGTGCCATTCGTGCGGCCACGGTGGTGCACGGCCTGCGCCGTCGCAACCAGAAGTACGGCATGGTGACGATGTGCGTCGGCACCGGCATGGGCGCTGCGGGCATTTTCGAACGCATGTGACCCCACGTCAGGGGGAAGGATTAAGTTCTTCCCCCTGCTTGTAAATCGCCCGTCTCAACACGCATGATTGCGCAGGCGCGCGCAGTACTACATCAACAAGCGCGCCGAAGAACGCAGCCGGCACCTAGCCGGCATCGCGACAGAAGCGGAACCATGATTCCGCAACAGAGGAGACACACCACCGGGCCACCGGCGGTGCACCAAGAGGAGGGCGTGCGATGGGCAACACTATCGGCGACACAATCGTATTGACCGACGCGGCATGCGATATGCCACGCTCGATGATCGATCAACTGGGGTTGGGCGTAGTGCCGTTCCGCATTCGTGCGGGCGAATTGTTTGTGGAAGACCGCCGCGACGAGGTGGCGCTTCCGCAGCTCTATCGCAAATACCTCGTCGACAAGCAGGATCACTACGCCGAATCGATTCCGCTGCTCGAGCGCGAAATCGAAGACTTCCTGCTTAAGCACGTGGTCACGCAGCACGACCGTGCCTTGCTGCTCACGATTGCCAGCTCGCGCAGCCATTTCTACAGCCATGCAACTGGTGCCGTGGTAGGCACCACGGCCAAGAGCTTCAAGCCACGCAAGGATGCGGGCCGCTCAGGGCTGTTCGAGTTGACGGTGGTCGATACCGGCGCCATTGGCCCGGGCCAAGCGCTGATGGTGCATGAAGCAGCACGCATGTTGCGGGAAGGCGCAGAGGTGCGTGACGTGGTGCACGTGATCGAGAATCGCCTGCGCGATGCCTCACACGTCTATCTCGTGCCCGATGAGTTGCTGTACATGTACACGCGCGCCAAGCAGAAGGGCGAGAAGAGCATCACCTGGGGGCGCTACATGATGGGCACGGCCTTCAACGTGCGGCCGCTCATTCATATGCACCGCGGCGACACCGAAGCCATCGCCAAGGTGCGCGGCTCCGACGAGGGAATTCGCCGCCTGCTCGCGCACACCGAAACCATGATTACCGAGGAGCGTCTGGCCACGCCGGTGGTGGCGATCACGTATTCCGGTTCGCTCGATACCGTGCGCCGCATGGAGCCGGTGCAAGCGTTGATGCGAACCGCACAGGAGCACGGCGTGGAAGTGCTGCTCGCGCCGATGAGCCTGACCGTGGCGTTGAACGTGGGGGCCAACGCGTTCTCCGTCGGTTATCTATCTGATTCGCCTGTGCCGATTTAGCCGCGCAGGCTTCACCTGGAGTTTTCATGTCGATTCGTACCGAGACCGCAGACGGCGTCCTGACGCTGACCTTTGATCGTCTGGACCGCAAGAACGCCATCACGGCCGCGATGTATCAAACGTTGGCCGATGCCCTGGTGGCTGCCGAAACCGATCCCGCCATCCGCGTGATTGTGCTGGCCGGCCACGAGAGCGTGTTCACGGCGGGCAATGACCTCGAAGACTTCATGAAGAATCCGCCCAAGGACGAGAGCGCCCCTGTGCACCAGTTCCTGCGAGCGATCAGCACAGCGAGCAAGCCGTTGATCGCCTCTGTGAGCGGCGCGGCTGTCGGCGTGGGTACGACCATGCTGCTGCATTGCGATCTCGTCTACGCATCCGAGACGGCCAAGCTGTCGATGCCATTCGCGCAGCTGGGCCTCTGCCCTGAAGCCGCATCGAGCTTGCTGCTGCCGCAGCTGGCCGGCTACCACCGCGCGGCGGACAAGCTGCTCTTCGGCGAGCCGTTCGACGCGAACGAAGCGCGCGAGCTGGGGCTGGTCAATCGCGTGCTGCCGGCTGGCGAACTGGATGCCTTCGTGCGTACGCAGGCGCGCAAGCTGACGCTGCTGCCGCCCGCATCGCTGCGCGCCACCAAGCGCCTGATGAAGGAGGGCGCCACGCCGCAGATCGCCGAGCGCATGTCGGTGGAAGGCAAGCAATTTGGGGAAATGCTGCGTGCCCCCGAGGCGCGCGAGGCGTTCACGGCGTTCTTCGAAAAGCGCCGCCCGGATTTCTCCAAGTTCAACTGAGCGAATCGTTCACCTGCAAAAGAAAACCCGGCGCGAAGCCGGGTTTTTTCTTAGCCGTTGCCCCTTCAGAGCGGCGGCAGCACGCGCGGCTTGCGAGTCTCGTCGGTCGCCACGTAGGTGAGGGTGGCTTCCGTCACCTTGACGGTGGCGTGGCGACCGCTGGCGTGCATGCGTTGCGCATAGACCTCCACATCCACGGTGATCGACGTGCGCCCCGTCTTGACCACGTTAGCGTAGAAGCTCACCAGATCGCCCACGTACACAGGTTGCTTGAAGACAAACGAGTTGACCGCGATCGTGGCGACACGGCCGTTGGCGCGTACCACGGCTGGGATCGACCCGGCAATGTCCACCTGCGACATGATCCAGCCGCCAAACACATCACCGTGGACGTTGGCGTCGGACGGCATGGGCATCACGCGCACGGCGGGCTGCTTGTCGGCGGGCAGCGTGACGGTTTCAGTGGCGGCATGGGTATCGGACATGATGATGCAGGGCAGCATTGAGGCGGGAGGGAGCGCCCACCAGCGCGCCTGGGGCGCGCGCAGGTGATCGGTGGGAGAATACACAATCCGCCATTTTATTGCACCGCACATGCGCCGCTTTCCCGCCTCTTCCGAACCGCCGCCGCCGGGGGCTGCCCGCGGCGACTGGCGCACCATCAAGAGCCTGCTGCCGTATCTACTGGCCTACAAGTGGCGGGTGGCGCTGGCGCTGTCGTTTCTGATCGCGGCCAAGGTGGCAAACCTCGGTGTGCCGATGGTCATGAAGCGGCTGATCGATGCCATGAACGTGTCGCCGTCCGACCCGCGCGCGCTGCTGGTTGTGCCGGTGGGCATCATCATTGGTTACGGGCTGCTGCGGCTGTCGACGTCGCTGTTCTCGGAGCTGCGCGAAATCCTGTTCGCGAAGGTCACGGAGAGTTCGGTGCGCACGCTCGCACTGCAGGTGTTCCGCCATCTGCACGCGCTGTCGCTGCGCTTTCATCTGGAGCGCCAGACCGGCGGCATGAGCCGCGACATCGAGCGCGGCACACGCGGCATCCAGTCGCTCATCTCGTATTCGCTGTACAGCATCCTGCCGACGCTGGTGGAAGTCGGCCTCGTCATCACGTATTTCTTCGTGAAGTACGACGTGTGGTTCGCGCTCATCACGTTTTGCGCGCTGGTCAGCTACATCGTGTTTACGGTAACGGTGACGAACTGGCGCACGCACTTCCGCCGCAAGATGAACGAGCTGGATTCGCGCGCCAACCAGAAGGCGATCGATTCGCTGCTGAACTTTGAAACGGTCAAGTACTTCGGCAACGAAGACTACGAAGCACGTCGCTACGACGAGAACTTGAAGCACTACCGCGCCGCAGCCATCCGCTCGCAGAATTCTTTGTCGGTGCTGAACTTCGGCCAGCAGCTCATTGTGGCCACGGCGCTCATCCTGATCCTGTATCGCGCCACGCAAGGTGTGGCGGCGGGGCACATGACGCTGGGCGACCTCGTGCTGGTCAACACGCTGATGCTGCAGATCTACATTCCGCTCAACTTCCTGGGCGTGATCTACCGCGAGCTGAAGCAGGCCGTGACCGACATGGACCGCATGTTCAACCTGCTGCAGACCAACCGCGAAGTCGCCGACAAGCCCGACGCTCCGCCGCTGACGGTGCATGCGGGCGAAGTGCGCTTCGCGCATGTCGACTTCAGCTACGAAGCCAATCGCCAGATCCTGTTCGACGTGGATTTCACGATTCCGGCCGGCACGACCACCGCCGTCGTTGGGCAGAGCGGCTCGGGCAAGTCGACCCTGGCGCGCCTGCTGTTCCGCTTCTATGACGTGAAGTCGGGCGCTATCCAGATCGACGGTCAGGACCTGCGCGATGTCACGCAATCGAGCGTGCGCGCTGCCATCGGCATCGTTCCGCAAGACACGGTGCTCTTCAACGACAGCATCTACTACAACATTGCTTACGGCCGCCCGGATGCGAGCAGCGAAGAGGTGATTGAAGCCGCCCGCGCGGCGCAGATTCACCACTTTGTCGAATCGCTGCCCGACGGCTACGAGACGCAAGTCGGCGAGCGCGGCCTGAAGCTCTCCGGCGGCGAGAAGCAGCGCGTGGCGATTGCACGCACCTTGCTCAAGCGCCCGCCGATTCTCGTGTTTGACGAAGCGACGTCTGCGCTCGACTCGCGCACCGAGCACGCCATCCAGGAAGAGCTGATGCGCCTGGCGCAGAACCACACCACGCTGGTCGTTGCGCACCGGTTGTCGACCATCGTCCGTGCGCACCAGATTCTGGTGATGGAGCACGGTCGCATCATCGAGCGAGGCACGCATGAATCGTTGTTGCGTGCGGAAGGCCGTTACGCGCAGATGTGGCGCATGCAGGCACGCGAGCCAGAGCGCGTTGCCGAAGAAGCAGAAGACGCCCGAGCAGGTTGAGGGAGAGGCAATCCGATGGAACTCAAATGGCTGGAAGACTTCATCAGCCTGGCCGAGACGCGCAGCTTTTCGCGCTCGGCCGAGCTGCGGCACGTGACGCAGCCGGCGTTTTCGCGGCGCATTCAATCCCTCGAGGCCTGGCTCGGCAATGAGCTGATCGACCGATCAAGCTACCCAACACGCCTGACGCCCGCCGGAGAGGTCTTCTACGAACAGGCTTTGGCGATGCTCGCCCAGGTGAGTGAGACGCGCGCACTGATGCGCGGCCAGCGTCCGGCCAGTGCGTCGACGATCGACTTTGCCGTGCCGCATACGCTATCGCTGACGTTCTTCCCCGGCTGGCTCGCGCAGGTGGAAGAGAAGATCGGCAAGCTGCAATGCAGGCTGCGCGCGCTCAATGTGCACGATGCGGTGATGACGCTGGTGGAGGGCGGCTGCGATCTCGTGATGGTCTATCACCACGCGCGGCAGATGATCCAGCTCGACCCCACGCGCTACGACATGCTGGTGCTGGGCACCGAGCGGCTTTCGCCGTTCTCCAAGCCCGATGCCAGCGGGCGGCCGATCTATCGACTCGTTCCCACCGCACGCAAACCCATCGCCTACCTGAGCTATACGCCCAATGCCTTTCTCGGGCGCATGGTGGATGTGCTGCTGGAAAACTCGCCGGTGGCGCCGCTGCTCGACAAGTGCTACGAAACCGACATGGCCGAGGCGCTCAAGGTGATGGCGCTGGCGGGCCATGGCGTGGCCTTCCTGCCCGAGAGTGCGGTGCGCGAGGATGTGGCAGCGGGTCGCCTCGTGCGCGCGGAAGGCAAGGGCGGCGGTACGTTGTCGATCGAGATGGAAATCCGGCTTTACCGTGAGCACCCCCAGAGCGGCGCACATGACCGTCGGCACCCCCAGTCCAAGCGCAAACGCGAGCTGATCGACACGCTGTGGAGCGCGCTAGCGGGCTGAACGGGCCATCGAATTCGATCCCGGGGTTATGCGTTCAATGCATAACCCGATGTAAAAATGGCATTGGATTTCGTTCCGGGCGGTCCCTAAGCTGGCGGGCATTTTGTGGGACTTGAAGGGCCTTACCGAGGCCCAAAAAAGGAAGACAGCCATGTCCAATGTCGCATCTCCGTCGACACTCCAGCACGCCATCCCGTCCTATCTGCCGGCCGACAATCTCGGCCCGTGGGGCATCTATCTGCAGCAGGTCGATCGGGTCACCCCCTATCTCGGCTCGCTCGCACGTTGGGTTGAAACGCTCAAGCGCCCCAAGCGCGCGCTGATCGTCGACGTGCCGATCCAGATGGACGACGGCCGCATCGCCCACTTCGAGGGCTATCGCGTGCAGCACAACACGTCGCGCGGCCCGGGCAAGGGCGGCGTGCGTTTCCACCAGGACGTGACGCTGTCGGAAGTGATGGCGTTGTCTGCCTGGATGTCGGTGAAGAATGCGGCCGTGAATGTGCCGTACGGTGGTGCCAAGGGTGGTATCCGCGTCGACCCGCGCAAGCTGTCTTCCGGTGAACTTGAACGCCTGACGCGCCGCTACACGAGCGAGATCGGCATCATCATCGGTCCGAACAAGGACATTCCGGCCCCGGACGTGAACACCAACGCGCAGATCATGGCGTGGATGATGGACACGTACTCCATGAACGAAGGCTCCACCGCCACTGGCGTGGTGACCGGCAAGCCGATCGCACTGGGCGGCAGCCTGGGCCGTCGCGAAGCCACTGGCCGCGGCGTGTTCGTGGTCGGCAGCGAAGCCGCACGCAACCTCGGGATCGACGTCAAGGGCGCGCGCGTGGTGGTGCAGGGTTTCGGCAACGTGGGCAGCGTGGCAGCCAAGCTGTTCCACGACGCTGGTGCCAAGGTCATTGCCGTGCAAGACCACAAGGGCATTGTGTTCAACGGCAACGGCCTGGATGTCGACGCGCTCATCAAGCACGTTGACCACAATGGCAGCGTGGCCGGCTTTGCTGCAGAGGCCGTCTCGCAAGACGACTTCTGGGCGCTGGACTGCGAATTCCTGATCCCGGCCGCGCTGGAAGGCCAGATCACTGCCAAGAACGCGCCCCATATCAAGGCAAAGATTGTCGTGGAAGGTGCAAACGGCCCGACGACGCCCGAGGCGGACGACATCCTGCGCGACCGGGGCATCCTGGTCTGCCCGGACGTGATCGCCAACGCTGGCGGCGTAACGGTCAGCTATTTCGAATGGGTGCAGGATTTCTCGAGCTTCTTCTGGACCGAAGACGAGATCAACCAGCGTCTGGTACGGATCATGCAAGACGCCTTCCGTGGCGTCTGGCAAGTGGCGCAGGACAACAAGGTTACTCTGCGTACGGCGGCGTTCATCATCGCCTGTACGCGGATTCTGCAGGCCCGCCAAGAGCGCGGTCTGTACCCCTGATCGGCAACGCGCTGGTCAATACCGGCGCGGTGCTCCAACAGGGTGCTGCACCGGTCTATCGCGTTGCTGCCGATCAGGCGGCCATGCGCGACGGTTGAAGAAAGCCGGTGCTCATGGGGCGAACCATAACGTTCCGGAGCACCGCATCATGAGAAGGGCGATGGCATCAACGTCGTCCTTCCCATCTCAAGTCGGGTTCGTTAAGCGACAGAGAGCGCACATCGGGCGGGCTTTATTTCCCCTTGTTTTTCCCTAGCAACTGGCGGCCATCCGCTCAAGCAACCGGGCCTGCGTGCCGATGTTGCAGAGCGTTGCCGTGCATGGCGCTGCGCGTCTTGTCCGGTTTTTCGGAAAAGCACAACGTAAGGTATCCGGTTGCTCGGAAAATGCGATTGCGGCAGGGTCCGCGCCGGAGGAAAAACTCCGTTGGATTCAACGATTTAGTGGCAACACCAATACTGTCGCCAAACGTTTTTTGGTACAGTCCCGTCTTTCTCTTTCATGGTCAAAAGGAGACTTTCATGAACCTCGCCAAGCTGGCAACCGTGGTTGCTGCCGTTGGTGTCGCCGTTGGTGCGTTCGGCAGCGCTGCCCACGCAGAAGAGCTGACTGGTACGCTCAAGAAGATCAAAGACACCGGCACCATCACGCTGGGCGTGCGCGATTCGTCGATTCCGTTCAGCTACAACGTCGGCGGTGTCCGCACGATCGGCTATTCGTACGACGTCGCCACCAAGATTGCCGAGGACGTGAAGAAGCAGCTCGGCCTGAAGGACCTGAAGGTCAACGAGATCCCGGTCACTTCGCAGAACCGCATCACGCTGCTGCAGAACGGCACCATCGATCTGGAGTGCGGTTCGACCACGAACAACCTCGAGCGTCAGAAGCAGGCATCGTTCACGAACACCATCTTCATCATCGGCACGCGCATCATGGTGAAGAAGGATTCGGGCGTCAAAGATTGGGCAGACCTGAAGGGCAAGAACGTCGTGACCACCGCCGGTACGACTTCGGAACGCCTGCTGCGCAAGATGAACGATGAGAAGCAGATGGGCATGAACATCATCAGCACGAAGGACCACGGCCAGTCGTTCCTGACGCTGGAATCGGGCCGCGCTGTTGCGTTCATGATGGACGACGCCCTGCTGTACGGCGAGCGCGCCAAGGCCAAGAACCCGGCTGAGTGGGTGGTCGTGGCCAAGCCGCAATCGCGCGAAGCCTACGGCTGTATGGTCCGCAAGGACGACAAGCCGTTCAAGGCCCTGGCCGACAAGACGATCGCCGGCATGATGAAGGACGGCACAATCAACGCCGAATACAAGAAGTGGTTCGAGCAGCCGGTTCCGCCCAAGGGCGTGAATATGGAGTTCCCGCTGTCGGACGACATGAAGGCGCTGATCAAGAACCCGAACGACAAGGCTCTTGACTGATCGGCTCCCTCAACGGGCCTGATACAAGCGTCACCGAAACGGAAGGCAAAGGCCGGTTAACAGGTCTTCTCCCTTCCGTTTCTTTTTGAGGGAACCATCATGAATTACCACTGGAACTGGGGCGTCTTCTTTACGGAAGCCGCCCAGAATCAGACCTATCTGGACTGGCTGCTGGCGGGGTTGAAGACCACCGTCGTGCTCGGCCTGTCTTCCTGGATCATCGCGCTCGTCATCGGCTCCGTGCTGGGCGTGCTGCGTACGGTGCCGAACAAGTGGCTGTCGGGCCTTGCCGCAGCGTACGTGGAAGTGTTCCGCAACATTCCGCTGATCGTGCAGCTCTTCATCTGGTACTTCGTCATGCCAGAACTCGTGCCGGGCGGCGACTACATTAAACAGATGAACCCCGCCACGGCGATGTTCCTGTCCGCGATGCTGTGCCTCGGTACCTTTACCGCGGCGCGTGTGTGCGAACAGGTGCGCTCGGGTATCAATTCGCTGCCGCGCGGCCAGCGCAACGCAGGCTTGGCGATGGGCTTCACGCTTGCACAGACGTATCGCTACGTGATGTTGCCGATGTCGTTCCGCATCATCGTGCCGCCGCTTACGTCGGAGTTTCTGAATATCTTCAAGAACTCTGCCGTGGCCTCGACGATCGGCTTGCTTGAGCTTGCCGCACAAGGCCGCCAGTTGGTCGACTACACCGCACAGCCGTACGAATCGTTCATCGCCGTGACGCTGATGTACATGCTGATCAACCTGACCGTTATGGGCCTCATGCGCTGGGTGGAAGCACGTTCCCGGCTGCCTGGCTTTATCGGTGGCAAGTAATCGGGCGAGGACTCTTCATGGCTTATCAATTCGATTTCTCGTCCATCAACGTCGACAACATGCGCGTGCTCGGCGAGGGCATGCTCCTTTCGCTCGAGATCACAGGCACGGCCATCCTGGTCGGCATCGTGTGGGGCACGCTGCTGGCGATGATGCGCCTGTCGGGCATCAAGCCGCTGCAGGTGTTCGGGCAGGCGTACGTGAACCTCTTCCGGTCCATCCCGCTGGTGATGGTGCTGCTGTGGTTCTTCCTGATCGTGCCGCAGGTACTGCAGAAAATCTTCAACCTGTCGCCGGCCACCGACATGCGCATGACGTCCGCGCTGGTCGCCTTCGCGCTGTTTGAAGCGGCGTATTACTCGGAGATCATCCGCGCCGGTATCCAGAGCGTCTCGCGCGGGCAGATGTTCGCCGCCTACGCGATGGGTATGACGTACGGCCAGGCCATGCGCCTGGTGATCCTGCCGCAGGCATTCCGCAACATGATTCCGTTGCTGCTCACCCAGGCCATCGTCCTGTTCCAGGATACGTCGCTGGTGTATGTGAGCGCGCTGTCGGACTTCTTTACGCAGGCATACAACATCGGTGAGCGCGACGGCCGTATCGTCGAGCTGCTGCTGTTTGCCGGCTTGTGCTATTTCGTGATCTGCTTCGGCGCCTCCGTGCTGGTGAAGCGACTTCAGAAGAAGGTGACCCAATGATCGAGATCAAGAACGTTTCCAAGTGGTACGGCAGCTTCCAGGTGCTGACCGACTGCACCACCAGCGTGAAGAAGAGCGAGGTGGTGGTGGTGTGCGGCCCGTCGGGTTCGGGCAAGTCCACGCTCATCAAGACCGTCAACGCGCTGGAGCCGTTCCAGAAGGGCGAAATCTTCGTCGACGGCACTTCGGTCGGCGCCAAGGGCACCAACCTGCCGAAGCTGCGTTCGCGCGTGGGCATGGTGTTCCAGAACTTCGAGCTGTTTCCGCACCTCTCGATTACCGAGAACCTGACGATTGCACAGCAGAAGGTGCTGGGCCGCTCGAAAGAAGAGGCCATGGCCAAGGGCCTGAAGTATCTGGATCGCGTGGGTCTGAAGGCGCACGCTGCCAAGTACCCGGGCCAGCTGTCGGGCGGTCAGCAGCAGCGGGTGGCAATCGCCCGTGCGCTGTCGATGGACCCGATCTGCATGCTGTTCGACGAGCCGACCTCCGCGCTGGACCCGGAAATGGTCAATGAAGTGCTCGACGTGATGGTGGAGCTGGCCAAGGAAGGCATGACCATGATGTGCGTGACCCACGAAATGGGCTTCGCTCGCAAGGTCGCCAATCGCGTGATCTTCATGGACCAGGGCCGCATCGTTGAAGACTGCGAGAAGGAAGAGTTCTTCGGCAACATCGACGCGCGTTCCGATCGCGCCAAGCAGTTCCTGTCGAAGATCCTGTCGCACTGAAAATCGCTTCACGATCCTACTGCGACACCCGATCTTGGCCCTGCGATGCTCGCCGTACCCATGTACGGCTGCGCTTCTCGGACCAACCTCGGGCCGCTCGCTACGGATTGTGAACCGATTTAAGCGCCGGGTTGGAGGCAACAAAAAGCCGCTCTTTCAGGAGCGGCTTTTTGTTGGGCGATGATCATGTCAGGTGCAAGCCGTATTGGCCGCGTTGGCGATCTGCACGGCTTCCGGAATCGGCACCTTGGTCGCCATCGTGGCTTGGCCCGATTCGAACATCAGCAGCTCGCCCGGCGCGAATTGCGTCCAGACTTCGTTGTCGGTGAGCGGTGCGGTAGCGATGACAGCCACGCGATCGGCGGGCGTGGTGTATTTGGCGAAGTCGATCGTCATGTCGGCGTCGATCAAATGCGCCGTCGAGAACGGCCACTGCCGCACGATGTAATACAGCCGCGTTGAGCAATGCGCGAACTGCGCCTGCCCGTTGCAGAGCAAGAAATTGAACACACCGTAGCGGGTGATTTCCTTGGTGATGTCGGACAGCGCGTAGAACAGCTCGTTAAGCGGTGGCTGCGACCCCGGAAAGCGCTTGCGCAGCGCCTGCATGATGAAACAGAAGGCGAGTTCGCTGTCGGTATCGCCCACGGGCTGGTAGACGCCCGAGAGAAACGGCGAGAAGTTCTTCAGGTCGCCGTTGTGCGCAAAGATCCAATGCCGGCCCCACAGCTCCCGCATGAACGGGTGGCAGTTTTCCAGCCGCACCGTGCCCTGCGTCGCCTTGCGGATGTGCGAGATGACGTTCTTGGACTTGATCGGGTAGCGCTTGACCAGTTCCGCCACCGGCGAGGTGCCGGCCGACTGATTGTCGATGAACAGGCGGCAGGCCTTGTCTTCGAAGAAGGCGACGCCAAAGCCGTCGGCATGGTGGTCGGTGACGCCACCGCGCGCGGCGAACCCGGTGAACGAGAACGTCACATCGGTCGGTTCGGCGCAGTTCATGCCCAGCAGCTGGCACATGGTGGGGGAAAAGTCGGATGCAATAAAATGTTCATTATCCTGCCGGCCGCCGGGGGTGCCAAGCGCCTTCGTCTTCACGGCGCCGCGCCCCGCTGCCGGACGTTGCGCTCATGCCGCACGCCATCGCCCCCAGATTGCCCACACCGGACGTCATTCCCATGAAGCTCGACCATACCGCCGCCCGCGCCCTGCTGCTGGAGAGTTACGCCGCCGCCGTGGGCGCGGCCGATCCGCTCAAGATCGTCGCTGACTTCCTCCCGCCACCGCATGCCGAAGGCAAGACACTGGTGGTTGGCGCCGGCAAGGCGGCTGCGTCGATGGCGCTGGCTGTCGAGCATGCCTATGCCGGCCGCGCACAGATCGAGGGCCTGGTCGTCACGCGTTATGCGCATGGCCTGCCGACCGAGCACATCCGCGTCATCGAGGCAGGGCACCCGGTGCCGGACGAGGCGGGCGAACAGGCGGCGCAGGAAATCCTGGATCGCGTTCGCGCGCTCACCGAGAACGACCGCCTGATCGTGCTCGTCTCGGGCGGCGGCTCCAGCCTGCTGTCGTTGCCCGCCGAGGGCATCCCGATGGGCGATCTGAAAGACGTGACGCGCGAGCTGCTGCGCTGCGGCGCTCCGATCACCGACATGAACATCGTGCGCAAGCATTTGTCGCGCATTCAAGGCGGGCGGCTTGCCGCCGCTTCACGCGCGCCGGCCACGACGCTGATCGTCTCCGACGTGGCGGGCGACGATCCAAGCGCCATTGCCAGCGGCCCGACCGTGCCGGATGCGAGCACCTACGCCGATGCGCTGGCCATCATCAAGCGTTGGGGGGCGCATATACCCGATACCGTGCGCGCGCACCTCGAACGTGGCGCACGCGGCGAGATTGCCGAAACGCCCAAACCCGGCGACGCCTGTTTTGCACGCGTGACCAACCACGTCATCGCCACTGCGCAACAGAGTTTGCAGGCCGGCGCGCAGGTATTTGCGACGCGTGGCATCCACACCGCCATCCTCGGCGACACGGTGACCGGCGAGGCACGTGAGGTCGCCCAGGTGTACAGCGCGCTGGCGAGGCAGGTGCGCCAGCACTGCACGCCGTTTGTGGCGCCGGTGGCACTCATCTCCGGTGGCGAATGCACGGTGACGATTCCGCCGGGCCTGACCGGCGGCCGCGGCGGGCGCTGCGCGGAGTTCCTGCTCTCGCTCGGTGTCACGCTCGAAGACATGGGTGATATCTACGCACTGGCCGCCGATACAGACGGCATCGACGGATCGGAGGACAATGCGGGTGCGCTGCTCGACCCCGAATCCATCGCCCGCGCTGCCGCCAACGGTGTCGGCGCACGCGCCGCGCTCGACGCACACGACGCCTACGGTTTCTTTGCAGCCGCCCATGACCTGATCGTCACGGGCCCGACACGCACCAACGTCAACGATTACCGCGTCATTCTGATTCTCTGATTCACGTTTTTGCCGACCGCTTTCGCACGCACCATGACCGACACTCTTACGATCGTCCGCCCCGATGACTGGCACCTGCACCTGCGCGACGGCGATGCGCTCGCCGATGTGGTGGGCGACACCGCGCGCCAGTTCGGCCGGGCGATCATCATGCCTAACCTCAAGCCGCCGGTGACCACCACCGCCCAGGCACGCGCCTACCGCGAGCGCATTCTCGCCGCGTTGCCCGCAGGCACGCAGTTCGAGCCGCTGATGACGCTGTACCTGACCGACAACACTTCGCCTGAGGTCATCCGGGAGGCCCGCGCCAGCGGTTTCATCCATGGCGTGAAGCTGTATCCGGCCGGTGCCACCACCAACAGCGATGCCGGCGTGACCGACCTGCGCCGCTGCGCTAAGACGCTCGAAGCGATGCAGGAAGTCGGCATGCCGCTGCTCGTGCACGGCGAGGTGACCGACCCGACCGTCGACATCTTCGATCGCGAGGCGGTCTTCATCGACACCGTGATGCTGCCGCTGCGCCGCGATTTCCCCGCGCTCAAGGTCGTGTTCGAGCACATCACCACCAAGCATGCCGCCGAATACGTGCGCGATGCGGAAGGCCCGGTTGGCGCAACCATCACCGCGCATCATCTGCTGTACAACCGCAATGCGCTGTTCGTCGGCGGCATCCGCCCGCATTACTACTGCCTGCCGGTGCTCAAGCGTGAAACGCACCGCCTGGCGCTGGTGGCAGCGGCCACCTCGGGCCACCCGCGCTTCTTCCTCGGTACCGACAGCGCACCGCACGCCAAGGGTGTGAAGGAACACGCTTGCGGCTGCGCCGGCTGCTACACCGCGCTGCACGCGATGGAGCTGTACGCCGAGGCCTTTGAAGACGCCAACGCGCTCGACAAGCTCGAAGGTTTCGCGAGCCTCCACGGGCCGGACTTCTACGGCCTGCCGCGCAACGCCGGCACGCTCACGCTCACGCGCTCGCAATGGCAGCTTCCCGCCGAAGTCCCGTTTGGCGAGCAGACGCTGGTGCCGTTGCGTGGCGGCGAGATGCTGCGCTGGAAGTCTGTCTGAGTTGCTGGCCGCTGATCTCGGTGCGATCGACTGGGGCCATCCGGCGTTCGCACCGCTCGCTGCAGTCGGCGCGCCGCTCGCAGACGCTATCGCGCGCGGCGCCGATCTTCGAGACGCACTGAATGCACAGCCGGCGGCTCAAGCGATCCGCACGTGCAGCGGCCATGCCGTGCGCTTCGTCCCGCAAGATGCACTGCCGGCCGGCACCGCTTATGAAGCAAACATCGCCGCCACCGGCGAGGTGCCGACGCGGGACAATCTCCACGACTTTTTCAACGCCCTGATCTGGCTGCATTGGCCGCGTGCCAAAGCGGCGCTCAACGCGCGTCAGGCGCGGGCGATTACGCAGGACGGGATTGGCACGGCACGCGGCACCGTCCGCGATGCCGCCACGTTGTTCGACGAAAACGCCCTGATCTTCCTGCACACCCAAGACGCGCCGGAGCGCTATCTGACCGGGTTCGACTGGCGCGGCTTGTTCGTCGAGGGCAGGGCAACGTGGGGCGCCACGTGCGCGGTTCTGCCGTTCGGCCATGCGGTATTGGAAAAGCTGGTCGCGCCTTACAAGTCGATCACGGCCCATGCGTGGCCGGTGCGCGTGGCTGCGTTGCCGGCGGAGCGCCCCTCGCTCGACGCTGCACTGGCCGAGACGCTGCTGCACGCCGATCTCGCGCCCCGCCATTTCCGCCCGTTGCCCGTCATGGGTATACCCGGTTGGTGCAATGCCAATGAAGACGCCGGCTTCTATCTGGATACGACGGTCTTTCGGCTCGGCCGGCGGCGCTTCGTACCTGAACAGTGCTAGACTCGCGCCTCGCGAAGCGGACCAGACAACCGCTGCTTTCGCCGCCTCGTGCGAGCGGAAGGGGAGGAAAGTCCGGACTCCATAGAGCAGGGTGATGGCTAACGACCATCCACGGTGACGTGCGGAATAGGGCCACAGAGACGAGTCTTCGCCCCGGCTTCGGTCAGGGCGAAGGGTGAAACGCGGTAACCTCCACCCGGAGCAATCCCAAGTAAGCAGGCGATGAAGCGGCTCGCTGAGTCTGCGGGTAGGGAGCTTGAGCCGGCTGGCAACAGCCGGTCTAGAGGAATGGTTGTCACGCTGCTGGTTTCGGCCACGCGGCGCACAGAATCCGGCTTATCGGTCCGCTTCGCTTCTTATTCCGATGCCGTTGGCTGCGTGGCGAGGTCCACCAGTTCCAACGAGTGCGTAATCTCGGCCGTCTTGGCCAGCATGATCGACGCCGAGCAATACTTCTCGTGCGAAAGCTGCACCGCGCGCTCCACCGTTTCCCGTTTCAGATTGCGCCCCGTCACCGTGAAGGTGAAGTGGATGCGCGTGAAGACCTTCGGATCGGTCTCGGCGCGGTCGGCGTGCAGCTTGACGCTGCAGCCTTGCACGTCCTGGCGACCCCGCTTAAGGATCAGCACCACGTCATAGGCGGTGCAGCCACCGGTGCCCAGTAAGACCATTTCCATCGGGCGCGGTGCGAGGTTGCGGCCACCGCCGTCCGGGGCCCCATCCATCGTGACGAGGTGGCCGCTGCCGGTTTCCGCCAAAAAGGCCATGCCATCCGGGCCGGTCCAGCTCACAGTGCAATCCATGTCCAATCCTTGTGCAGAGGGTCGGCCAGCGCCGACGAAAAGCCACATTGTAGCCATCGGCCCTCGCCTGCGTTGGCCCCCTAGGGTGAACGCGGCTTGACAGTGATGCCCGTGCGAAAAGGTGCAACCCGCGCCTTCTACACCGAAATCGCGCCGAAATTGGAGGGATATCTCTAGTGAACAGCAATCTGCTTCGCAGGAAATGAACGCAAGGTATTGATGCATATAGGAATTTACCTGTTTTCCCTGATCTCATTTGCTTTTCACATTACGAAATTAGATTTCGTAGTGCAAATTGCCTTGCGCATGCCCCAGAAATGGGTATAATTTGCACCATTGGATCGGCTGATGCGGTGCAACCCACCAAGTCAACGATCAGCAGGTGTCTCCTCCACCCTCCTCCTTTGGTGGATTCAAACCCAAGCTTGATGGCTTGGGTTTTTTTTCGTCCACCCGACTCGAGCGCCCCTTTTTCTTGTGTCAAGAGGTCTGCGCGGGGTACAATCGAAATCTTTTCCGGATTGCCCGCGGAAAAGAAATCCAGAGAGCCCGCACCAACAAGCGGGAAGGCGGGCCGGCGATGACCTCGCATGGGGTTGCGCAGGCGTCCGCAAGACGATCCGTTCGTGAGCAGTCTGAACGCAAGTTCTCAGCGCGATACGGGTCCACTCGGGCACTGACTCAATATTTGGAAAAATCATGAAGACCTTTTCCGCAAAGCCCCATGAGGTGAAGCGCGATTGGTACGTGATTGACGCGACGGACAAGGTCCTCGGGCGTGTCGCCAGCGAAGTGGCACACCGACTGCGCGGCAAGCACAAGCCCGAATTCACTCCGCACGTCGATACCGGCGATTTCATCATCGTCATCAACGCAGCCAAGCTGCGTGTGACGGGCGCCAAGACGACCGACAAGAAGTACTATCGCCACTCGGGTTACCCGGGCGGTATCTATGAAACGACGTTTGGCAAGATGCAGCAGCGTTTCCCGGGCCGCGCCCTGGAGAAGGCTGTGAAGGGCATGCTGCCGAAGGGTCCGCTGGGCTACGCGATGATCAAGAAGCTGAAGGTTTACGCCGAAGGCTCGCATCCGCACGAAGCTCAGCAGCCGAAAGCGCTGGAAATCTAAGGGGCCTAATCCATGATCGGAAACTGGAACTATGGCACCGGCCGCCGCAAGAGCGCTGTGGCACGTGTCTTCATCAAGTCCGGCAAGGGCGACATCATCGTCAACGGCAAGGCCATCAACGAGTACTTCGCTCGTGAAACCTCGCTGATGATCGTGCGTCAGCCGCTGGAACTGACCAACCACGCAGCTACGTTCGACATCAAGGTGAACGTGGTCGGCGGCGGTGAAACCGGCCAAGCCGGTGCTGTGCGTCACGGCATCACTCGCGCCCTGATCGATTACGATGCGACGCTCAAGCCCGCCCTGTCGAAGGCCGGTCTGGTGACGCGCGATGCACGTGAAGTCGAACGTAAGAAGGTTGGTCTGCGCAAGGCCCGCCGCGCCAAGCAGTTCTCGAAGCGTTAATCCGCTTCCTGCTGCTTCAGCAAAAAACCACACCCTCGGGTGTGGTTTTTTGTTTTGGAGCGTTCGAACCAAACAGTGTGATGTTTTCGGCGCCTTGCTTACCCTTTGCAACAGCTCCGACATGTCCGCAGGACTACAATTCACATCTCGTTAGCGTTCGCCCCGTATGATGCAATCCGCTATTTCTACTAATCCGATTCTGATTCGTAACGCGGGTCAGGAGGCGGGCGCATGAAGGCGCGTCGCTTGTTGCGCCGCGCTTCCGTGCTCGCTCCGAACGTCACAGTACGTTCGCGTCTGCCTTGGCCGGTGACGGTGTTGCTGGTTGCAGTGGTACTTGGGCTTGCGGCCGCAGCGGCGCTGTGGGCCTTCGAGGAAGGGCGCCGTCTGACCGGTCCGCACGACGCCGATTTGCGTGCAATGAACCGCGAGCTGACCGCCAGGCTGGCCGCCGTGCAGGCCGAACGCGATAAGCTTTCTGCATCCGCCGGCACCGTGGATGCCCGTCTGGGTATCGCTGAAGGCGCTCAGGCGCAAATGGCCGAGCAACTCAAGGCGCTGGAAACCGAAAACGCGCAGTTGAAGGAAGATCTGGCTTTCTTTGACAGCCTGTTGCCCGCGCCCACCAATTCCGCGGGCATTTACGTGCGCAGCTTCCGCATCGCGCCGGACGAGGCGCAACCGACGCGCATGCGGTTCCGCGTTCTGTTGATGCAGGGCGGGGGCAAGGCGTTCGCACCCGTCTCCGAATTCGAGGGGCAATTGGCGCTCACGCTCAACGTGGTGCAGGCTGGCAAACCTGCTACGATCAATTTCCCGGGCGCTGCGGCCAGCGGATCACCCCCCACCAGCGCCCGCGTCAAGCTCACGCACTACCAGCGCCTCGAGGGCTGGGTGGACGTGCCCCCTGGCACCACGGTGCAGTCGGTGATGGTGAAAGTGCTGCAGAACGGCAAGATCAAAGCGAGCCAGAGTTTTTCCATCTGACGGGCATTGTCCTGTCGAGGATCTGTACACAGAGGAGTCGACGATGCTGTTTGGCAAAAAGAAAGGGCTGGCGATTGAAACGCTACTGGGGGCCCGTACCAAGCTGGAGGGGGATCTGCGCTTTTCGGGCGGTCTGCGGATCGACGGCGAGATCAAGGGCAACATTTACGGCGATCCGGACAAGCCAAGCATGCTGGTGATTACCGACAGCGCACGCGTTGAGGGCGAAGTGCATGTTGGGCACCTGATCCTGAACGGCACGGTCGTTGGCCCCGTGCACGTGGCAGAACTGTTGGAGCTGCAGCCGAAGGCGCGTATCGAAGGCAACGTCCAATATGCAGCGCTGGAAATGCACCAAGGTGCCGTTGTTATGGGCACGTTGACGCACGCGACGCCTGGCGATGTGAAGTTGCTGCCCAATCTCAAGCTGGCGTCCAACCAGGATTGATCACATCCCGCGCCGGCCGTTGCTGGCGCACCGCACAATGCCCACTTGAAACGCGGGGCTTCGGCACGATTTGCAGCTTGCGCTTAAAATACAGGCAAGTTTCAGACGTTCCCACAGGAGATTTTCATGAACGCAGTCGCGCAGGCAGCCACGCCCGATGTGAACGAGGTTCCGGCTCCGCTGGTCTTTACCGACAGCGCTGCGGACAAGGTCAAGCAACTGATTGAAGAGGAAGGCAACCCGGAGTTGAAGCTGCGCGTGTTCGTGCAAGGCGGCGGGTGCTCGGGCTTCCAGTACGGCTTCACCTTTGACGAAGAGACCAACGAAGACGATACGACCATGACCAAGAATGGCGTGTCGCTCTTGATCGACTCGATGAGCTACCAGTACCTGGTGGGCGCCGAGATCGACTACAAGGAAGACATCAACGGCGCGCAATTCGTCATCAAGAACCCGAATGCTTCGACCACATGTGGTTGCGGCTCGTCGTTCTCGGTCTGACGCCTCCCTCGCTTAAAAGAAAAAGCGCACTTCGGTGCGCTTTTTTGTTGCCCGCAAAATGGGTGCTCAAGCGGGGTAGATCGCGCCAAGGACGCGAGCGCCTGATGCGCCTGTCGCGGTGTGCAGGTTGCCGTGGGCGCGGAGCACGCACTGGCGCGCGAGCCATGCGAAGGCGAGCGCCTCCACCTGATGCGCGGGCACGCCGAACGCATCGGTCGGAGCAACTCTAACGCCCGGCAACTGTTGCCCGATACGTGCCATCAGCGCGCCATTGCGTGCGCCGCCGCCGCAGACGAGCAGTGACGCTGCCTGCGGCGCATGCGCACGTACGGCATCGGTGATGGTGTCAGCAGTGAGGGCGAGCAGCGTGGCTTGAACATCTTCAGGGCGGGCGGTGTTCAGCGCATCGCCGAGGGCTTGTTGCAGCCACGCCGGGTTGAACAGATCGCGGCCGGTGCTCTTAGGCGGGGGCGCCGCAAAGAACGGCTCGGCCTTCAGGCGCTCGAGCAGGGCTTCGTCGACGCGTCCGCTGCGGGCCCACGCGCCGTCGGCGTCGTACGGGCTGTCGCGGTGCGTATGGACCCAATAATCCATCAGCGCGTTGCCGGGGCCGCAGTCGAAGCCAAGTACGGCGTCGCGCGTGTCGGAAGTTTGCGGCGGTAAGATCGTGAGGTTGGCGATGCCGCCAATGTTGCATACCACGCGCCATGCATCCGGCAGGCCGAACAGCGCGCGATGCAGCGCCGGTACGAGCGGTGCGCCTTGGCCGCCGGCCGCGATGTCTCGGCTACGGAAATCGGCAATGACGTCGATGCCGGTGCGTTCAGCCAATACCGCGGGGTGCTGGGTCTGGCGCGTGTAGCCGATGCCATCATGCGTGCCGGGCTGATGACGAATCGTTTGCCCATGGGCGCCGATGGCCTGTACATCGTGCGCGGCCAGGCCGGTGGACGCAAGCAGCCGGGCGACGCATTCGGCGTAGATCATGGCCAGCGCGTTGGCGGCCAACGCCTCGCGATGGATCTCGTCGTGGCCGGCGTGCTGCAGGTCCAGAAAGCGCTGGCGCAGTTCGGGCGAGAAGGGTACGTAGGCGTCGGCGAGGACGGCCGGGTGTTCGCCGGAAAAGTCCGCCAGCACGCCATCGACGCCGTCCAGGCTGGTGCCCGACATCAAGCCGATATAGCGATCGGCGGGGAGTGCGGTGGGGTTGGGATGGCTCATGCGCGACAGCTTACCAGCGCAATGGCAGGCCAAATGGACACATCACGGTAAAATCCCCGGGTCGCGCGGCCGGCACGCCTGAATCGATGTCGGCTATCGTGCACGCACCGTTTCCATGATTGTTGATCCGTTCGCGCCGTTTTCCACGTGCGGCGCGGTGACCTTTCCTTTTGCCATGACTGCATCTGCCACTCCCGCCGCTTCCGACAACGCCACGCCGGGCACACTCAAGTATCCGGTCACCCCGGAGGTGGCGCACGCGATGGAAGTCTCGCTGCGCGGCTGCGACGAACTGCTGATCGCCGCCGAGTGGGAGCAGAAGCTGGCCAAGAGCGCTGCCACCGGCGTACCCCTGCGCATCAAGCTGGGCCTCGATCCCACGGCCCCTGACATCCACATCGGCCACACGGTGGTGCTCAACAAGATGCGCCAGTTGCAGGACCTGGGGCATCAGGTGATCTTCCTGATCGGCGACTTCACGTCGACCATTGGTGACCCGTCCGGCCGCAACGCCACGCGCCCGCCGCTGACGCGCGAGCAGATCGAAGCCAACGCGCAGACGTACTACCGCCAGGCCAGCATGGTGCTGGACCCGAGCAAGACCGAAATTCGCTACAACAGCGAGTGGTGCGACCCGCTGGGCGCGCGCGGCATCATCCAACTCGCCGCCAAGTACACCGTCGCCCGCATGATGGAGCGCGATGACTTCACCAAGCGCTACAAGGCCGGCGTGCCGATCTCGGTGCACGAATTCCTCTACCCGCTGATGCAGGGCTATGACTCGGTCGCGCTCAAATCGGATCTGGAACTGGGCGGCACCGATCAGAAGTTCAACCTGCTGGTCGGCCGCGAACTGCAGAAGGAATACGGCCAGGAGCCGCAGTGCATCCTGACGATGCCGCTGCTGGTGGGCCTGGACGGCGTCGAGAAGATGTCCAAGTCCAAGGGCAACTACGTCGGTATCAGCGAGGCGCCCAACGAGATGTTCGGCAAGCTGATGAGCATCTCCGACGACCTGATGTGGACGTACTACACGCTGCTGTCATTCCGCCCGCTGGCCGAAATCGACCTGATGAAGCAAGAGATCGCGCTGGGCCGCAACCCGCGCGATTGCAAGGTGATGCTGGCGCAGGAGATCGTTGCCCGCTTCCACAGCCAGGCCGATGCCGAGCGCGCACTGGAAGATTTCAACCACCGTGCCCGCGGCGGTGTGCCGGACGACATTCCGCAGATCGAGCTGTCGGGCGCACCACTGGGTATTGCACAACTGCTCAAGCAGGCTGGGCTCTGCCCGTCCACGTCGGACGCCAACCGCAACATCGAGCAGGGCGGCGTGAAGATCGACGGCACCGTCATCAGCGACAAGGGCCTGAAGGTCGACGCCGGCACCTTCGTGATGCAGGTCGGCAAGCGTCGCTTTGCGCGCGTGGTGCTGAAGTGATTGGGCTGATCCAGCGTGTGTCCGAGGCGGCGGTCCGTGTGGACGGCCGCGTCGTCGGCGAGATCGGCCCGGGTTTGCTCGCACTGGTCTGTGCAGAACGTGGGGACACCGCCGCCGAGGCCGATCGTCTGCTGGAGAAGCTGCTGAACTATCGCGTGTTCTCCGACGCGCAGGGCAAGATGAACCTGCCCGTGCGCAACATCGACGGCAACGGGCAGGCGGGCGGCTTGCTGGTCGTATCGCAGTTCACGCTGGCGGCCGATACCAAGTCTGGCACACGGCCGAGCTTCACGCCCGCTGCTGCGCCGGAAGATGGGCGCCGCCTGTACGAACACTTCGTGGCGCGCGCGCGTGCCCAGCATCCCATCGTGGCAACCGGCGAGTTTGGCGCCGACATGAAGGTGTCGCTCGTCAACGATGGCCCGGTCACGTTCTGGCTGCAGATTGCGCCGCAAGCCGCAGCATCTGTTGCCAAGACTGCCGCGCCGGAAGCGGCCAAATCTGTCTGATTCGTCCAGGAACCCTGAGATGCCACGCGCCGCCGCCATCCCCCTGCCGATGCTGCAGATCACCCACATCGTGCTCATCCGCCACGGCGAGACCGACTGGAACCGTGAACGCCGCCTGCAAGGCCAACTCGACGTGCCGCTGAACACGCAAGGGCTGGAGCAGGCTGCGCAGTTGGGCAAGGCACTCGCGCGCGAGCGGTTCGATGCGGTCTATGCGAGCGATCTGTCGCGCGCCAGGCAGACGGCGCGGGCGCTGGCAGATGAAGTGGGCGTGCCCGTGCGCGACGACGCCGGTTTGCGCGAGCGCTGCTACGGCCAGTTCGAAGGTCTGACCTACGCCGAAGTTGCCGCACGGCATCCGGACGACTTTGATGCCTGGCAAAACCGCGTCCCCGAATTTGCCCCGCCCGGCGGCGAGACCCTCACTGAATTCCACGAACGTGCGGTCGAGACTGCGCTCCGGCTGATCCGTCGCCACCCCGGCGAGCGCATCGCGCTGGTCAGCCACGGCGGCGTGCTCGATTGCCTGTACCGCCACGCCAACGCCATGACGCTCACCGAGCCGCGCCAGCACGAGCTGCGCAACGCGAGCATCAACCGGCTTTCATCCGATGGTCATCAACTGACCGTGTTGCAATGGGGGGATGTCGCGCACCTGGATTTGCTGGTGCTCGACGAAGTGGACCGCCGTGTTCCTTAAACCTTCAGCCGGAACGGCGTGAAGTTGGTGTCGCGGTCGTAGTAATCCTCGTTCTCGGCGCGCTTGAGGAAGGCGACGACGCGGTAGGTGAGCGGCGTTGCGACGATTTCCCAGCCAGTCTTGAGGATGTATTGCGCAATGGCGACACGCAGCACCTGTTCGTGGGGCCAGATGCCGTAGAAGGCGATCACGTAGAACAGCGACGAATCGACCGCCTCGCCCACCACGGTGGATCCGACGATGCGCGTCCACAGCCATTTTCCTTCCGTCGCGATCTTCATCTTCGCCAGCGTGTAGCTGTTGGCGAAGCTGCCACACCAGAACGCAATGAGCGACCCGGCGACGATGCGCGGCGTGTTGCCGAACACGTCGTTCAGGCTCTTCTGATAACCGGCCATGAAGGGCGCCACCGGTAGCGCCAGCACGACCAGCGACATGAACGACGCAAAGATCAGTGCGGCAAAGCCCGCCCACACCACGCGCCGATCACGCCCGTAACCGTACACCTCGGTGAGGATGTCGCCGAAGATGTAGGAAATTGGAAAGAACAGCACGCCAGCGCCGAAGGTGACCGATCCGAGCACCGGCAACGTGACCTGCGCCGCCTTGGACGCGCCGATCAGGTTCGAGCACAGCAGCACTGTGACGAAGGCCGCCATGATGAAGTCGTAGTATCGGAACGTGCGGTTCGGGTGGTGCGGGGCGGCAGACATGTCGGGGTGCGCGGAGGTTATTGGTTGTCGTCCCAGAGGTCCCGCACCGGGCCGCTCTTCGGAGCGCCCAGCCCGAAGTGCTGGTATGCCGAAGCCGTGGCCACGCGGCCGCGTGGCGTGCGCTGCAGGTAGCCTTGCTGGATCAGGTAGGGCTCGAGCACGTCTTCGATCGTGTCGCGCTCTTCGCCGATGGCGGCTGCCAGGTTGTCGATGCCGACCGGCCCGCCATTGAACTTGTGCAGGATCGCTTCGAGCAGCTTGCGGTCCATCAGGTCGAAGCCGACCGCATCCACGTCGAGCATGGCGAGGGCGGCATCGGCGACTTCGCGGGTGATGATGCCGTCGGCCTTGACTTCGGCGAAGTCGCGCACGCGGCGCAGCAGGCGGTTGGCGATACGGGGCGTGCCGCGCGAGCGCTTCGCAATTTCAAGCGCGCCTTCGTCCACGATGTGGGCGTTCAGCAGCCCCGACGAGCGCGTGACGATCTTCGCGAGTTCGGCCGGTGTATAGAACTCCAAACGCGCGACGATCCCGAAGCGGTCACGCAGCGGGTTGGTCAGCATGCCGGCCCGCGTGGTGGCGCCCACCAGCGTGAACGGCTGCAGATCGAGCTTGACCGAGCGCGCCGCCGGGCCCTCGCCGATCATGATGTCGATCTGGTAGTCCTCCAGCGCCGGGTACAGGATTTCTTCCACCACGGGCGAGAGCCGATGAATCTCGTCGATGAAGAGGACGTCGTTGGCTTCGAGGTTCGTGAGCAGCGCAGCCAGATCGCCCGGGCGCTCCAGCACGGGGCCGGAAGTCTGGCGCAGGTTGACGCCCATTTCGCGCGCGATGATGTGCGCCAGCGTCGTCTTGCCGAGACCCGGCGGGCCGAACAGCAGCACGTGGTCCAGCGCTTCGCTGCGGTTCTTGGCCGCGGTCATGAAGATGTCGAGCTGGCCGCGCACCTTTTCCTGACCGACGTATTCGTCGAGCAGCTTGGGGCGCAGCGCGCGCTCGAACGCCTCCTCATTGGGGGAGGCGGGGGAGGCTGAGATGATGCGCTCAGCAGAGACAGCCTTGGCGGCGAGCTTGTCGGTTTCGATCATGACGGGCAGACGGCGCCGGGAAGGCGCGAGCAGGCCATTCTACCGTCTTGCCGCGCCCGGGCGTCAGCCCTTGGACAGCGCCTTGAGCGCCAGCTTGATTCCCTCGGACACGCCCGTGCCGGCCGGCACCTGCTTGATGGCGAGCGCCGCTTCCTTGTCGGAATACCCTAGTGCCAGCAGGGCGTTGAGCACGTCGACCGCGTCGTCCGAGACGGCGGGGCCGCCGGGCACCGTACCCAGGTCGGCGCCGAGCTTGCCCTTGAGTTCGAGCAGCAGGCGCTCGGCCGTCTTCTTACCGATGCCCGGGATGCGCGTCAGCCGCCCGGCTTCCTGCAGCGTGACGGCCTGCGCGAGTTCGGCCACCGACATGCCCGACAGCACCGCCAGCGCGATGCGCGCGCCGATGCCCGAAATCTTGATGAGTTGGCGGAAGGTTTCGCGCTCCGCGGCGGTGCCGAAACCGTAGAGCAGGTGCGCATCCTCGCGCACGATCTGCTGCGTGAGCAGGACGACCTTCTCGCCGGTGGCGGGCAGGTTATAGAACGTGCTCATCGGCACGTCGATCTCGTAGCCGACGCCGTGGCAATCGACCAGCAGATGCGGCGGGTTCTTTTCGATCAGCGTCCCGGCGATGCGTCCGATCATGGGTGGGGTTCCTCCTCCAAAACGGGACGCAGTGTAGCCCAAACCTACTGCGCGGCCCGATCCAGGCTCGGCCGCTCGCTACGGTTCCGATGCGCGAAGACTAGCGCTTGAGGGTCGACACGGCTTGCCGCCCGACCGCCGGATCGTCGGTAAAGAAGCCATCGACGCCCGCGCGCAGGAACGCCTGGATCTCCGTGATCGAGCCGTTGACGTTGCGCGTGTTGTCCGCACCGCTGCGCAGCGACGGCGGCAGGAAGGTGTTCTCGGGGCGGAACGTATATGGATGGACCACCAGCCCGGCGTTGTGCGCGTTGCGGATCAGGTCGGTCGGATCGGTCAGCTTGCCGTTCGCATCCAGGCCCATGATGCTGCTCTTGTCCGGGCCGACGCCGTTGGCGTATGCGGCGATGTCGCGCATGCCTTGGCTCGTCATCATGTCGCCGAAGGTACGGCTGTCTTTGGCGACCACAAAATCGTAGGGCTGTCGGCCGGATGTGCCCATCAGCTGCACGAGTTTCCAGTTCGGTTGGCTGCCGCCGATCTTGTTGCGAATGGCCTTGAGATTGGCCACCTCGAACGACTGGATGTAGACCGTCGTGCGGCTGGCCGTGAACGCGTCACGGCGCAGGCCGTCGATCAGCCGGTCTTCCAGCGGCAGGCCGATCGACTGGAAGTACGTCGGGTGCTTCGTCTCCGGATAGATGCCGATGTTGCGGCCGAGCTTGGCGGATTGATCCCGCGCCAGCGCGATGATCTCGTCGAGTGTGGGGATGTCGAACTGGTCGTTGTAGGCGACGTTGTCGGGGCGGATGTTCGGGATGCGCTCGCGTGCGCGCAGCGTTTTCAGTTCTCCAAGCGTGAAATCTTCGGTGAACCAGCCCGTGACGCTCTGGCCGTCGATCGTCTTGGTGGTCTTGCGCCCGGCAAACGCTGCCACGTCGGCCACGTTGGTCGTGCCGGAGATCTCGTTCTCGTGGCGCGCAACCAGCACGCCGTCTTTGGTGGAGACGAGATCCGGCTCGATGATGTCCGCGCCGTCGTCGATGGCTTTCTGGTACGAGGCCAGCGTGTGCTCCGGTCGCAATGCGGAGGCACCGCGATGGCCGATCACCTGGATGGTGGCGATGGGCGTGGTGTTGCCACCGCCACCGCTGCCGTGGTGGTACTCCAGCCGGCAGGCGTAGAGGGCGACGGACGTACTCAAGATCAGCAGGCTCGGCAGGATGAGGCGGCGAGGCATCGGGGGCTCCTGATTACGGGTACCCGCATGGTAGTCGCCGTGCCCGGATGCCGCTACCTGCCGGCTTCAAGAATCCTGTCAGCCGACGAGGCGGCCGCGCCGCACGCGCAGCCCCTTTTGCGCAAGCTGCGGCGCCAGACCGGCCATGGCGGCCAGCGTCTCGCCGCCGTGCGCATGGCAGATCGCCACGCCCAGGGCGTCGGATGCGTCCGCGCCGGGTTTGCCCTCGAGGTTGAGCAGGCGCACGACCATCTCCTGCACCTGATCCTTGTTGGCGCGGCCATAGCCGACCACGGCCTGCTTCAGTTGTAGCGCGGTGTACTCGAACACGGGCAGGTTGCCGCTCATCAGGCCGCAGATCACCGCGCCGCGGGCTTGGCCCAGCAGCAGCGTCGATTGCGGGTTGACGTTGACGAACACCTTTTCGATGGAAGCGCAGTCCGGCCGGTATGTGCTCACCAGTTCGGACACGCCGTCATACAGCGTCTTCAGGCGGCTGGGCAGGTCGGCATCGCCGTTGCTCTTGATCGTGCCCGAGGCCACGTAGACGAGCTTGTGGCCGTGCCGTTCGAGCACGCCGAAACCCGTGGTGCGAAGGCCGGGGTCGATGCCGAGGATGCGCATGAAGGAAGTGGGCAGAAATGGAAACGGGGCAAGGCGCCAGTTTACGCCTTGCCCCGTTCGTTCGTCGCGTGGACGATGTTGCTTAGTGGCGGAAGTGGCGCGTGCCCGTGAAGATCATCGCCACGTTGCGTTCGTCGGCGGCGGCGATCACTTCATCGTCGCGTACCGAGCCGCCCGGCTGGATCACGCACGAGGCGCCAGCATCGACCACCACGTCCAGGCCGTCGCGAAACGGGAAGAACGCATCCGATGCCACAGCCGAACCGGCCAGCGTCAGGCCTGCGTTCTGTGCCTTGATGCTGGCGATGCGGGCCGAGTCCACACGGCTCATCTGGCCGGCGCCCACACCCAGCGTCATGCCGCCGCCGCAGAACACGATGGCGTTGGACTTGACGAACTTGGCGACGCGCCAGGCAAACATCAGGTCGTCCATTTCCTTTGGCGTGGGGTGGCGCTTGGTAACCACGCGCAGCTCGCTCGGCTGCACGTTCTTGGCGTCCGGGCTCTGCACCAGCAGGCCGCCGCCAACGCGCTTGAAGTCGTACGCATTCACGCCCTTGCCCAACGGAATCTCCAGCACACGCACGTTTTGCTTGGCGGCGAACACGGCACGTGCGCCTTCCGAGAAGCCCGGGGCGATCAGCACTTCCACGAACTGCTTGGCCACCACCTGTGCGGCTGCTTCATCCAGCGGCACGTTGAAGGCGATGATGCCGCCGAAGGCCGAGGTCGAGTCGGTCTTGAAGGCCTTCTCATACGCTTCCTGCGCGGTGCCGCCGATGGCCACGCCGCACGGGTTGGCGTGCTTGATGATGACGCATGCAGCGCCGTGGGCCGCATCGAACGACTTCACGCATTCCCACGCGGCATCGGCGTCGGCGATGTTGTTGTACGACAGCTCCTTGCCCTGCAGTTGCTTGTAATTGGCGAGCGCGCCGTCGACGGCTTTCAGGTCGCGGTAGAACGCGGCGGACTGATGCGGGTTTTCGCCGTAACGCATCTCCTGCACCTTGTCGAAGGCGAGGTTCAGCGTCTGCGGATAGGCGCTGCGCGTGCTGTGCGACTTGTCGGCGCCGAGGCTCGTCAGGTAGTTGGTGATGGCGCCGTCGTACTGCGCGGTGTGCGCGAACACCTTCTTGGCCAGCATGAAGTTGGTTTCGTAGCCGACCGTGTTGTTGTTGGCCTGCATTTCGGCCAGCACGGTGGCGTAGTCGGCCGGGTCAACGATGACTGTCACATCGCGGTGGTTCTTGGCCGCCGAGCGCAGCATGGTCGGGCCGCCGATGTCGATGTTCTCGATGGCGTCGGCCAGCGAGCATTCGTCTTTGGCCACCGTCTGCTGGAACGGGTACAGGTTCACCACCAGCAGGTCGATGGTCGGGATGCTGTGTTCGGACAGTGCGGCCATGTGCTCGGGCAGGTCGCGACGGGCCAGGATGCCGCCGTGCACCTTCGGGTGCAGCGTCTTGACGCGGCCGTCGAGCATTTCCGGAAAGCCGGTGTAGTCCGCCACTTCCGTCACGGGCAGGCCGGACTCGGCGAGCAGCTTGGCGGTGCCGCCGGTGGAGAGGAGCTTGACGCCGCGCTCGTGCAGGGCACGGGCAAAGTCGACGATGCCGGTCTTGTCGGAAACGGAAAGCAGGGCTTGCTGGATCATGGTGGAAACGCCGGTGGGCGGGTGTGGCGCTGGGTTTGCCGAACTGGCAGGAGGCGCCGTCAGAAAGGAAATCGGTTCAAAGGCCGGCCCGCAACCTCAGATGAGGCCGTGCTGCTGCAACTTCTTGCGCAGCGTGTTGCGGTTGATGCCGAGGTAGTCGGCCGCCTGCGACTGGTTGTTGGAAGCCCATTCCATCACGGTTTCCAACAGCGGCCGTTCAATGGCCTGCAGCACCATGTCGTAGACGTTGGACGGGTTCTCGCCGTCCAGGTCACGGTAATACGCATCCAGGCTGTCGCGGATGCAACGTTCGATCGGGTTGCGGCTCATGCGGCAAGCAGTTCCTTGTTGTTGTCGTTGTTGCCCGTCCTGGGGTGGTCGCCACCGGTCGCCTGGTCTTCGTAGACCAGACGGTCGGACAGCGCACGCTGCTCGTCGAAGAACGCATTGACGGCGGCCAACTGGGCCGCGGTGTCCTCGATGGTGTTCATGCGGTGGCGGAACAGGTTGGCCCCCGCCAACCCGCGCGTGTACCAGGCGATGTGCTTGCGTGCGGTGCGCACGCCGGTGTATTCGCCATAGAACGCGTAGTGCTCTTCCAGATGCGCGTTCATGATGCCGCGAATCTCTTCCACCTCCGGTGCCGGCAGCAGCGTGCCGGTCTGCAGGAAATGCTCGATCTCGCGGAACAGCCACGGGCGCCCCTGCGCCGCGCGGCCGATCATGATGGCGTCGGCGCCGGTCACGGCCAGCACGTGCCTGGCCTTGGCCGGCGTGGTGATGTCGCCGTTGGCCACCACGGGAATGCGCACCGACGCCTTGACCGCGGCGATGGTGTCGTATTCCGCTTCACCGTGATACAGATCGGCGCGCGTGCGGCCATGCACGGTCAGCATGCTGATGCCGGCGTCCTGTGCAATGCGCGCCACGCTCAATGCGTTGCGGTGTTCGCGGTCCCAACCGGTACGGATCTTGAGCGTCACGGGCACGCGGTCGCCGACCGCACCCACCACGGCCTCGACAATGCGCTTGACCAGCGGCTCGTTCTGCAGCAGGGCAGAACCGGCGGCCACGTTGCACACCTTCTTGGCCGGGCAGCCCATGTTGATGTCGATGATTTGCGCGCCGCGATCGACGTTGTAGCGCGCGGCCTCGGCCATCATCATCGGTTCGGCGCCGGCAATCTGCACGGCGATCGGCTCGACCTCGCCCGTGTGGTTGGCGCGCCGCATGGTCTTCTCGCTTTTCCAGAGCTGCGCGTTGGACGCGACCATCTCGGACACCGCATAGCCCGCGCCCAGCCGCTTGCAGAGCTGCCGGAACGGGCGATCCGTCACACCCGCCATGGGAGCGACGAACAGGTTGTTGCGAAGGGTATGCGGTCCGATCTGCAAGGCTGTCGAGGAAGACGCGGCTGAAAGAAACGAAAAATCACCCCTTCCGCCCAGAGTCGAATGATGATCGGGCGGAGCGACGGGAGTGAAAAATGCGAGGACGGGATTTTACCGCCAAACCGCCGGATTGCCTAAATGTTGTGCACAAACTATGCGGCAGTGCGGTCGGCGGCCGGGTTCTTGCCGTGGCTGGCGCTAGCGGAACCGTTGCAGGCCGTAGGGGCGGCCGTCGATGAAAGGCGTGCGCTCGCTGACCAGATCGGCGATGAGTCGGGCGGTGCCTGGCGCGCCTGTCATGCCCAGGTGGCCGTGCCCGAACGCGAAGAACACGTTGCGGTAGCGCTCCGAGCGGTCGATCACGGGCAGGCTGTCGGGTAGAGAGGGCCGATGGCCCATCCATTGGCTGTCGTCCGTAAAGCCGAGGCCGGGGAAGAGCTGCTGGCCCTGTCGCATGAGGATGCGGGCGCGGCGGTAGTCGGGCGCAGCGTCCAACCCGCCGATCTCCACGGTGCCGGCAATGCGCAGGCCGCCTTCCATGGGCGTCGCGATGAACTTGCGCTCGCAATCCATGATTGGCCGTGAAGGCTGCACGCTGGGCGCGCGCAGCGTGGCGTGATAGCCGCGTTCCGTGTCGAGCGGAATGCGGATGCTGGTGAGCTTTGCGCCCAGCCGCATCGACCACGCACCCGCGCACAGCACCAGCTTCGACACGGGCAGCGTGCCGCAATCGGTGTGCAGCCGCGTCGGGCCGCCGTAGTCGCTTCGGCCGAATTCCACGTCCAGCACCTTGCGGCGCAGGAAGGTGCCGCCCGCTGCGGCAAAGTTGGCCGCCAGCGTCTTGACCAGACGTTCCGGGTTGACCGTGAAGCCGTTGTCGGGCAGCAGCAGGCCGGATTGGATGTCGGAGGCCAGTGCGGGCTCGAGTTCGCGCGCTTCGCCGGCGCTCAGGGCTTGCGAGCGCACGCCGGTGGCATCGCGAATGGACTGCGCCAGCACATCGCCCGACGAGCGCGCCAGCGTGCGCCACACATACAGATGGCCCGTCTGACGGATCAGGCCGTCAGATTGCGCGGCGTCGAGCAGGTTTCGATAACCGGGAAAGGTCGCGCTGAAGAGACTCGCCAGCGGCTGCGCCGTCGCACGGGCCTGCGTCTCGTTGCCCGCAAACACCCATTGCAGCAGCCAGGGCAGCGCGCGCGGCAGATAGGGCCAACGTACCGTCAGCGGGCCCATTGGATCGGCCAGCCATTTGGGCACCTGCTTCAGCATGCCCGGTAGCGCCATCGGCACGACCGACGCCACGCTCAGGCAGCCGGCGTTGCCGAACGAGCAGCCTTCGCCAATGCCGGCCTGATCGAGCAGCGTGACCTGGTGGCCATCCCGTTGCAATTGCAGTGCGCACGCCGTGCCGACAATGCCGGCGCCCACCACGGTGATCTGCTGGCGGTCGCCTGCAGCGCCTACCTCGGCACACGCCATCCGTTAGCCTCGCTGCCCGAACATCATCTGCCGGGCGAGCCCATGCTTGAGCGGCGGCAGGCATTCCAGCAGCGTGAGCGCGGCGCCGCGCAGGTGGCCAAACGGCCGGCCCGGCACGGCAAACGCGCGCGGCAGCAAATCGGTCAGGCCGATGGTGACGGCGCGGTCAAATGCGCGTTCGCGGGCGAAACGGGCGAGGGTGGCCGCCGTTGCCCCATCCCGAAGCGCGCGTGCCATTTCGAACGCATCGCGCAGGCCGAGGTTGAAGCCCTGGCCCGCCACCGGGTGGATCGTCTGGGCGGCATTGCCGATGGCGGCGACGCGACGGTCGACCGGAATGCGCTGGGCGTGCAGCCCGAGCGCGAACGTATGGCGCGGGCTGGCGTGCGTGAAGCGGCCCATGCGCTCGCCAAAGGCAGCGCCCAGTTCGGCGAGGAAGGCGTCGTCGGGCAACGCTGCGCGTCGGCGCGCTTCGTCGGGCGCGCAGCACCAGACAAGGGCGTAGCCGGGACCTTGCGCGTCATCCTGCGGCAGCAATGCGAGCGGGCCTTCGGGCGTGAAACGCTCCCATGCCCAGCCTTCGAGCGGGGCGCTGCAGCGCACGTGCGCGACGATGGCGGTCTGACCGTAATCGCGCCGGCGCGCCTGGGCGATGCCGCGTTGCTGCTTGCGTGCGTCGTCGAACAACCCGCCTTCGGCCTGGATGACGACTTCGGTTTCGATGGCCAGCGGATGGCGCCCTTCGCGCAGCGCCCGCACGCGTGCCGGGGCGACCGTACCGTCGGCGCGCGGCAGTTGTTCGACGCGCTCCACGGGCGTGTGGTCATAGCGGGTGAGGCGCCCCGGGTGACGCTCCATCTGCGTGTCGAGGGCGGCGTTGAGCGCGGCGCTCAGGTCGCCGTATTGCACGACGTGTCCGAGCGCGGGGACGTCGTAGTCTTCACGGCGGATATGCGCCTGCCCGAAGTGGCCGCGTTGCGAGACGTGGATGTGCGTGATGGGCGTGGCGCGCGTGGGCCAGCCGCCAATCTCCTGCAGCAGCACGCGCGAGCCATGAGACAGCGCCAGCGCGCGCGGGTCTCGCGCGGCGGCTTCGGCGTCGCGCGCATCGAACAGGGCGATGCGCCAGTCGGTGTCGCGCAGCAACCAGTTGGCCAGCGCCAGCCCGACGGGCCCGGCGCCAACGATGGCCACGTCGAAGTCCGGTGCGGCGCTGCTCGCTGTGATGCTGTCGGTCATGCCTGGCTCCGCATCACCAGTTCGATTTCGTCCGGGGCTACGGGCACGTCGCGCGTGATGATTTCGCAGCCTTCCGGCGTGACGATGGCGTCGTCTTCAATGCGGATGCCGATGTGCCAGTACTGTTCCGGCACGCCGGGCGCGGGGCGCACGTAGATGCCGGGTTCGACGGTCAGCACCATGCCGGCTTCCAGCGGGCGCCACGGGCGTTCGCCTTCAGCCGGAGCAGCGGTGCCGGGCGTGCGGTATTCGCCCACATCGTGCACGTCCATGCCGAGCCAATGGCCGGTGCGGTGCATGTAGAACTGGCGGTATTGGCCGCCGGCGATCACGTCGTCGAGCGTGCCGACCTTGTCGGCGTCGAGCAGGCCGGTGTCGAGCATGCCTTGCGCCAGCACGCGCGTGGCGGCATCGTGCGGCACGTTGTAAGGCACGCCGGGGCGCGTCTCGGCAAGGGCGGCTTCCTGCGCGGCCACCACCAGCGCATACAGCTCGCGTTGCGGGCCGGTGAAGCGGCCATTGACCGGGAACGTGCGGGTGATGTCTGACGCGTAGCCATCCAGCTCACAGCCGGCATCGATCAGGCAGAGATCGCCGTCGCGCAGTTCTGCGTTGCCGGCGCGGTAGTGCAGTACGCACGCGTTCGGGCCCGTCGCCACGATGGAGTTATAGGCAACGCTTTGCGCACCGTGGCGGCGGAATTCATATAGCAGCTCCGCTTCGAGATGGTATTCACGCAGCCCGGCACGCGACGCCTGCATGGCGCGCACGTGCGCTCCGGCGGAAATGCGTCCGGCACGGCGCATGATGTCGAGTTCGCTTGCGTCCTTGAACAGCCGCATCTCATCGAGGATGGCGCGCACGTCCAGCGCCTGGTGCGGCGACGACACCCCCGCGCGGCCTTGCATGCGCACTGCATCGAGCCAGCGGCGCATGCGGCGGTCGAACGCGCTGCTCTCGGCCAGCGGACATGCCACGGCGGCGGCGTTGGCGAGCAGCTTTGGCAACGTCGCATCGATCTCTTCCACCGAGTGCGCCTCATCCAGGCCGAAGGCGTCCTTCGCGGCTTCGGGGCCGAAGCGGAAGCCGTCCCAGATTTCACGCTCTTCGTGCTTCGGGCGGCAGAACAGCACGCTGCGCGCCGGTGCGCTGCCTGCGGGTACCACGATGGCGAGTACCGCTTCGGGCTCGGTGAAGCCGGTCAGGTAATAGAAGTAGCTGTCGTGCCGGTAGGGATAGTCGCTGTCGCGGTTGCGCATCGCCTCGGGCGCGGTCGGCACGATGGCGACCCCGCCACCCGCCGCGCGCAGCCACTGCACGATGCGCTCGCGGCGCTGGCGATAGGTCTGGAGGAAAGCGAGTTCGGTGGCGGACATGTCGTGTTTTCCAGCAGCAGAAAGGATGTCTCGATTGTAACGCCGCGCCTGGCGGTCATTCGGGGTGGGGCATTGCCACATCCAAAAGGAGACTTGTGCGGTGCGGACGGCTTCTCCTAAAGTCCCGGGCGGCGCCCCCCGTTAAGACTGACCTGTTTTGCATCCCGGTTGCGACCTCCGCCTGCCGTGGATTGGCCGCATTGGATCGGCCTGCCCAGGAGAACCGATGCTCGCCAGCAGTTACAACCCTCTTCTCGTCCTGCTTTCCCTCTTTGTGGCCATCCTGGCGTCGTATACGGCGCTGGATATGGCCGGACGGGTCGTCACCGCACAAGGCCGCGCAGCGTTGTGGTGGCTTATCGGCGGCGCGTCGGCCATGGGGCTGGGCATCTGGTCGATGCACTTTGTCGGCATGCTGGCGCTGAACCTGCCGATCCCGGTTGGATATGACGTGGGCATCACGCTTGCCTCACTCGCCATCGGCATTGGGGCGTCGACGTTTGCGTTGTGGCTGGTCAGCCGGCGTGAACTGCCTTGGCCGCGCCTGGTAGGCGGAGCGCTCCTCATGGGGGCCGGCGTGGCGGGCATGCACTACACGGGCATGACCGCGCTGCGCATGAATCCGGGCATTCAATACAACCCCGGCAGATTTGGGGTGTCGATCGTGATTGCCGTGCTGGCATCGGGCGTGGCGCTGTGGATCGCATTCCGCCTGCGGCGGCAGTCGCGGCGCGTCCGTGCGCTGCGTGCCGGTTCAGCGGTAGTGATGGGCGTGGCCATTGTAGGCATGCACTACACGGGCATGTCGGCGGCGGCGTTTCCATTGGGCAGCGTGTGTGGCGCTGCGCATACCGGGGCGAGTGCCGATTGGCTGGCGCTGGTCATCATCATCGTCACGCTAGCCGTGCTGGCTATCGCGCTCATCATCTCGGTGCTCGACTTGCGCATGGAGGCACGCACCGCCTTGCTGGCGAACTCGCTGGCCGCGGCCAACAAGGAGCTGGCCTATCTGGCGCTGCACGACAACCTGACCAAACTTTCCAACCGCGTGCTGCTGGAAGACCGTCTGACCCAGGCGATCCGCACCGCCGAACGTGAGAAGCACCGCTTCGCGCTCATGTTCATGGACCTCGATGGCTTCAAGGCCGTCAACGATGTCTATGGCCACCATGTGGGTGACCTGCTGCTGATCGACGTTGCCCAGCGCATCGGTGCGCGGGTGCGCCAGCAGGACACCGTGGCGCGTGTCGGCGGCGACGAATTCGTGGTTCTCGCCTATGTGGACGATCCGGAAGACGCCGGCACCCTGGCCAACGCGCTGCTGGAAGTGGTGCGCGAGCCCTTCATGGCCGGCGGTCACGAGTTGCGCGTCTCCACCAGCATCGGCATCGCGATCTACCCTGGCGACGGCGGCAACCAGCACGACCTGCTGACCAATGCCGATGCGGCGATGTACCACGCAAAGGGCCTGGGCCGGAACGCCTACAGTTTTTTCGAGCCGTCGATGAACGCCGACGTGCATCAGCAGTTGCAGCTTGTGCAAGACCTGCGACGCGCGGTCGAGCGGCACGAACTCGTGCTGCATTACCAGCCGAAATTCAACGCGCCCAACGGGCCGATCATGGGCGTCGAGGCGCTGGTGCGCTGGCAGCATCCGCAGCGCGGTCTGGTGCCCGCCGATGAATTCATCCCGCTGGCCGAAAAGACCGGCCTGATCGTGCCGCTGGGCGCGTGGGTGTTGGACGAAGCCTGTCGCCAGATGGCGCAATGGCAACGCGAGGGGCACAGCGGCTGGAGCGTCGCCGTGAATCTCTCCGCGCTGCAGTTCGGCCATGCCGCACTCATCGACAGCGTGCGCGATACGCTCGCGCGCCACGCGCTGGACCCGCGCAGCCTGACGCTGGAGATTACGGAGTCGACGGCCATGCGCGACGTCGATGCGAGCCTGCAGATCCTGCAGCGGCTCGACGCGATGGGCGTGCGGATTTCGATCGACGATTTCGGCACCGGCTATTCCAGCCTGCTGTATCTCAAGCGGTTGCCCGCCAGCGAGCTGAAAATCGACCGCGGCTTCGTGCGCGACCTGGCGCACGACACAGAAGACGCGGCCATCGTCTCGGCCATCGTGGCGCTGGGTCAGACGCTGAACCTGCGCATCGTCGCAGAGGGTGTGGAGACGGCCGAGCAGCAGGCGTTTCTCACGCGGCTCGGTTGTCACTCGCTGCAGGGCTACCTGCTGGGCCGCCCGATGACGGCGGAATCACTGAGCGCCGCGATGGTGTAAGCGCTTAGCGCGACGCGACTTCAGCGTCGAGTGCGGCCAGCTGGGCTGGCGTGCCTACGTTTTCCCAGCGGCCGTCGAAGCGCTCGCCGGTCGCACGGCCTTCAGCGATGGCCTGATGGTACAGCGGCGTCATTGCCAGCCGCGTGCCGGGCGCGATGCTGGCAAACAGGCGCGTGTCGTACAAGCCGATGTTGCCGAACGTGAGGCGCTCGGCACCGTCGGCGTGGAGCACGCCTTCGTTATCCAGCGCGAAATCGCCGCGCAGGTGGTAGGGCGGATTGGGCACCATCACCAGATGCATGCCCGGCGCCGCTTGCGCGGCCATTGCGGGCGCCCGGTCGCGCAGCAAGGCGTAGTCGTAATCGCAGAACACATCGCCGCTGACGGCAATGAATACGCTGTGCCCATCTCCGGCATGCAGCAGCGGCATGGCCTGCGCGACTCCGCCTGCCGTTTCCAGCGCTTGCCCTTCCGGCGAATACGCCAGGCGTACGCCCCACGCACTGCCATCTCCCAGCGCGGCTTCGATCTGCGCGCCCAGCCATGCATGATTGATGACGATGTCCCGCACCCCAGCCGCAGCCAGGCGCTCGATCTGCCAGACGATCAGCGGTTTGCCACCCACGGTGAGCAGGGGCTTGGGCGTGTGGTCGGTCAGCGGGCGCATGCGGTCGCCACGGCCCGCTGCAAAAATCATGGCACGCGTCGTCAAGTTCAAGCCATCACCTTCATGAGAATCAGCAGCACAGCCATGCCGCCGACAATGGTCCACATCGCGCTCTTCGTCACCCGTGCAATGACGATGGCGACGATGCCGGCAAGCAGGCGCGGGTTGTCGACCGACACCGCGAGCGCGCCGTCGCGTATCAGCAGGTCGGGCGCGACGAGCGCGGTCAGCATCGCGGCTGGCACGTAGGGCAGGGCGTTGCGGAACCACATCGGCAGGTTCATGCGCCCTTCCAGCGCGATAAACGACAGGCGGATCAGGTAGGTGGCCGCGCCAGAAATCAGCAGCACGCCAAAGAGGATCAGCGCTTTCATGCGGCAGCCCCCTTGTCGGACGGTCGGGCAAGCAAGCGCTCGACCAGCGCGCCGGCGGCAATGCCCACGCACGCCGCGCTCATCAGCCCGAGCTTGTGCGGCCAGCCCGTCCAGGCCACGGCCAGCAAGGCGCCGGTCAGGGCCGCGGCCAGTTGCGCACGCGTGCGCAGCGCCGGCACCACGATGGCGATGAACGTGAGCGGCAGGAAGAAGTCGAGTGGCCACGTCGTCGGCACCTGCGCGCCCAGCACCACACCGACGATCGTCGACGCCTGCCAACTCGACCACAGCGCCACGCCAGCGCCGAGGAAATACCAATGGCGATATGCGGCTTCCGCGCTGCCGGGCTGCGCGGTGACAACGCGGCGGTTCATGGCGGCGAAGGCTTCGTCGGTCAGCAGATAGGCGATCAGCCATTTCCAGCGGCGCGGCAGGTGCGCCAGCGCTGGCGCAATGCTGGCCGAATACAGCGCGTGCCGCAGATTCACCATCGAGACCGTCGCCGCAATCACCAGCGCGGGCGCGCCACCGGCCCACAACTGCACGAGGATCATCTGCGAGGCGCCACCGAAGACGATGGCGCTCATCGCCACGGCAAGCCACGCGGGCATGCCGGCCGACGTGGCGAGCACGCCGTAGATCAGGCCGAACGGCACCACGCCCAGCAGCATGGGCGCGAGCGCCAGCATGCCGGCGCGAAACTCAACGGCGCGGGGGGGGGCCATCAGAACGTGTAGCCGATCTGCTGCGCGCGATCTTCGAGTTGATCGAGCAGGCGAGCCAGCGGCGCCAGCGCGTTGTAGCGGCTGCACACACGGCGCAGGTAGGCGATGAAGCGCGGGGTGTCTTCCACGTAGCCGGTCTTGCCGTCGCGGTAGCACAGGCGCGCGAAAATGCCGGCCACCTTCAGATGGCGTTGCGCGCCCATCCATTCGAGCGCACGGTAGAACTCGCCGAAGTCTTCATCGACCGGCAGCTTGGCGGCGCGGGCGGCCTCCCAGTAGCGCACGGCCCAATCCAGCTCCTGCTCTTCGTCCCAGGACAGGAAGGCGTCGCGCAGCAGCGAGGCGGCGTCGTAGGTGATCGGCCCGTAGACGGCGTCCTGGAAGTCCAGCACGCCCGGCTGCGATGGGTCGGCCGCGTTGATCATCAGGTTGCGCGGCATGTAGTCACGGTGCACGTACACGCGCGGCTGGGCCAGGGCGCTGTCGACGAGCAGCTTGAACACCTTGTCGAGCGATTCGCGCTGGGTGGCGTCCAACGGGCGTTGCAGGTGGCGGTCGACATACCAGTCCGGAAACAGCGACAGCTCGCGGCGCAGCAGCGCTTCGTCGTACGGCGGCAGTTCGCCTTCGCGCGAGGCCGACTGCCAGCGCACCAGGGTATGGATGGCCGGGCGGAACAGCGTATCGGCGTAGGCGAGGTCGAAATTGCGTTCGCGCAGCGATTGCAGATACGTTTGCGGGCCCAGATCGGTGAGCAGCAGGAAGCCCTGCGCGAGATCCTGCTCCAGCACCTGCGGCGCACGCACGCCGGCACCATTGAGCAAGCCAGCCACATGGACGAACGGGCGGCAGTCTTCCTGCGGCGGCGGGGCGTCCATGACGACCAACGTGCCGGGCTTGCCACCGACCGCGCTGTCCAGGCGGAAATACCGGCGGAAGCTGGCATCGGCCGAGGCGGGTTGCAGCGTGTCGATGCGCAGGCCGTGGGTGGCGGGCAATGTGCCGAGCCAGTCGCGCAGTTGGCTGAGGCGTGCGTCGGTTGCGCCTGCTGCGGCGCCAGGGGTCGAAGCCATGCTGAGAGAATGCTGGAATGAGGCTGGAAGGAAGCCCCGTATAATACCCGACCGAGTTTCGCCGCGAGCGAGCGCCGGCCTTGTCCAGGCTGCGTCCGGCGGCGGGATTGAACGCAGTACCGACTGATTTTGTGCCTGTGCGTGCCGTTGCGCGCGCGGCCCTGTTCCCGATCTGCATGACCGAACCGAACCGAGCCAGGAAGAACCGGCAGCGCGCTGCTGTTGCCGCGCCCGATCAGCGGCCCGCCGACTTGGCCACCATCAGGCGTGGCACGCTGGCATTGCGCCCGCTGGTATTTGCGGTGGCCGGTGTCTGGACGGCGACGTCCGCGGCGCAGGGCGCGGACACCGCGCAAGCGACGGCGCCTGCTGTCACCCCGGCCTCGTCGGTGACGGCGCTGGCGACGTCCGGCCCGGCCACGCCCGGCGGCAGTCTGCTGGTGCCGAAGATGGCCGAGCCCGTCCAGCGACCGGACAATACTGTTCCCACCTTTACCGCGGCCGACAAGATGGACGGCCGCACCAACGAAGACATCCACCTGCGCGGTAACGGCGAACTGCGCCGCAACGGTTCGGTGCTGAAGGGCGACGCGCTCGACTACAACCAGGACACCGACGTTGCCACCGCCACCGGGAATGTGCGTCTGCTCAAGGGCGGCACGCTCGTCACCGGTCCGGACGCCAAGCTCAAGATCACCGCCAACGAAGGCACCATCAGCACGCCCGCGTACGAGTTCCACACGACCGGCGGCCACGGCACCGCAGAGCGCATCGATTTCATTGACAAGGACAACAGCCGCATCACGCGCGGCACGTACACCACGTGCGCGCCCGACAACGTCGACTGGTACTTCAGCGCGAGCCGCATCGATATCGACAGCGACCGCCAGGTTGGCACCGGCCGCAACGGCGTGCTTCACTTCTTCGGCGTGCCGGTGTTTGCCGCGCCGGTCATGGACTTTCCGCTCAATGACGACCGGCGCAGCGGTTTCCTTGCACCGGTGTTCGGCTATAACAGCCGCAGCGGGGCCGACGTCACGCTGCCGTACTACTTCAATATCGCGCCGAACCGCGATTTGACCTTGTATCCGCGTCTGCTCAGTACGCGTGGCCTGCAGCTTGGCGCCGAATATCGCTATCTCGATACGTCGTACAGCGGCGTCCTGCGGGGCGAATTCCTGCCCGATGATCGTGAGGCGGGTCGTAACCGCTGGTCGATTTCGGCAGTACACACGCAGCGACTGGCCCCGGGCCTGACCGCCTACATCAACTACAACAAGGTTTCCGATAACACTTATCCGGATGACCTTGGCCGCAGCATCGTCACGGCGACGCAGCGTCAGTATGTCCAGGAAGGCGGCGTCACCTATTCCATCGGCGATTGGGTTGCGCTGGCGCGCGTGCAGAAGTTCCAGACGCTGTCTACGGCAACTACGCCGCTTTCTGCACCGTACGAGCGGGTACCGGAGTTGAGTCTGACTTACAACCGGTACGACGTTGGCGGCTTTGACATCAATTTCCTGACCGACTACACGCGGTTTTCGATCCCGACGGCCAATACCGTGCAGGGCGAGCGCCTGTTCATGCAGCCGACGATCAGCTACCCGATCGTCCGCCCCGGCTGGTACGTCACCCCGAAGTTCATCCTGAACACCACCGCATACCGCCTGGACCGCCCGGCCGGCGACACGCAGGACACGCAGATCAATCGCACGCTTCCGACGTTCTCGCTCGATTCGGGCATGACCTTCGAGCGCGATGCGCCGCTGGTCTCCAAATTGTTCGGCGTGAGCTACATCCAGACGCTGGAGCCGCGCGTGTTCTACGTGTACACGCCGTATCGCGACCAGTCGCAGATTCCGTTGTTCGATACCGGCCAGTCGGACTACAACCTCGGGCAGATCTTTACCGAGAACCCGTACACCGGTTACGACCGCATTGCCGACAACAACAAGGTGACGGCAGGTGTGACCACGCGTTTTATCGAGGCCGAATCAGGCATTGAGCGCCTGCGTGCCACGATCGCCCAGCGCATCGATCTCGACGGGCAGCGCGTGACGCTGGCGGGTGCGGCCCCGACGTCGGTACGCCGCTATTCGGACCTTCTGGGTGCGACCACGATCCAGATGTTCCGCGGCATCTTTTTCGATACGAACCTTCAGTACAATCAGGACCTCGACCGCATCATGCGTTCGACGGTCGCATTCAGCTGGAAGCCGGAAGCCAACAAGGTGATCAACCTCGGCTACCGCTATTACCGGCAAGACGCCAATACCGGTCAGTTGCCGCTGGAACAGGCCGATATCTCCACGCAGTGGCCGATTACGCGGCGCCTCTACGGCCTGGGTCGCATCGGTTACGACCTGGATGCGCGCAAGCCATCGGATGTGCTGCTCGGCCTCGAATATGTGGCGGACTGCTGGGTCGGCCGACTGGCGGTACAGCGCTACAGCAATGCTGTTTCGGGCTATACGACGCATATCTTTGCCCAGATCGAATTCAAGGGTTTGTCGAAGGTGGGGAACAATCCGATCGACGTGATTCGTCTGAACGTGCCCGGCTACCAGCCGGTGACCGCACAGCCGATCACGCCGTCCGTGCTGGATCAATATGAATAACGACATCATGGCTTTCCAATCGACCGCTTTCGCCACGCGTGTGGCTCCTCTGGGCCGCTTGCGTGTTGCCACCGGCGTGCTGCTTGCGCTGTTGGCGGGGACCACGCTGTCGCCAGCCGTCCACGCGCAGCAGGCGCAATCGGCAAAAAAGAGTGCACCGGTGCGGGGCATCTTCGCCAACCCCGGTTCGTCGCCGAGCCAGCCGCTGCTGCAGGGCACGCTGCCCGAGCCAACGGCTCCAGGCGCGCCGCGCAGCCAGTTGGTCGACGAGGTGGTGGCTGTGGTCAACACCGACGTCATCACCCGCCGCGAACTGCTCAACCGCGCGGATCTGGTCGAGCGCACGTTCCGCGCACAGAACCGCCCGCTGCCGCCGCGCGCCGATCTGCTCGGCGAAGTGCTTGAGCAGCTCATCCTGGAGCGCGTGCAGGCGCAGACCGCCAAGGAAAGCGGCATCCGCGTGTCCGACGCCGATGTGGATCGCGCCGTGGAAAGCGTGGCCCAGCGCAACAACCTGTCGGTGCCGCAGCTCAAGAGCAAGCTGAAGGACGCCGGCATGACGTACGACAAGTACCGCGACGACCTGCGTCAGGAAATCCTTCTGGCGCGCCTGCGTGAGCGCGAGGTCGACTCGAAGGTGCAGGTCTACGACGGCGAGATCGACAACTATCTGGCGCAGCAGGGTGGCGGCACGGCCCCGGCCGGCGAACAGCAATACAACGTCGCGCAGATTCTCGTGCCGGTCGCCGAAGGCGCCACGGATGCCGAGAAGGCCGCAGCGCGCAAGAAGGCCGAAGGCCTGCTCAAGCAAGCGCAGGGCGGCGCGGATTTCGCCAAGCTGGCGCGTGACAATTCTGGCGCGCAAGATGCCGCGCAAGGCGGCGAGCTTGGGCTGCGGCCGATCGGGCGCCTGCCGGCTGTGTTTGCCAACGCCGTGGTCGACATGAAGGCGGGCCAGGTGGCGAGCCAAGTGGTCGAAAGCCCGGCTGGTTATCACGTGATCAAGCTGTTGGAGAAGCGCGCATCGAGCACGGCCATTGCCGCCAAGGTGCAGCAGACGCAAGTGCGCCACATCCTGATCAAGACCGGTCCGACGATGTCGGCGGACGACGCGCGCCGCCAGTTGGTGGGCCTGCGTGACCGGATCGTCCACGGCTACGATTTTGGCGATGCGGCACGCCGGTATTCGCAGGACGGTTCGGCCGGTGCGGGTGGCGAGCTGGGCTGGGTGTCGCCGGGCCAGCTGGTGCCGGAATTCGAGCAGGCGATGAACCAGCTCAAGCCGGGCGATGTGTCGCAGCCGGTGCAAAGCCAGTTCGGTGTGCACCTGATCCAGGTGGAAGGCCGCCGCGAGGCAGAGGTGTCGGGAGACCGCGAGCGCGACTACGCGCGCTCGGTCATTCGCGAGCAGAAGGTGCAGGCCGCCTATGAGGATTGGCTGCGTGAACTGCGCGATTCGGCACACGTGGAATACCGCGTGAACCGTCAGCAGTAAGCTACGGACATCCGCATCGCTCACGGCCGCCTGCGGGCGGCCGTGGCGTTTCTAGATCGCTCCAGAAACCATCGCAGGAAAGCGCTGCATGCTGAACATTGCCATCACCACTGGCGAACCCGCTGGTATCGGTCCCGACATCACCGTGGCCGCGCTGCTGCACCTGGCACGACAGGCGTCACCGCGTTACGCCGATGTGCAGTGGCATGTGATGGGCGATTCGGCATTGCTGCAGGCGCGCGCGGACGCGATCGGGCAGGGCGATTTCTGGCGCGTTGTTTCTACGGCGCTGACTGTCGTGGAGCGCCCGCTGGGTGCACCCGTGCGCGCCGGCGTGCTTGATGACGCCAACGGCCGCTATGTGCTGGACCTGCTCGACGCGGCCATCGACGGCTGCCTGATCGGCACGGCAGACGGCATGCGTTACGACGCGATGGTCACGGCGCCGGTGCAGAAGAGCACGATCAACGACGCAGGCGTGCCTTTTACCGGCCACACCGAGTACCTGGCCGAGCGCAGCCGAACGCCGCGCGTGGTAATGATGCTCGCCGGTCCGCAGCCGGCGCACGACAACGCCATGCTGCGCGTGGCGCTGGCGACGACGCACTTGCCGCTGCGCGAGGTGCCGGACGCCATCACCCCCGCGGTGCTCGACGAAACGCTGGACATCGTGCAGCGTGACCTGCGCATCCGTTTTGGACTGAACGCACCTCGCATCCTCGTGACGGGGTTGAATCCGCATGCGGGTGAATCCGGCCACCTCGGCCGCGAAGAGATCGAGGTGATCGAGCCCGCCATCGCGCGGGCGCGTGCACGCGGAATCGATGCCCGCGGTCCGTATCCGGCCGATACGCTGTTCCAGCCGCGCCTGCTGGCCGATGCCGATTGCGTGCTGGCGATGTACCACGACCAAGGTTTGGCGCCGCTCAAGTACGGCACCTTCGGCCATGGCGTGAACATCACGCTGGGCTTGCCGTTTGTCCGCACGTCGGTGGACCACGGTACGGCGCTGGACTTGGCCGGCACGGGCCGCGCCGAGTTCGGCAGCATGATCGAGGCGATCGATACTGCCATCGCCATGGCGCGGCACACCGCGCGCTCCTGAGTTTCCTTCACCTCTTCGATTTCGAGTTCGCAATGGCACGATCCACGACCGGCGTTCACCAAGGGCACCAGGCCCGCAAGCGCTTCGGCCAGAACTTCCTGGTCGATGACGGCGTGATCCACGCCATCGTTGCCGCCATCGATCCGAAGCCCGACGATGTACTTGTCGAGATCGGCCCCGGCCTGGGCGCGCTCACCGTGCCGCTCATGGAGCGCGTGCGCACGCTGCAGGTGGTCGAGCTGGATCGTGACCTTGTCGCGCGCTTGCAGAAGCGATTCGGCGATCGGCTGATCGTGCATGCGGGCGATGCACTGGCGTTCGATTTCGGTTCGCTGCAGGAGGCGGGCCGGCCGCTGCGCATCGTCGGCAACCTGCCATACAACATCTCGAGCCCGCTGCTGTTTCATCTGGCCACGTTCGCCGATCGTGTGCGCGATCAGCATTTCATGCTGCAGAAAGAAGTGGTCGACCGCATGGTGGCCGCGCCGGGCAGCAAGGCCTTCAGCCGGCTGTCGGTGATGCTGCAGGTGCGGTACTACATGGAGCTGGTGCTGGATGTGCCGCCGGGCTCGTTCAACCCGCCGCCCAAAGTGGATTCGGCGGTGGTGCGGATGATTCCGTGGCCGGCCGACAAATCGCCGTATGCGCCGGTCGACCTGCGCGCGCTTGGCACGGTGGTGACGATGGCGTTTTCGCAGCGCCGCAAGGTGTTGCGCAACACGCTGGGCGCGCTGCGCGATGTGATCGATTTCGAAGCGCTTGGCTTTGACCTGGGCCGGCGCGCAGAAGAAGTCTCGGTGGAAGACTTCGTGGCAGTGGCGAACGCACTGCCGGCCAATCGCATTGCCGGCAGCGCCTCCGACCTTAGCGAAGATTGACGAGCAGGATGCCCGACAGCACGAGCGCCGCCGCCAGAGCAAACCGCAGTCCCACCGGCTCGTGCAACAGCAGCACGCCAAACGCCACGCCAAACAGCGGCGTCAGGAACGAGAACACCGACAACCGCGATGCCAGGTAGCGGCGCAGCAGCCAGAACCACGTCAGGTAACTGGCGAACGCAATCAGCACGGATTGGTAGGCGAGGCTGGCCAGCGCGGTCGGTGTAAGGTTTGCCGTAAAGGCCTGGCCGGTGCCGGCGGCCATCAACAGCAACAGCACGGCCGAGACGGCAAGTTGGTACAGCAGCGTCTTCGCTGCCGGTGCTTCGGAAAGCTTGCTTGCCCGCACGACGATGGTCGTCGCGCCCCACAGCGCGCCTGCCACCACGCCCAGCGCGTCGCCCAGCGAGGTCGACGGCCCGGCCGCCGGATGCAGGACGCCGTCGGCGAACGCCAGCACGATCCCCGCAAACGCAATGCCGATCCCGGCCCACTGGCGCGGGCGCAGGTGCTCACCCGGCACGAAAAAGTGCAGGCCGAGGGCGGTGAAGATCGGCGCGGTGTAAAGGAACACCGCCATGCGCGAGGCAGTGGTGTAGCTCAGGCCAATGAAGATGCACAGGAACTCGATCCCGAAGAGCACACCGGCCATCAGACCACCGGCCAATGTGCCGTCACGCACCGACAGGCACGTGCCGCGCCACAGCGCAAACGCCAGCACCAGGACCGACGCGATTGCCGAGCGCACACCGGCCTGCATGACGGGCCCCACGTCGTGCGCCGCCACCTTGATGGCAACCTGCTGAAAGCCCCAGCACATGCACAGCACCACCATCAGGCCGATGGCAGTGCCGTCCAGCGGCCGGCGGATGGCGTCAGTGGCGGTTGCCATCGGGCATCGAGCGCGCCTGGATCAGCTCGATCTTGTAGCCATCCGGATCTTCCACAAACGCGATGATGGTGCTGCCGCCCTTGACCGGGCCCGCTTCACGCGTGACCTTGCCGCCTGCGTTACGAATCTGGTCACAGGCTTGTGCGGCATCGTCGACCTCGATGGCCAAGTGCCCGAATGCCGTGCCGAGTTCGTACTCGCTCACCCCGTAGTTGTAGGTCAGTTCGATGACCGTGTTGCTGGCTTCCGGGCCGTAGCCGACGAACGCCAGCGAGTACTTGTACTCGGGGTTGTCGCTGGTGCGCAGCAGTTGCATGCCGAGCACCTTGGTGTAAAAGTCGATCGAGCGCTGCATGTCGCCGACGCGCAGCATGGTGTGGAGCATTCGCATGGGGTTTCCTTCCTGGAGGACTGTGGGGAAGGCAATATTGTAGGAGGGTGTGGCCGAGCGTGCAGGACAGGCGTTCTCTGCAACCGCCGCATCCGCCGCAGGAGCGTCGGCAGGGCGAATCAGAACGCCGGCAAGTATTCCGGCGGATGCGAGCGCAGTTGCTCCCGCGCCTCACGAAACTCAGGAAAGATCGACTCCACCGTGTCCCAGAAGCGCGGGCTGTGGTTCATCTCTTTGAGATGCGCCAGTTCATGCGCAACCACGTAGTCGATCAAGCTGAGGGGGAAATGCACGAGGCGCCAGTTCAGGCGGATCTTGCCGTCGGCGGTGCAGCTTCCCCAGCGCGTGGCGGCGGAGGAGAGTGCATACGCGCTATGCCGCACGCCAAGGCGCTCGGCATATACCTCAAGACGCTCGCCGAAGAGGCGTCGGGCTTGCGTCTGCAGCCAGCCTTGCACGCGGTCCTTGATCTGCTGCTCGGTGGTGGTGTGCGGCAGGCCCAGGTGCAGCATGCTGGTGTCGGCATCGAACATCAATGCGCCGATGGGCGATTCCAGCTTGAGCGTGATCGTCTTGCCGAGGAACGGCAATCCGGCGCCGTCCTGCCACTCCATCGTCGGCAGCATGCGGCGTGCGGCGCTCGTGCGCCATTCGGCCAGCTTGGCGAAGATCCACTTCTGCTTTTCGGCGATGGCGTGTTCGATCTCGGCGAGCGTGACCCAGCGCGGTGCCGTGATCGACAGGCCGCGGTCATCGATGACAAAGCCGATGGTCCGCCGCGACGAGCGCTTGAGGTTATAGATGAGCGCGCGCTCGCCCAGCGTCAGGCGGCGCTGGTGGGGGCCAAGCGGTGCGGTGGAAAAATCGAGTGCGGGCGGGGCGAGGAGCGGCGCGTCAGGCGGCTGCGTGGGCGACGAGGCTTCGGGTGCGAGCAGCGGCAGCTCAAGCTGGACGCTGTCGGCGGTGGTGGGCGAAGTCGGTGGGCGCAGCAGTTTCATGCGTGCTCGCGGTAGCTATCGGCGTCGATTCTACGCATTTCCGCTTCGATCCATGCTTCGACTTCGCGGTTGAGTTCGTCGCTGGTCTTGCCTGCAGTGGGGATGGCCGGACCGACCGACAGCGTGATCAGGCCCGGATGCTTCAGGAACGAATTGCGCGGCCACACGCGGCCGGAGTTGTGGGCGATCGGGATGACCCACGCGCCGGTATCCACGGCAAAACGCGCACCGCCGCTCTTGTAGCGCGGCTTCGGGTCGCCCGAGCGCGTGCGGGTGCCTTCCGGGAACATGATCACCCACGCGCCTTCGGCCATGCGTTCCTTGCCCTGACGTGCGACCGAGGCGAACGCGTTGGCGCCGTCCTTGCGGTTGATGTGCACCATCTTGAGCATGCCCAGCGCCCAGCCGAAGAAGGGCACATACAGCAGCTCGCGCTTGAATACGTAGCACAGCGGGCGAGGCATGGTCGCGACATAGGCCATGGTTTCCCACGCGGACTGATGCTTGGAGAGCAGCACCACCGGCTTGTTGGTGGCGACGGCTTCTTCGATGTGCTCCCAGCCCTGGTATTGCCAACGGATGCCGAGCAGCCAGCGCGCCATCCAGATGGCGGATTTGGTCCAGCCCGACACCATCCAGAACCGGCGAGCCGGATTCATGAACGGGAACACGATGAAGCAGGCCACCGCATAGATCGGCGTCCAGACAATCAGGAAAACCAGGTACAGCAGCGAACGGATAAAAGTCATTGGGGGCGAATTCAAGGGGCGCGCGTGGGCGTGCCCTGGGGCGCGGGGGACAGCAGCGCACGCGCAAACGCACGCAGGTCCTCGTGAATTTGGGTGCCCCGGGGCAGATCGCCGGCATCGCGGGTCTTGGTGCCCTTGCCGGTCAGTACGAGGTGCGGTACGGCGCCGACTTCGACGCCGGCTTGCAGATCGCGCAGCGAGTCTCCCACGACCGGCACGCCCGTGAGGTCCACGTCGAAGCGGCGTGCAATCTCGCGCAGCATGCCGGACTTGGGCTTGCGGCATTCGCAGGCATCGGCGGCGGTGTGCGGGCAGAAGAAGACGGCATCGACGCGCCCGCCGTAGGTGGCGAGCGCCTTGTACATCTTCTCGTGCATGGCGTTGAGCGCGGCGGCCTCAAACAGGCCGCGTCCGATGCCCGACTGGTTGGTTGCCACCACCACCTGGTAGCCCGCCTGGTTCAGTTCGGCAATGGCTTCCAGGCTGCCCTCGAGCGCGATCCACTCGTCGGGCGACTTGATGAACTGGTCGCTGTCTCGGTTGATGACGCCATCGCGGTCGAGAATCACCAGTTTGGGAACGTGGGGCATGGTGGGCTCCGAACGGTGCTTGGGGTGCCGATCAGGCGGCCAGCTTGGAGATGTCCGCCACGCGGTTCATCAGTCCGTGCAGTTCAGCCAGCAGCGCCAGGCGGTTGTCGCGCAGCGCGGTGTCGTCGGCCATCACCATCACGCCGTCGAAGAAGGTGTCGACCGCTTCGCGCAGACCGGCCAACGTCTTGAGCGCGGTGGTGAAATCGCCGCGTGCGAAGGCGTCGTGCACCTGCGGTTCCGCTGAAACCACGGATTGGTGCAGCGCGCGCTCGGCGTCTTCCTTGAGCAGTGGCGGCTGCACGGCACCAATGGCCACGTCCGTCTTCTTCAGGATGTTGGTGATGCGCTTGTTGGCGGCCGCCAGCGCCTCGGCCTGCGGCAGGGCAGCAAAGGCGCGTACGGCTTCTAGGCGCGCGACGATGTCGTCTAGGCGCTGCGGGCGCTGACTCACCACGGCTTCGACCTCGTTGGTGCTGTAGCCCTTGTCCTTCAGGTAGCCGCGCAGGCGGTCGTAGAGGAAGTCGGTGATGGCGGCCAGGTTCGGTTTGACGGCGGCGATGCCGTCGAAGCTGGCAGCGGCGATCTGCAGTGCATCGTCAATCGTGAGCGCGAGCGGCTTCTCGATCAGCATGCGCAGGATGCCCAGCGCGTGGCGGCGCAGCGCGAACGGGTCTTTCTCGCCCGTGGGTTGCAGGCCGATGCCCCAGATGCCGACCAGCGTTTCGAGCTTGTCGGCCAGTGCCACCACGGTGCCGGTGGCGGTGTTCGGCAGCGCGTCGCCGGCGAAGCGTGGCTGATAGTGTTCGGAGCAGGCCAGCGCCACGTCGTCGGGTTCGCCGTCGTGTCGGGCGTAGTACGTCCCCATCGTGCCTTGCAGCTCGGGGAACTCGCCCACCATGTCGGTCAGCAGATCGGCTTTGGCCAGCAGCGCGCCGCGCGAGGCGTGTGCCACGTCCGCGCCGAGCTTTTCCGCCAGTTGGCCCGCGATGGCCTGCAGGCGCGACACGCGCTCAAGCTGCGTGCCGATCTTGTTGTGATAGACCACGCGGGAGAGCAGCGGCACGCGATCGGCCAGCGGCTTCTTCTTGTCCTGCTCGAAGAAGAAGCGCGCGTCTGCCAGGCGCGGGCGGACCACGCGTTCGTTGCCTTGAATGATGGCCTCGGGTGTATCCGTGGCGATGTTCGAGACGATCAGGAAGCGGTTGCGCAGATGGCCCTGCGCGTCGGTCAGTGCAAAGTACTTCTGGTTGGTCTGCATGGTCAGGATCAGACACTCCTGCGGTACGGCGAGGAACGCTTCCTCGAAATGGCAGGGGTAGACCACGGGCCATTCGACCAACGCGTTCACCTCATCGAGCAGCGCTTCGGGCATAACGACCGTATCGGCGCCGGCGGTCTTGAGCAGTTCGGCGCGGATGGCCTCCTTGCGCTTGCCATAGCTGGCGATGACCTTGCCTTGCGACTCCAGCGTGCTCGCATACGACGCGGCGTCCTGGATGACGATTTCGCCCGCCGACAGGAAACGGTGGCCCAGCGTCACGTTGCCCGATTGCAGGCCGAACGCGCTGACGGGGATGACCTCGCTGTCGAGCAGCGCAATCAGCTTATGGGCGGGGCGCACGAACTGGACGTTCTCGCCGTTCGGGCGCTGATACGTCATCACCTTCGGGATCGGAAGGTTGGCGATGGTTTGCGACAGTGCAGTCTGAAGGCCGTCAGCCAGCACGGCGCCGCGTGCGGTGTAGCGATAAAACAGCGCTTCGGCCTTGCCGTCGGGCGCGCGTTCCAGCGATTCAGCGGCGATGGCCTCCACGCCCACGGTCTTGGCCAGCGCGGCCAGCTTCTTGACCAGCGGCGCTGCGGGCTTGCCCTCGGCATCGAAGGCGATGGTCACGGGCAGCACCTTCTCGCGCAACTCGCGATCGGGCGCAGTGTGGCGCACGCCGGTGATCGATGCGGCCAGGCGGCGCGGCGTGGCAAAGCCTTCTACGGCGGCGCCCTCTTCGAGCAGGCCTTGCGCCGACAGACCGTCAAACAGGCCGCGTGCAAACGCCTCGCCGAGGCGGGCCAGCGCCTTGGGCGGCAGTTCTTCGGTCAGCAGTTCGATCAGGAGGGTGGACATAGCGTTTGAATCGGTGACGTCGTTGTTCTGCGCCGCTTGGTGTTCAGATCAGGTGCGGCGGTACGTTGTGTGGTTCGGTTCAGTGATCAGCAGGGCGAGCCGGGCACGGGTTCCACGCCCGAAAGCAGCCACACGCCGTTCTGCTGCTGAAACTGCAATTGCGTGCCGGCGCACTGACCCGGCGGCGGGGGCGGTGCAATCGGCGCGGGCGTGGTGCCGGGCACGGCAGCATCGCGGCGCAGGAAGCGGGCCGACAGCAAGCCCCGTCGCGCGTCGTACCGCACTTCTTGCAGCGTGCCGGACACATTGAATTCCAGACGGCTCGGCAACTGCCCCGCCGATCGGAACACGCGCGCACGGCGCTGTGCCTTGACGCCGGTGCCTTGCCACTCCACCCACGTGAGCGGGAAGCGCAGTGCCGTCGCATACGTGCGCAACGGTACGCGATGCCAGCCGAGGTCCCGTGCGCCGGACAGGTCGCAGGCCATCGTGCGCACCAGGCTCGTCCATTGATCGAGCGACGGCGGCGGCGGCGTCCAGGCCGCGCTCAGCGCTTGCTGGAGCGGCTTGGAATCGGCCACGCAAAGCTGCGTCAAAGTGTTGGGCACGACAAAAACCTTCTCCGCCGATGCCGGCTTGGACGTGCGATGCCGCGCCGCTTGGGCAACGCTCGCCGGTAGCGTCAGCGCGGCGATGGACGCTGCCGTCAGCAGCGCCAGGCCACGCCGTGCTCGGTTGGCCGTCATGCGGCCTCCGTGGTCTTGACAGCGGCAGCGGCCGTGCCGCACATCGGGAAGCCCAGGCGCTCGCGCGAATCGTAGTAAGCCTGCGCGACCAGGCGCGACAAATTGCGGATGCGGCCGATGTAGGCCGCGCGCTCCGTCACGGAAATGGCGCCGCGTGCGTCCAGCAAGTTGAAGGTGTGGCCGGCCTTGAGCACTTGCTCGTAGGCGGGCAGCGCCAGTTGCACGACCGGTGCGTTGCCCTCGGCAGCGGCATCACCTTCTGCGCGCACGCCCATCAGGCGCTTGGCTTCGGCTTCGTGCTCGGCAAAGCGGCGGAACAGCACGGTCGTGTCAGCCTGCTCGAAGTTGTAGGTCGATTGCTCGACTTCGTTCTGGTGATAGACGTCGCCGTAGGTCAGGCGGCGCTTCACGGGGCCGTTCGGGCCCGGCTCTTCCCACTCCGTCCAGACCAGGTCGTAGATGTTCTCGACCTGCTGCAGGTACATCGCCAGGCGCTCGATGCCGTAGGTGATCTCACCGGTCACGGGCTTGCAGTCCAGGCCGCCGACCTGCTGGAAGTACGTGAACTGCGTGACTTCCATGCCGTTGAGCCACACCTCCCAGCCGAGGCCCCAGGCGCCGAGCGTGGGGTTTTCCCAGTCGTCTTCGACGAAGCGCACATCGTTCTGCTTGAGGTCCAGGCCCAGCGCTTCCAGCGAACCGAGGTACAGGTCGAGGATGTTTTCCGGCGCGGGCTTCAACACCACCTGATATTGGTAGTAGTGCTGCAGGCGGTTCGGATTCTCGCCGTAGCGGCCGTCCTTGGGGCGGCGCGACGGTTGCACGTAGGCGGCACGCCACGGCTCCGGGCCGATCGCGCGCAGGAAGGTGTGCACGTGCGACGTGCCCGCGCCGACTTCGAGGTCGATCGGTTGCAGCAGGGCGCAGCCCTGGGCGTCCCAGTACGACTGCAGCTTGAGAATGAGTTGCTGGAAGGTAAGCATGGTGGTACCCGTTGGTCCGCGGCGGCACGGAACGTGCGTTGCGCCGCGCGACGGTGGAATGCAGCGGCGGGCACGGGAAGCGCCTGGCTCCCTGCCCGCCGTAAAACGTTGAATTTTAGCGTTTTTTGTCAGCGACTCCGGAAAGTGGCTCGAAAGCCCTCCGGACGCTGAACGATCAATCTGCCGAAGCCCGGCGGCGGCGCACGAATGCCACCAGCAGAACCAGCGCGCCCAGGCCCAGCGCGGGCGCGTTGCCGGTCCGCACGAATGGCGTCAGGCCTTGCGTGCCTTGCACGTCAGTCTGCAATGTGCCAAGCGTGAAGACCGGTAGACGGGCCTGTACGCTGCCGTCGGGCCGCACCACGGCGGTCGCCCCCGTGTTGGTGGCGCGCAGCATCGGACGGCCCGTTTCCAGCGCGCGCATGCGCGAGATCTGCAGGTGCTGGTCCAGCGCGATCGTGTCGCCAAACCACGCCAGGTTCGTCACGTTGGCGAGCATCGTGGCGGGCTGATCCGCATGTCGCAGCGAGGCGGCAATTTCCTCGCCAAACAAATCTTCGTAGCAGATGTTGGGTGCGACGCGCTGGTCGGCCACCGCCATGGGCGGCTGCACGGGCAGGCCACGCCTGAAGTCGCCCAGCGGCATGTTCATCATGTTGACGAACCAGTGGAAACCGAAGGGGATGAACTCGCCGAACGGCACGAGGTGGTGCTTGTTGTAGCGGTACACGCCCTGGAATTGCGGGCCGACGCCGAACACGCTGTTGGTGTAGTCGACGCGCGAGTCCTCGCTGGCGGCTCCAAAGAGCACGCTTGAGCCGGTGGTATCCACATAGGTGCGGATAGCCAGCGCGATCTCCTGCGGCATCTCCTGAATCATGATCGGGAAGGCCGTCTCGGGCGTGACCACCAGTTGCGCGGGTTTTTCGGTGACCATCTTGGTGTACAGCTCCAGCGAGCGCTCGATGCCGGTCTGCTGGAACTTCACGTCCTGCGGCACATTGCCCTGCAAGAGGCGTACGGAGATCGGCTTGCCTGTCGGCTGCGTCCACGCAATGCCGTGCAGCGGCCAGCCGGCCACCAGCAGGAGCGCACCGGCGAGCCCCGCCAGCCAATGCAGGCGGCGCTCGGCCGCGACGCACAGCAGGCCGGCCAGCACGGCGGCGATCAGCACGATGCCGTAGACGCCCACCAGCGGCGCGTAGCCGGCCAGTGGGCCATCGGTGTGCGCGTAGCCCCCGTTGATCCAGGGGAAGCCCGTCCAGACTGTGCCGCGCAGCCATTCCGTGACGGCCCATGCCGCGCCAAATATGAGCGCGGATGCGGTACCGGACCACCGCCCGCGTCTCGTCAGCCACTGCCATGCCCACACCGCCAGCGCCGGATGCAGTGCCAGGTATCCGGCAAACAGCAGCACCGCCAGCGCGGCCATCCATGCCGGCATGTCGCCGTAGACATGCATGCTGATATAGAGCCACCAGACGCCCGACAGGAACCAGCCGAGCCCGAACGCATATCCGACCCACGCCGCTTCACGCAGGCGCGCTGCGCGCTGCACGAGCGCGGCCAGCCCCGTGAGCGAGAGGATCTGCAGCCACCACCAGTGGTTCGGTGCAAACGACAACGTATGCATGATGCCAAGCAACGCTGCCAGCGGCATCGCGAAACGCAACTGCGCGAGCGGCACAGCTTGGGCATCCTGCCGACGGGATGGTGCGGCAGGGGAAGAGAACTGAGCGGGCACGGAGGGATCAGGCGGGGTGAGAACCAGAGGTGTCGGCTGTGGCATTGCCGCCGGCCGGCGTGGTGAGGCGGCGCACGAGCAGCACCTGCACCTGGCGCGCATCGGCGCGCAGCACGTCGAATTGCAGCGTGCCCATGACGATCTTTTCGCCCCGGTGCGGCACGCGGCCCAGGTGGTTGGACAGCAGCCCGCCCACGGTATCGACGTCTTCGTCGGAGAAATGCGTGCCGAATGCTTCGTTGAACTGGCTGATTTCGGTCAGGCCGCGCACGCGCATGTGGCCATCGGCGGTCGGCAGAATGTTGTCTTCTTCCTGATCGAAGTCGTATTCGTCTTCAATGTCGCCGACGATCTGCTCCAGCACGTCTTCGATGGTGATGAGGCCTGCCACGCCGCCGTATTCGTCAACGACGATGGCGATGTGGTTGCGGTTGACGCGGAAGTCTCGCAACAGCACGTTCAGTCGCTTGGATTCGGGGATGAATACGGCCGGGCGCAGCATGTCGCGCACGTCGAAGTCTTCATCGGTATAGAAGCGCAGCAGATCCTTGGCGAGCAGAATGCCGATGATGTTGTCGCGACTGCCTTCGTAGACGGGGAAGCGCGAATGCGCGGCTTCCTGCACGAAGGGGATGAATTCTGACGGCGCGTCGGCGATGTTGAGCGCGTCCATCTGCGCGCGCGGGATCATGATGTCGCGCGCACACAGGTCTGAGACCTGGAAGACGCCTTCGATCATCGACAGGGAGTCGGCGTCGATGAGGCTGCGCGCATGGGCGTCTTGGAGGATTTCGAGCAACTCGGCCCGCGATTCGGGCTCGGGCGAGATGAGGTCGGTCAGGCGTTCCAGCAGCGTACGGGGTTTGTCGGCTGGCTTCGGACTGGGATACGGATCATTCATGGCGCGGTCGCGCGTCGTTAAACATCGGCCCAGCATACACCAAAAGCCCAGCCGTCCCGATGACGCAGGGTGGCCGCCAGGTCTCCAGAAGTGCGGTTTATTTCACATCTGGAGGCCGGGCTCGGGCGCGTTAAGACGGCCGATCTGCCAAGGGGGGAAGCGGTCAGTCGTGCCCGCCCTCGCCGCCGCGGTCCTGGTCTCCGCCGTGGGTGCCGCCGCCGCCATGATCGTGATCGCCACCGTGGTTGCCGCCGCCGCCATGATCGTGATCGCCACCGTGGTTGCCATCGCCGCCATGATCGTGATCGCCACCGTGGTTGTCATCGCCGCCATGATGGTGGTCACCGCCGTGGTTGCCATCGCCGCCATGATCATGATCGCCACCGTGGTTGCCGCCGCCGCCATGATCGTGATCGCCACCGTGGTTGCCATCGCCGCCGTGATCGTGGTTGCCATCGCCGCCGTGATCATGATCGCCGCCGTGGCTGCCGTCGCCGCCATGATTGTGGTCGCCACCGTGGTTGCGATCGCCGCCATGATCGTGATCGCCGCTGTGGTCATGATCGTGGTCGTGCCCGTGGTGGTGGCCGCCTCCGTGGCAACTTCCGCACGGCGATGGGCTCGGCGTCGGCGTCGGGGCGGGCGTCGGTGTTGGGCTCGGAGTCGGGCTCGGAGTCGGGCTAGGCGATGGAGTCGGCGACGGGCTAGGCCCGGGGCTCGGTGTTGGTGCCGGCGTGGGGCCAGGGCTGGGCGACGCACCGGGTGCGGGAGCCGGTGTCGGGCTGGGCTTGGACGGCGGCGTGTTGTTGCCGCCGGGGGGCGGTGCGTCGTTGTTGCCAGTCGGCGTTGTCGCCGCCGGTGCCGGGTCTGCGGGATGCGAATTGCTGTGATACCGGCCCAGCGTGCTCGCGCCGCCGTAGGCTGTCCAACGTCCGGCGATTTCCATGTCGACGCCGGCGAGCCAGTGGTCGCCCGTGGCTCCGACGCCCACCAGCGCCTTGCTGCTCGCAAAGTCGTAGCCGCCGCCAACGAGTGCCTGCACGCTCGTGCTGCCGATCACCGCCTGCACGCGCGGCCGGATGGTGCCTTGCGCGACCATGAGGTTCACCTCGGCGCCAACCACGTTGTTGCTGTCGGAGATGTTGACCGTGCGGCAGCCAACCACCGCGCCCGGATGCCACGCGCCGTCAAATACGACGACGATGCCCGCATAGCACGATTGCTTGTGATCAGCGTGTGCGATGCGCGGCGTGACCGCGAGCGCCGTGCCGACACCCACGCCAAGCAGCAGCGTGGCCCACGGAATGCTGTCCATGAAGCGTTGACGCATGATGACCTCCCCGCGGTGGCCTTGCCCGTCTGTGCGCGGGCTGGCCGATGGCGCTCGTTTGCGCCGAATTCGTGAAGCGCGCTCGAGCGGCGGCTTATGCGTGGAGGATAGAAATCGCTACGGCAAAACCCATGCGCCATACGGAGAGCAGCAAGGGTCCCGGATGGCGGACGGCCTGTGCGACGTGTATGCGCGATTCGAACGGCGCGAGCATGCGCCGAATGGCGGAGGAAAACCCGGAAACCGTTGTCAGGACTGGGTTTTCTTCAATGCGGGTTGATTCACCGTTGAAACGGCATGCTGCAAGAATGGAACATGAAAAAGCAAAACGCCGGCGCGAAGCCGGCGTCTGAGCATCAAGCGCGTGGCGCTTTAACGATCTGAGTACGGGTCGGCAAAACCGAGGTCGCGGAGGATCTCCGTTTCGATGCCTTCCATTTCCTTCGCATCGGCCGGATCTTCGTGATCGTAGCCTTGGGCGTGCAGCGCGCCGTGCACGATCAGGTGCGCGTAGTGCGCGAGCAGCGGCTTCTTTTGTTCCTTCGCTTCCTTTTCGACCACCGCGCAGCACAGCACGATGTCGGCGGAGACCGGGTCTTCCGCGCTCTCTGCGTACGAGAAGGTCAGCACGTTGGTCGCGTAGTCCTTGCCGCGGTAGGTGCGGTTGAGCGTGCGACCTTCTTCTTCGCCGACAAAGCGCACGTTGAGTTGCGCATCGGCAAACAGCGCGGGGGCGATCCATGCCTCGATGTCGCGTTCTTTGGGCAGCGCCTTGCGAGCGGCAGCCTTGAGTTCATCGCCGTACTGCACCGTCAGGTCGAGCGTGAGCATCTCGGCGCCGGCGGTGTCGTCGTCGAAGGCTTCTTCCGTGGAGTCGGCCAATTCGGCGGGCTGGGTTTCAATGCGCAACGTGATGCTGTCGTGATGCTCGGGACGCAGCGAGAGCATGGCGTGCGTGTCGGCGTCGGCGTGCTCGGCAACGAGGGTGATCGGCCCATCCACGGTATTCGGCAGACCGAGGATCAGGCTGCGGCCATCGGCAAAGGCAATGCGCAGTGCGCTTGCATCCACCGTCCTGGGTTTGCCCTGGGCGTCGAACACGTCGACGCGCGGGCCGAATGACTCGGCGGCCGCGGGTTGGGTCTTCTTGGTTTTTGCTTTGGTATCGGTTTTTGCTTTAGCCACGTTCAGGCGTCCTTATGCATCTTTATGCTGGGCATGGAATTCGTCATAGGCCTCGACGATGCGGGCCACCAGCGGGTGCCGCACCACGTCGACGCTGGTGAAGCGCGTCATCGCCACGCCGCGCACGTCACGCAGCACGTGCTGCGCTTCGATCAGGCCGCTCTTCTGGCCGCGCGGCAGGTCGATCTGCGTGGTGTCGCCGGTGATCACCGCCTTGGAGCCGAAGCCGATCCGCGTGAGGAACATCTTCATCTGTTCCGGGGTGGTGTTCTGGGCTTCGTCCAGGATGATGAAGGCGTGATTGAGCGTGCGCCCGCGCATGTACGCCAGCGGTGCGATCTCGATCATCTGACGCTCGAACATCTTTTGGGTCTTGTCGAAGCCGAGCAGGTCGTACAGCGCGTCGTAAAGGGGGCGCAGGTATGGATCGACCTTCTGGGCGAGGTCGCCGGGCAGGAAGCCCAGGCGTTCGCCGGCTTCCACCGCCGGGCGGGTCAGTACGATGCGCTTGATGGCGTCGCGCTCCAGCGCATCCACCGCGCAGGCCACAGCGAGATACGTCTTGCCCGTACCCGCCGGGCCGATGCCGAATGACAGGTCGTGCGAGAGGATGTTGCGCAAATACGCGCGCTGCATCGGTGTGCGGCCATGCAGATCGGTGCGCCGCGTATGCAGCACCGGCGACAGGTCATTGCCGTCAGGCGTATCGGCGCTCGATTCCGGCAGGTAAGCGCCGTGCGCAGCCACCTGGCGGGTTTCCACCAGGCCAAGCTGGATATCGTCCACCGACAGCGGGTCGCGTGCGGCGTTGTAGAACGTCTCCAGCGCGTTGGCCGCGCCTTGTGCGTTGGCGCCCCGCACGGTGAACTTGCTGCCACGCCGGTTGATGGTCACGTCCAGCGCCTGCTCGATCTGGCGCAGGTTCTCGTCCAGCGGCCCGCACAGGTTCTGCAGGCGCGTGTTGTCGTTCTTGGGCGCGGTGAATTCTGCGATGGAGGGTTTCATCAAGTCGGGTTGTGTTGATGATCAGTGAGTCGCGCTGGCCGTACGCTGTTCGGCCACTTCGCCACGCAACGAATGCGGGAACGCGTGCACGATGCGCACGTCCAGCATCTGGCCGATCAGCTGGTCGCGACGCGCTTGCGGCAGATCGGGCAGGGCGAAGTTGACGACACGGTTGTTCTCGGTGCGGCCGTGCAGTTCGGTCGGATCCTTGCGCGACGGGCCTTCCACCAGAATGCGCTGCACGCTGCCGACCATGCCTTGGCTGATGCGCGCCACGTTCTCTTCAATGGTCGCCTGCAAGTGTTTCAGGCGTTCGAGCTTGACGGCCTGGGGCGTATCGTCGTGCAGGTTCGCGGCCGGCGTGCCCGGGCGCGGGCTGTAGATGAAGCTGAACGAGGTGTCGTAGCCGATCTCGTGAATCAGGTCCATCGTCTTGGCGAAGTCTGCATCGGTCTCGCCCGGAAAGCCGACGATGAAGTCGGTGGCGATCGAGATGTTCGGCCGGATCGCGCGCAGCTTGCGGATGCTGCTCTTGTATTCGAGCACCGTGTAGCCGCGCTTCATCGCCATCAGGATGCGGTCGGAGCCGTGCTGCACGGGCAGGTGCAGGTGGTCGACGAGCTTCGGGTTGGTGGCATAGGCCTCGATCAGGCGCGAGCTGAATTCCTTCGGGTGGCTGGTCGTGTAGCGGATGCGCTCGATACCCGGAATCTCAGCCACGTACTCGAGCAGCAGCGCGAAATCCGCACGCTCGCTCGTGTCGCCCATCTTGCCGATGTAGGCGTTGACGTTCTGGCCCAGCAACGTGACTTCGCGCACGCCCTGTTCGGCCAGGCCGGCCACTTCGGCCAGCACGTCGTCGAACGGGCGCGAGACTTCCTCGCCGCGCGTGTACGGCACCACGCAGTAGCTGCAGTATTTCGAGCAGCCTTCCATGATTGACACGTAGGCGCTGGCGCCATCCACGCGCGCGGGCGGCAGGTGGTCGAACTTCTCGATCTCGGGGAAGGACACGTCGACCTGCGAGCGGCCCGTGCGGCGGCGTGCTGCGATCAGGTCGGGCAGGCGGTGCAGCGTCTGCGGGCCGAACACCACGTCCACGTAGGGTGCGCGCGCCACGATGGACGCGCCTTCCTGGCTGGCCACGCAGCCGCCCACGCCGACCACGAGGTCCGGCTTGAGCGCCTTGAGCGCCTTCACGCGGCCGAGTTCGGAGAACACCTTCTCCTGCGCCTTCTCGCGCACGGAGCATGTGTTGAAGAGGATCACGTCCGCATCTTCGGGCGTGTCGGTGGGGACGAGGCCTTCGGCGGCGTTGAGCACGTCGGACATCTTGTCCGAGTCGTACTCGTTCATCTGGCAGCCGTAGGTTTTGATGAAGACTTTTTTCATGTGCCGTTCACAGTGGTTGACCTGGGGGCACGTGTTTCGTGGGGTGTCTGACTACTGAGACTGCGTTTGCGCCTGACTTTGCGCAGCCACCGCAGCCTTGTAGTCGTCATCGCTGACAACCCAGGCTGTCAGCAACTGCTGGTACAAGTCGAGCTGATAGCGCACCTTGAACGTCTGGCCGACCACCGAACCCGGCGGCAGCAGCCGCCCGTCCAGAGACAGGATCCGCACGCCCGGGGCAAAGCGGATATCGGCGCTGCTGCTTCCGAAGCCCAGCAGCAGGATGCGGACGATGCCGGTGCTGCCGGTACTCAGCGTGCCGGTATTGGCCGAATTGACGGTCAATTGGGCCGCCTGGGCCGTCGCCGGAATGTTGCGCAGGACTTGCGCATGAGACAGCAACGGCGCCGATGCCGCAGCAACGGCAGCAAAGGCTAGGGCGAGGACTTGGCGTCGGGTGCGCATGGCGTCGTCAGGAGAAAGCCACCGCCGGGTGAGCGACCCGGCACACGAAACACGAGACAACCCGATATTGTAGCGTTCCGGGGCGAAGTCTTATAGCGCTTCGGCAATCTTGGCGGCCAGCGCAATACCGCTCAGGAACGCGGCTTCCACGCGCGGGCCTTCGCACCAGTCACCGCAGGCACCCAGGCGGGCGGCGGCGTCCCAGTGGCAGGGCACGCCGGCCGACTGCTCGACCAGCGCGTGCGGCCACAGGTGTGCAGCCATCACATCGGGCTGAGGCGTGCCCGGGAAGGCTTCGGCAAAGCGGGCGTGCATGGCGCGCTGCGCCTGCTCGGGGGTGTCCTGGGCATGCGCGGCCGACCAGCCCGGCGACGCATGCACCACCCAGGATTCATCGACCATGACGCGGCCCGGCTTGGTGTTGTCGCGGGCGGCCCAGGCGAGCATGTCGTCGTCGATGCGGATGCCGTCATACGGCAAGCCGAGCGGTTGCGCAAAACCCATCATCAGCGCCCAGCACGGGGCGTAGTGCACCGGAGCGATGGCTTCCTGCAACGAGGCCGGCGTGGCGCCATGAAACAGCGCAGGCAGTTCGGGCGCGGGCAGGGCCAGGGCGATGATGTCAGCGTGCGCGGCGTCGGTGCCGTCGCGCTCGATGGTCCAGCGTCGACCATCGTGCGCCACACGCGTGACGGCGTGGCCGAAACGCACATCCAGCGGCGCGGCCAGGCTGCGCACCAGTGCGCCCATGCCGGGCAGGCCGACGTAGCGGGCTTCGTCGCGCGAGTCGGCTTGCAGGGCGTCGATCGTGCGATGGCCCCAGCGCGCGGGCCACGGCAGCACCGAGCCCTGACGGCCAGCGGCATCCACCGCGCGCCGGAAGACCTCGCTGCGCACGTTGAACGACTGCGCACCATGGTCGAACGCATACGCCGGGGCGGACTCGGGCAGCACCGTGGTGGCCAGCCGGCCCCCGACACCGCCAGCGCGCTCATAGACCGTGGTGGCAATGCCTTCTGCGGCAAGCGCGTTGGCACAGGCAACACCGGCAATGCCGGCTCCGACGATGGCGATGGAAGGCTGGCTCATGGATGTGAGGTGGGTTCGGGGCGAGGAATCCGGAAATCGGCGCGTCAAACGGCGCGTCGTAGTAGTCCGCCATGATATCGGGTCGCGCCCCAATGAAAAACGCCACCCGGAGGTGGCGTCTTGCGATGGAGCAATTGTGCGGCTTAGAACTTGTAGCCCACAGCCAAGCCGAACACGATCGGGTCGACCTTGATGTCGGTCTTGTTGACCGCCAGCACCTGGCCTTGCTGGCTGCGGATCGTGATGGTGGAGGTCGTCTTCAGCGGCAGGTAAGACACCGTGCCGATGGCGGTCCAGTTCTTGGCGAACTCATACGAGACGCCTACGTTGGCCACCGGCGTCCACGAGCTGGACGTTTCCGCCGTCACCTTGGCCGGGCCAGTCGGAACCTGGCCCATGCCCAGCTGCAGCACCTGCCCCAGGTTCTGCAGGCCGTTGACGAAGTTCTGGTTCAGTTTCAGGTTGGTGAAGAAGTTGTAGCTGACGCCTGCGCCGACGAACGGGCGCAGCTTGCTTTCCTTGGTGCCGAAGTAGTACTGCGCGACGATCGCCGGGCTCCATTCACGCACGGTGGCGACCGGGTTGTTTTGCGGCAGGCCCAGGTTGACTAGCGTCAGCGGCCCGACCACCGGCACCGGCGCGATCACATTGCCGCTGCCGTACAGGTTGAACTTGGGCGGAACGCCACCCACGAACGTACCGGCGATGTTGTCGTTAAAGAAGTGCGTGAACGTGAGCGACAGCGTATTGGCGTTACTGACTTTCACGTCAGTTCCTGGCGACTGGTAGGTGCCCAGGCCCAGCGCGCTGGTGGTGGTGGTCAGCGGCGTGGCCGAATCCATCGGGCGGATGTAGAACCAGCCCAGCGCCATGACGTTGCGGCCCCAGACGTAGTTGTCCATGAAGCCGCTGAAGCCGCCACCGCCACCGCTGCTCATGCCACTGCCGCTGCCATTGCTGGCGCTTGCGGCCACGTTGGCCTCTGCGGTGGATTGGGCGTGAGCCAGGGGGGCAGCAAGGGTGCTGGCGGCGGCGCAGGCAATGGCTGCAGCAAGGCGGCGGGCGGTGCGGTTCATGTGGTTGTCTCTCTGGATTGGATTGTTATCACGCCTTGGTGTGGCGATTTGTGTTTCCGCAGCATAGCGCAGCGCTTTTGTTCGGTTGCGCTGCGATGACCGAAGTTTTCCTCTAGCGTGTACGCACGCAACAAGGGGTTTCCCCTAGTCTCATTTCATACTCTCCGCCGGTCGGCGGAGCCTTGGCCCACAACGGTCTTCGGGCGGCGGTCTAAAACTTGTATTCCGGATTCTTGGGGTTGAAAGTCTGGTCGTTCCAGGTCTTGCGCGTCACGCTTTCAATGACGATTTTCTCGAGCTGATTGCCCGATTCGTCCCACGCTTCTTCAATGCGCACCCACGGGTTTTTGAGGTCGAAATACAGGCGCACGCGCTTGGCGTAGAACGTGGGCGGACCGCTTGGCGTATCCCAGGTCAGCCGCAGCATGCGTTCACCGTCTTCGGTCACCATCTTGGCTTCGTTGAACTTGCCGCTGCCGCCGGCTGCCACGTGGGCGCGTCCGTCACGCTCGACCGTATCGACGATGAACTGCAGCCCAAGCTCCCGCGCCGTGTGGTTCGACTGCGATCTGGCCAGCGAGCCATCCAGCGCACTCCAGATCGCCACGAAGCCGACGAGCCCGCCAAGGTGGCCATACATCTCGTTCTTGCGCACGGTTTCGTCGTAGATGATTTCCTGGCCGGCGTGCGCGCCGCCCTTGAGCCAGCGCGCGTAGACCTGCCGTGGGGCGTTGCGGTAGCGGATGAGCATGAGCGCCGGTTGGCTTTGCCACTGGTCTTTCACGCGTTCCTGGCGGCGCATGCGGTATTCATACTCAGGCAGCTTGGCCACTTCGGCATTGAGCCAACGCACCAGCGTTTCGGGCTTCATGGCATGCGCCATGGCCAGGACGTCTTCGTCGGACCAGCCCGCAAACGCGTTGGCGTTGACCTGGCTGCCGAGCCAAGCCGTCTGCCTGGCGATATCCATCGCGGCAAAGCTGCCGATGGCCGCCGATTGCGATGCGGCGGTCGGGGCGGCGGTCTGTGCGGCCGCGGCAGGCGCGGAAGCATCCGGCGCGGCAGGCTGGCCCCAGGCGTGTGCGGCGCCGGCCAACACCGTGGCCAGGGCGAGGGTACGCAAATGCATGCAGGTCTCCGGTGTTGGCGTTATTGCTGCGCCTGTGCACGGGCGCGCTTGATGTCCGGATCGGCATCGCGCAGCTCGCGGCGCAGGATCTTGCCCACGGTCGACTTGGGCAGCTCTTCGTGGCGGAACTCAACGATGCGCGGCATCTTGTAGCCGGTCAGATGGGCGCGGCAGTGTTCGAGCAGCGCGGGCTCGGTCAGGGCGCCAGTGCGCGGCACCACGATGATCTTCACGCGCTCGCCGGCCACCGGATCGGGCACGCCAATGGCCGCCACCTCCAGCACGTCGGGGTGCAGCGCCACCACGTCTTCGATCTCGTTCGGGTACACATTGAAGCCCGAGACCAGGATCATGTCCTTCTTGCGGTCGATCAGGCGGATGTAGCCGTTGGCGTCCATCACCCCGATGTCGCCGGTGGAGAACCAGCCTTCGGCGTCGATGGACTTGGCGGTTTCCTCCGGGCGCTGCCAGTAACCGCGCATGACTTGCGGCCCACGCACCTGCAGTTCGCCGGGTTCGCCCAGCGGCGCGATGGTGCCGTCGTCGCGCTTGAAACGCACTTCGGTGGACGGCGCGGGCAGCCCGATCGTGCCGCTGAATTCGGTCACGTGCGGCGGGTTCATCGAGACGACGGGCGAGCATTCCGTCAGCCCGTAGCCTTCAACGATGGTGTGGCCCGTGACTTCTTTCCAGCGCTGCGCGATCGCACGCTGCACCGCCATGCCGCCCCCGATGGTGATCTTCATGGCCGAGAAGTCGCGCTTGGCGAAGTCCGGATCTTCCAGCAGTGCGTTGAACAGCGTGTTGACCCCCGCAATGCCCGAGAAGCGTTCGTTGCGCAGGATGAAGATCACGCGCTTGGTGTCACGCGGATTGGCGATCAGGATATTGCGCCCGCCCAGCGTCATGAACATCAGCAGGTTCACCGTGAGCGAGAAGATGTGATACAGCGGCAGCAGCGTGACGTTGGTTTCCACGCCGCCGTTGAGCATGCTCTTGGACCACTCTTCTGCCTGCAGCAGGTTGGCGATGATGTTGCGGTGCGTGAGCATCGCGCCCTTGGCCACGCCCGTGGTGCCGCCGGTGTATTGCAGGAAGGCGATGTCTTCCGGCGCCAGTTGCACCGGTTGCATCGTGCGCGAGCCGCCCACGGCCAGCGCATCTCGCAGCCAGACCGGCGAGGGCAGCTTGTAGGGTGGCACCTGCTTCTGCACGTGGCGCATCACGAAGTTCAGCGCGCGGCCCTTGAGGTTGAGCGCACCGCCCATCAGGTCGCCGATGCCGGTGATGACGATGTTGCGCACCTGGCTGCCGGGCAAAGCCTGCTCCAGCGTGCGCGCGAAGTTCTCCAGCACGACAATCGTCTGCGCGCCGGAGTCGCGCAACTGGTGCGCCAGTTCCGGCACCGTGTACAGCGGGTTGACGTTGACGACGATGGCGCCGGCCAGCAGCGTGCCAAAGAGGCACACGGGGTACTGCAGGCTGTTGGGCAGCATGATCGCCACGCGGTCGCCCTTCTTCACGCCGCGCGATTGCAGCCACGCTGCAAATTGCTTCGCTTGTCGTTCGCACTCGTCGTACGTCATTTCGGTGCCGACACTCACGTAGGCGATGCGGGTGCGGTACTTTTCCACCGATTCGCGAAACACCTCGACCAGTGAGTGATAGCGATCGGGGTTGATTTCGGCGGGCACGCCCTCGGGGTACGACTTCAGCCAGATGCGGTCGGTAAGGCTGTTGCGGTCGGCAACGGTGTTCATGGTGTCTCCGTCCATGAAAAACGCGGCGTGGTTTTATTGTGTGCCGCGCGGGTTTTTGAATCTTGGTAGACCCGGGCCGTTCCCGTTTTGGCCCGAGCGGTTTAGTGCGACATCGTTTCGGGGCGCTCCAGAATGGCAACGACACCTTGGCCGCCAGCGGCACAGATCGACACCAGCCCACGCCCGCTGCCGCGCTGCGCCAGCATCTTGGCCAGCGTCGCGACAACGCGCCCGCCCGTGGCGGCAAACGGATGGCCCGTGCCAAGCGAGCTGCCATTCACGTTCAGCTTGCTACGGTCGATGCTGCCCATGGGGGCGCTGCGGCCGAGCTTTTCGCGGCAGTATTCAGGCGATTCCCAGGCCGCCAGCGTGCTGAGCACCTGTGCGGCAAAGGCTTCGTGGATCTCGTAGTAGTCGAAGTCCTGCAGGGTGAGCCCCGCGCGTTGCAGCATGCGCGAGACGGCATAGGCCGGCGCCATCAGCAGCCCTTCGTTCTGCTCCGGCGTGCTGCTGAAGAAATCGACGGCAGCCGTATCCGCGCAGGTCATGTAGGCGAGCACGGGCAGGTTGTGCGCGCGCGCCCAGTCTTCGCTGGCGAGCAGTACGCACGATGCGCCATCGGTGAGCGGCGTGGAGTTGCCGGCCGTCATGGTGCCGGCCGCGCTGCGGTCGAATACCGGCTGCAGCTTCGCCAGTTGCTCGATGGTCAAGTTGCTGCGCAGGTTGTTGTCGCGATCGAGCCCCAGGTGGGCGGTCATCAGGTCGGTGAAGAAGCCCCGCTCGTAGGCGGCCGTGAGGTTGTGGTGGCTGCGCAGGGCCAGCGCGTCCTGGTCTTCGCGGCGGATGCCCCAGCGCTTGGCCATCAGCTCGCAGTGTTCGCCCATCGACAGGCCGGTGCGCGGCTCGCTGTTGCGCGGCAGCAGCGGGCGCACGAACATCGACGGCCGCAGGCCGGCCAGCGCTTTGACGCGCGCGCCTGTGGACTTGGCGCGGTTGGCCTCCAGCAGGATCTTGCGCATCTTTTCGTTCAGGCCGACGGGCGCATCGGAGGTGGTGTCCGTGCCGCCGGCAATGCCCACGTCGATCTGCCCCAGTACAATCTTGTTGGCAACGAGGATGGCGGCTTCCAGCCCCGTGCCGCAGGCCTGCTGGATGTCGTAAGCGGGCGTCTGCTTGGCGAGCGTGGTGGAGAGCACCGTTTCGCGCGTCAGGTTGAAATCGCGCGCGTGCTTGATGACCGCGCCGGCCACGACTTCATCCAGACGCTGGCCGTGCAGGTTGAAGCGGTCGATCAGGCCCTGCAGCGCGGCGGTCAGCATCTGCTGGTTCGATGCGGTAGCGTAGGCCGTATTCGAGCGGGCGAACGGAATGCGGTTACCGCCAAGGATGGCGACGCGGCGCAACTGCGCGTTGACGAGCATGAATTCAGTCTCCCGTGTTGTCTTGTTGTGCGTGCAGCAGCGTCAGCATGCCGCGCAGATAGGGCTTGTCGCCCGTGGCGTTGCGCACCTCAAACGCGCGGCCGGGCGTGGCTTCGTTGGCTTGCCACAGCGTCGCCGCGCCGGGCAGTGATAGCGGGGTCTTGAACTCGGCCACCACTTCGCCTTCCGTGAGCGGCGCGGCCGGCAGCAGCGCGGCCAGCGCACGGGCCTTCGTCCACATGCCGTGGGCGATGGGGTGCGCAAAGCCGAACAGCTTCGCGCCGATGTTGGATACGTGGATGGGGTTCCAGTCCCCCGACACGCCGGCGTAGCGCCGGCCGGTGTCGGCAGGCACATCCCAGCGGCCGTCGGGCGACAAGTTCTGCACGCTTGGCAGCGCAATCAACGGTGCCCCCTGCGGCGACGGCACGCCCACGCGCAGGTAGGTCGACAGCGATTCCCACACCACCGCGCCGGCCTTGACGATCGCGGTTTCGATGGCGAACGCTTGCCCGCGCGCATGGTGGAACAACCGGCGCGGGCGCACTTCCACACGCACGCGTTCGCCCGCCTGCAGACGCTGGTGCTGGCGGATGGTGTTGCACAGGTGCACCAGGCCGATCACCGGATACGGAAACGCCGATTCCGTCATCAGCATGAGCTGCAGCGAAAAGCCCAGCAGATGCGGATACGTCATCGGTACGCCATGCGCGGGCGAGAACCCACACACCGCCGCGTACTGCGCAATGTGTTCGGCCTCGAGCGGCACCTCCTGGCGCACCAGGGTGTGGCGCGGCAGCGGCCCGCCGCGCCTGCCTTTGCGTTGCGACAGCAGCGCGCGCCAGGCCAGTGCCCCCGGCGACGGCGGCTCGGTTACCAGCGTCTGGGTTGCGACCATCGGAAAGGGCTGGGCCAGCGTGCGCATGGTCGCGTCAAGCTCCCAGCAGGCTTTGCCCGCACACGCGCACGATGTTGCCCGTCACGCCGTTGGACGCCGGGTTGGCGAACCACGCGATCGTCTCGGCCACGTCGACGGGCTGGCCGCCCTGGCTCATCGCGTTCATGCGGCGGCCGGCTTCGCGGATGGCAAACGGCACGGCCGCTGTCATCTGCGTCTCGATAAAGCCCGGCGCGACAGCGTTGATGGTGATGCCGCGCTCTGCCAGCAACGGTGCGCCTGCTTGCACGAGCCCGATCACGCCGGCCTTGGACATCGCGTAGTTGGTCTGCCCAAGGTTGCCTGCAATGCCGCTGATGGACGACACGCACACGATGGACCCGCCTGCGTGCAGCGCATTGGCCGCAAGCAGCGCGTCGTTGATGCGCAACTGCGCGGCGAGGTTGATATCGAGCACGCTGCGCCAAGCGGGCTCGGTCATGCGGGCGATGGTCTTGTCGCGCGTGATGCCGGCGTTGTGCACGAGGATGTCGATGCCGCCCAATGCAGCAAGTTGCTGCGCGAGCAGGGCGGGTGTCTCGGGCGCAGCAATGTCGTAGGCCATGGCCTCACCGCCGATTTCCTGTGCGACCGCGTTCAGCGCTTCCTGCGCGGCGGGCACATCCAGGCAAAGTACGCGCGCACCGTCACGTGCCAGCACGTGCGCAATGGCCGCGCCGATGCCGCGCGAGGCGCCGGTCACCAACGCGGTGCGCCCGGCCAGCGGCTTCTGCCAGTCCACCGAGACCGCTGCCGCCCGATGCACGCGCACCACCTGCCCCGACACATACGCCGAGCGTGCCGACAGCAGAAAGCGCAGCGTCGATACGGCCACGTTCTCCGCTCCCTCAGCCACGTAGACGAGCTGCGCCGTGCAGCCGCGCCGGACTTCCTTGCCAAGAGAGCGCGTCAGCCCTTCCAGCGCGCGCTGCGCAATCGCCATCTCGGGCGTCTTGCAACCTTCCGGCGGCCGGCCGATCACCACGACGCGCCCACAACGGCCGATGGCCCGCACGCCATCGTGGAACACGTGATACAGCGCGTCGAGGCCGTCGACCGTCGCAATGCCCGTGGCATCGAAGACGATGCCGCCAATGCGATCAAACGCCTCGCCGTCCTTGCCCGTCGGGGCGACAAAGCGGCCCGTGATCTGGCCGTGCCGGTTGGCGGCACCAAGCCATTCCGGATCGCTTTCATGAAAGCGCGTAGGGACGCCGGTCTCGGCAAACAGTGCGGCGAGCGTTTCGCGCATGGAGCCGCCCGGCGCCGCGCCCACCAGGAACGGCCCGACAAATTCCGGTTCGCCGGGCACATAACGGCGCAACGGCACAGGCTGCGGCAGGCCGAGGTTGGCCGACAGCCACTTGCCGAAACCGGAACCGACGAAATCGAGGTACTTGTCTTGCATCGTTGTTGTTGTCGTTAGTCAGGCCCCTGCGCCATCAGGCTGCGCGGCGCTCGGCGGCCTGCAGGGCATCGAGTGCATCCTTGCGGCGCTGCAGGTCGGCCATCAGGTTGAAGTCGGGCGGGAAGTCATCCACGGCAACCGCGTGTTCGCCGTAGCGCGCGTAGTCGCACAGCTGCTTTCGCTCGCCTTCGTCAATGAGGTTTTGTGCCACGGCTTGTGCGGTCCAGGCTTCGAAGTCGGGCAGGCTCTGCGGCACGGGCGGCAGCTTGCCTGCGCGGATGGCTGGTTTCAAGCGCTGCTCGATTGCGTCCACGGTCGGCTGCAGGCGGAAGGCCGCTTCGCCATAGGCGATCGGGTCGACTTCGGGCGTCGGGCAGTACGAGTCGGCCAGCAGGCGATCGCGCACAGCGCCCGGCGTTTGCATCAGCTCGGCGACCTGCGCGGCCAGCGCATCCGACGGCTTGCGATACGGCGTACCGAACGGGAAGATCAGCGCGCGCAGCAGCGCCGCGATGCCAGTGTTCGGGAAATTGGCCAGCACGCCGTCGAGCGCATCGTGCGCCTTCACCAGCGCGTCCTGAACCGACCAATGCACGAGCGGCGCGTCCTCGGCAGGGCGGCCGTCATCTTCAAAGCGCTTGAGCGTGGACGAGATCAGGTACATCTGCGAGAGGATGTCGCCCAGCCGCCCCGTGATGCTCTCGCGGCGCTTGAGCGTGCCGCCCAGCGTGAACATCGACACATCGGACAGCAGCGCCAGCGCCGTCGAAAAGCGGTTCACGGCGCGGTAGTAGCGCTGCATTTCCGGTGCGGCATTGCCCGGCGCGCTTCCCACGCGCCCGCCGGAGAGCGCATGCAAGAAGGCGCGCACCAGGTTGCCCGCGATGAATGCGCCGTGGCCGAACAGCGCCGTATCGAACGCACGCAGCGTCTCGGTTGAATCGGCGCCTTGCGCGGCCGTCATCTCGCGCAGCACATACGGATGGCAACGGATCACGCCCTGCCCGAAGATGATCAGGCAGCGCGTCATGATGTTCGCGCCTTCCACCGTGATGGCGATCGGCACCTGCTGATAAGCGCGCGCCAGGAAGTTGTTCGGGCCCATGCAGATGCCCTTGCCGCCCACGATGTCCATCGCATCGGTGACCACATCGCGCGCACGTTCGGTGACGTGGTATTTGGCAATGGCGGAGATGACCGAGGGCTTCTCGCCCAGGTCCACGGCCAGCGCGGAAAGGCGCCGCGCCGCATCCATCATGTACAGATTGCCGCCCATGCGGCCGAGCGCCTCCTGGATCCCTTCGAACTTGCCGATGGGCGTACGGAACTGGCGTCGCATGGCGGCATAGGCGCCGGTGCTGCGTACGGCCAGCTTGGCCATGCCCACGTTGGATGAGGGCAGCGAAATCGCCCGGCCCGCCGCCAGACATTCCATCAGCATGCGCCAGCCACGGCCGACTTGCGCCTGGCCGCCGATCACCCAGTCGATGGGGATGAACACGTCCTTGCCGGAGTTCGGGCCGTTCTGGAACACCGCATTGAGCGGCCAATGGCGGCGGCCGATGTTCACGCCCGGGTGCTTCGTCGGGATGAGCGCGCAGGTGATGCCGGGCTCCTTGTCGCCGCCGAGCAAGCCATCCGGATCGACCGCGCGAAATGCGAGCCCCAGCACCGTGGCGATGGGGCCGAGCGTGATGTAGCGCTTGCTCCATGTCACGCGAAAGCCGAGCGTCTCGCGGCCTTCGTGCACGCCGCGGCAGACCACGCCCACATCGGGAATGGCGGCGGCATCGGAGCCGGCATATGCGTTGGTCAGCGCAAAGCAGGGGATTTCTTCACCGCGTGCGAGGCGCGGCAGGTAATGATTTTTCTGCGCTTCGGTGCCGTAGTGCAGAAGCAGCTCAGCGGGGCCGAGCGAGTTGGGCACCATGACCGACACGGCCGCGGCAGAGCAGCGCGTCGACAGCTTCATGATGACCTGCGAGTGAGCGTATGCCGAGAACCCTTTGCCGCCGTATTCCTTCGGGATGATCATGCCCAGGAAGCCGGCGCGCTTCGCATAGTCCCACGCGTCGGGCGACAGGTCCTGCCAGATCTGCGTGCTTTCCCAATCGTTGGCAAGGTCGCAGAGTTTTTCGGTTTCCACGTCGAGGAAAGATTGCTCTTCGGCCGACAGGCGCGGCTGCGGCGAAGACAGCAATCGCGACCAGTTGGGCCGGCCGGAGAACAGTTCGGCATCCCACCAGACCGTGCCCGCTTCAATGGCGTCGCGCTCGGTTTGCGACATCTCCGGCATGATCTTGCGGAACATTGCCAGTACCGGGCGCGTGATGAGTGCCCGGCGCAGCGGCTTGAGCGCGAGCACCAGCGCCGGCAGCACAAAGACGATGGCGAGTACCGTAGTCATCACCGGGCCCACCAAGCCCAGCCAGGCGCCTGCCACGAGCCACACGGCGGTCGCGACCAGCCAGGCGAACGCCGAGGCTTCCATGCTGGCGAGCCCAAGCACGCCGATGCAAAGCAGGACGATCCAGATCGTCATCATGAGGGTCTCCATTCGATGCGTCTACGGGCCGGATATCTCGAACACCGGCGGCACCTGCAGAATGCCGGAGCGACTCCCGTGCCTGCACACGGCAGACATACGGGAACTCCAGGCGGCACCAGCGTTGTCAGGCGTTAGGGCTGCGCCAGGGGCGCATCGGATTGGCTGGGAAGATCGCGCGTGCTGCATTGCTGCGGCGAATGGCCAATGCCCTGGTGCGTGCGGTGGGCGCGGGGCCGCCGACGTCGCTGTCGTCACCATGAGTATCGTCGTGCGCACCGGCGCCGAGATCGTCGTGGGCGTCCGCGGCATCGTCGGCGCTGGCGCGCGCGGGTGTGCGGCCGAACAGGTCACCGGCGAAGGGCGAGGCGGTGGTGGGCGTCGCGCTGCGTTCGGCGCGGCCATTGCCGTGCCCGGCGTGGCGACCTGAGCCGCCGTAGCCGCTGTCGTTGCCGTTGGGGGCGGCATCTGCTTGCGCGACGGGCGTGGGAACTTGCGCTTCGGCCAGCTCGACCACCTGATCGAGCGCACCGGCCTCGCCGGGCAGCGGGGCGTTGAGCGTAGCCACCACCAGCGCCGTCAGGCGTGCCAGCAGCGAGGCATCGTTCATCGTCTTGCCCTGCGTGAACAGCGGCAGCAGGTTATTGAGGTCGTCTCCGGCCAGCACGCCGGCGAGCGCCTTGAGCGCAAAGTGCAGGCGCCAGCCGAGTTCAGCGCGCGGCAGGTGCGGCAGCGCACGCGAGAAGGCTTCGAAGAAGCGATCGAACACCAGCGCATAGTGGCCGAGCAGATAGCTCTGCACGAACGGTGAGGTGTCGGAATACACGCGCCCCATCAGGCGCAGGAATGCGGGGCCGCCGGTGTCGGGGTTGCGCGCCATCTGCAGCGCTGGCACAAACAGCGCGCCGAGCACGTGGTCGCAGGTCAGTTGCTCCTTGGTCCAGCGTTCTTCGCACGCGGTCAGCAGCGCCAGCCGGCGCGTGTTGAGCGGGTCGAGCCGGCGCCCAAGCACCGACTGCATCAACGCTTCCTTGCTGCCGAAGTGATAGTTGACCGCCGCCAGATTGACTTTGGCGCGCGCCGTGATCTGCCGCAACGACATCGCCTCGTAGCCGAACTCGATGAACAACAGTTCGGTGGCTTCCAGAATGCGGCCCTTGGTGTCTCCTGCTCCAGGACGTCCCATGTCTCCTACCTCGTTTTTTAAGCCTGATATCGGGCTCGATTGCTGCGGTGCAGCGCTCGAACGTACGATTCAAACATGTGTATGGGGTTGCCCGGGCATGTTAGGAACAGACGTTTGAAAACACCAAGCGCCCAATTCGAGCAAGCACTCTAGACAGGAGGAGCGTGCACAGCCAACGTATGAAACACGAGGCCTGGAAAGTGAGTGGGCGCAAACATCAAGAAACAAGAGAGAGAGGTTTTCGCCCCCCTTTGGTGACCCTGGGCGGGTCAGCCGGCTGGCTGATGGAGCGATGTCAGGCCGCCGAAGAATGCGGCAGCGTTTTGTGCAAGGGTGGGGAGGTGATAGCCACCTCTTCCTGGACGACAAGCGTCGGCAGACCGATCGCGCCGATGGCCTGGCCAAGCCTGCCAAAGCCCTGCGTCGAGACATCCACCTGCGCTTGCGGGTCTTCGCGAGAGAGATGGGAGCGGTCTGGCGCCGGCCGAAGAAGCGTTCCTGGCGTATTTCCGGCGGTATATGGCGCGGTATTCGTTGGCCGAACGGCTGGGGATATGGTGAACGCGCCGTTGGCTGCGTTGCGCGCCCCGGTGGGGTAAACACCATCACCTGTTAAACTAGATTCCTTCTTGCAGTCCCCGGGGTCCAGTCGCCCCGTCACCTACCCAGGCTTTGTCCACGATTGGCGCACGAACGAATGCGCGGGACACGCCGGTCCAATCGCTTTTCCATGTCGTTTTCCGAACTCGGCTTGTCAGACAAGCTGGTACGTGCCGTGGCCGAACTCGGCTACGCAGAACCTACTCCAATTCAACGCCAGGCCATCCCCGCCATTCTCAGGGGAGGTGACCTGCTCGCCGGTGCTCAGACCGGCACCGGCAAGACCGCCGGTTTCACGCTGCCGCTGCTGCACCGCCTGTCTGCGGCGCAACCGAACAAGGTGCAGACGCCGCAGGGCATGCGCTTCCCGATCCGTGCGCTGGTGCTGACGCCCACGCGTGAACTTGCCGCGCAAGTTGAAGAAAGCGTGCGCGCCTATGGCAAATACCTGCCGCTGAAGTCCATGGTGATGTTCGGCGGCGTCGGCATCAACCCGCAGATCGATGCGCTCAAGCGCGGTGTCGATATCGTCGTGGCCACGCCGGGCCGCCTGCTCGACCACGTCGGTCAGCGCACCATCGACCTGTCGCACATTGAATTGCTGGTGCTGGACGAAGCCGATCGTATGCTGGACATGGGCTTCATCCACGACATCCGCAAGATCCTCAACATCCTGCCGGCGAAGCGTCAGAACCTGCTGTTCTCGGCAACGTTCTCCGACGACATCCGCGAACTGGCCGACCGCCTGCTCGACAAGCCGGCGCTGATTGAAGTCGCGCGCCGCAACACGACGGCCGAGACGGTCGAGCAGCGCATCTACCCGGTCGACCGCGAGCGCAAGCGCGAACTGCTGGCCAAGCTCGTGCGCGACAACGACTGGCACCAGGTGCTGGTGTTCACGCGCACCAAGCACGGCGCGAACCGCCTGGCCGAGCAGCTCACGCGCGACGGCATTCCCGCGCTGGCCATCCACGGCAACAAGAGCCAATCGGCGCGCACGCGTGCGCTGACGGAATTCAAGGCTGGGACGCTGCGCGTGCTGGTTGCCACCGACATCGCCGCGCGCGGTATCGACATCGACCAACTGCCGCACGTGGTCAACTTCGACCTGCCGAACGTGCCGGAAGACTACGTGCACCGTATCGGCCGCACGGGCCGCGCGGGTGCGCAGGGCGAGGCGATCTCGCTGGTCTGCGTGGACGAGCATGGCTTGCTGCGCGACATTGAGCGCCTCATCAAGCGCGAACTGCCGCGTACCGTGCTGGAAGGTTTCGAGCCGGACCCGTCCATCGCGGCGGAGCCGATTCCGAACGGGCGCAACCCGGCGGGCCGCGGCGGCAACGCGCGCGGTGGCCGCCCGGGCGGTGGCCGCAGCCAGCAGCCTCGCCAGGCCAGCGGCAACGCTGCCCCGCGCGAGCCGCGGGCACCGCGTGAGCCTCGCGAACCGCGTCGCGAGTCGAGCGGCAACGGTCAAGGGCAAGGGCAGGGGCAGAATCAAGGCCAGGGTCGCAATGGTGGCGGCAGCCGCCAGCGCCAGGCGCAAGGCCAACGCGACGGTCAAGCCGCACCCAAGCCGCGCACCGGCCACGGTGCCGGCAACGGCCAATCGCAAGCGCGCGGCCAGCGCCAGGGCAATGGTCAAGGCCAGGGCCAAGGCAATGGACAAGGCGGGCAGGGCGGTCAACAACGCCGTGCATCGAACACGCAAGCCGCGCAGCCCGCCCATAAGGCACAGCCGGCCAAGCAGCCGTTCAATGGTTTGTTCGCCAAGGCGGCTGCGTTGCTCGGCGGCCGTAAAGCCTGACGTTGATGCACGACGACGGCCCACCCGCATCAGCTGACGCGCCCTACGACGGCCTGACGCCCGACAGCATCCTCGATGCGCTGGCGCAGGTCGGGCTGATGCCGGACGGCCGCATGTTCGCGCTCAACAGCTACGAGAACCGCGTCTACCAGGCCGGCGTGGAAGATAGCGCGCCGGTGGTGGTCAAGTTCTACCGCCCGAGCCGCTGGACCGATGCGCAGATCGTCGAGGAACACGCCTTCACGGCAGAACTCGCAGCGGCGGAGATCCCCGTGGTCGCGCCGCTGGAAATCGACGGCCGCACGCTGCACGCGTTCGAGCGTTGGCACTTCGCGGTCTTCCCGCGTTGCGCAGGCCGCGTGCCGGCCATCGACCAAGACCACACGCTTGAGTGGATGGGCCGCTTCCTTGGTCGCATCCATGTCGTGGGTGCGCGGCGGCCGTTCGTGGCCAGGCCCGCACTCGACATCGACACCTTCGGCGTGCAATCGCGCGACTGGCTGCTCGAACACGATTTCATCCCGCCCGATTTGTTGCCGGCTTGGCGCAGCGTGGCTGACGCCGCACTCGACGGCGTGCGCCGCTGCTACGACCGCGCAGGCGACGTTTCATTGCTGCGCCTGCACGGCGATTGCCACGCCTCGAACGTGCTCTGGATCGAAGAGGCCGACGCCAAGCAGGGCGATCCACTGCGCAGCGCCGGTCCGCATTTCGTCGACTTTGACGACAGCCGCACCGGCCCGGCCGTGCAGGATCTGTGGATGCTGCTCTCGGGCGATCGCGCGTCGATGCAATCGCAGCTCGCCAGCCTGCTGGCCGGGTACGAGGACTTCTGCGAATTCGACACGCGCGAGCTATATCTGGTCGAAGCGCTGCGCACGCTGCGCTTGCTGCACTACAGCGCCTGGTTGGCGCGTCGCTGGAACGATCCGGCGTTTCCTGCAGCGTTTCCGTGGTTCAACACGCAACGCTACTGGCAGGACCGGGTGTTGGAGTTGCGCGAGCAGATCGCGCTGTTGGACGAACCGCCGCTCTGGTGAAACCGAGCGGCGGTTTTTCTTTGAGGCTTGGGCTTAGGCGAACTTGCCGGCCTGGAAGTCCCGCACGGCCTGGAAGATCTCTTCTTGCGTGTTCATCACGAACGGGCCGTATTGCGCGATCGACTCGTTCAGCGGTTTGCCGGCCACCAGCAACACACGCGCCTCAGCGTCGCCTGCACGGATCACTACCCCGTCACTGCCTTCCGTGTTGGCGAGGATGGCCATCTGCTTGTCTTCCACGCGCTGCAGCCCGGCGTCGCCAGACGCTTCGGCGTCACCTACCAGCGCGCTGCCACGGAACACGTAGACGAACGCGTTGTGTCCGGCCGGCAGCCGCTGTGCAAACGATGCACCGGCCGGCAGCGTGATGTCGAGGTACAGCGGCTGTGTCGCTTCACGCGTCATCGCGCCTTGCACGCCGTGCGACTCCCCAGCGATCACGCGTACGGCCACGCCGTCTTCCGTCGTGAACTCGGGAATCTCGTTCGACGGAATGTCGCGGTACCACGGTGTCGTCATCTTGTCGCTGGCGGGTAGGTTCAACCACAGCTGGAAGCCTTCCATCACACCATCTTCCTGTTCCGGCATTTCAGAGTGCACGACGCCGCTGCCGGCCGTCATCCACTGCACGCCGCCGTGTTGCAGCAGGCCTTCGTGGCCCGCACTGTCGCGGTGGCGCATGCGGCCCGCGATCATGTACGTCACCGTTTCAAAGCCGCGGTGCGGATGATCGGGAAAGCCGGCCAGATAGTCGTTCGGGTCGTCACTGCGAAACGCATCCAGCATCAGGAACGGATCGAGCCGGCGTTGCAGGTTGTTCGTCAGCACGCGGGTGAGCTTCACGCCCGCGCCGTCCGAGGTGGGGCGGCCCGTGATGATGCGCTCGACGAGGCGGGCACGCTGCACTTGCGGTTGCACGAGGGTTTCCATGCGGTTCTCCTGAAATTGGGCATTTGTCATACACCAAATGTAGGGTAGTTGCCTCGTTTGCACTAGTCGGTTATGGTGGGAAAAAATGTTGCTCTATACGAGACAATAACAATCCGGCTGGCGCGCATCACGATAAGAGGAGGAAACCATGGATCTGAACCAATTGGCGTTGTTCGTGCGCGTGGTCGAAGCGGGGAGCTTCACGGCAGCGGCAACGCGGCTCGATTTGCCTAAATCGTCCGTCAGTCGCGGCATCGCTGCGCTTGAACAGGATTTGAACGTGCGACTGTTACAGCGCACCACGCGCACGCTCCATCTGACGGACGCGGGCCAAAGCCTGTATCAGGTGGCGTCGCACGCACTGGAAGACATTGAGCGCGCCACGACCTGCGCGGGCGAGCTGCAGGACCTGCCGCGCGGCAAGGTCCGGATCACGTCTTCCGAAGACGTCGGCCGTCTGCTGGTAGCGCCGGTGGCGGCGCGCTTCATGCAGCTGTATCCGGAGATCGATCTGGACGTCGTCCTGACGCCGCGCAATGTCGATCTCGTGCAGGAAGGTTTCGACCTTGCCGTCCGCGTTGGACGCCTGGCCGATAGTTCGCTGGTGGCGCGGTCGCTTGGCGTGTTGCGCATCGGCTTGTTCGCGTCGCCCGATTACCTGCAGCGCCGCGGTGCGCCAGACACCGTACAAGGGCTGGCCGACCATTGCTGCCTCGATTTTCGCGGCACCGGACGCGGCGAAACGCAATGGCGCCTCGTCGGCCCCGATGGGCTGAAAACCGTGGCTGTGCGTGCGCGCCTGAATGCCGACAGCCTGATTTACCTGGAAACGTTGATTGCTTCAGGCGCCGGTATCGGCCCGCTGCCGCTGTATGCGAGTGCCGTGGCGCGCGCCAACGCACCGCTGCCGCGACTCGTTCGCGTGCTGCCGGACTATGCGACCAGCGGTGAGCCGATCAACCTCGTCACACCCTCTGCTCGGTTCGTTCCCAGGCGCGTTCGCTTGCTGATCGACATGCTGACCGAGTCGATCCGGCAAGAGCTGGAAAACGCCGATCCCACCTGACGTGTCGCCGCGAAGAAGCTGGGCACGTTAAATGTTGTCACGACTGCTCCCGTTGCACGTATCGCACGGCATCATGCGCTCCACGTGTGCCGGACCAGTACGTCGGACCCTCCATGACGTCACCCCCGTAAGCGTTGCAGTGCTTCCCCCCGGTGCACTGCGATGTGTCTGGCACATGCGACCCTTGGGTGTTTCTGATCCCGTCACATTGTTGTGGGAAGCACCGCCGCCCGGACATCATTGTCCGGGCTTTTTTTTCCGTTTGACGAATGCATGTCGCAACCGTGTTTCAACGGCCTTCACAAATTAGGACTCTTCTCATGGTTCGTACCAAACCTCGCCATGAAAATTGCAGCCACGTAACGCATGCAACGGAACGCGCTGAACGCGCTTGAATAAGCGCCATCAATTCCGGCACCCACCCCCTACGCATGTGCGAATTTTCATGGAGCCGAACATGCGTATCGCCTTGCTTGAAGACGATCCCTTCCAAAGCGAAGTCATCGTCCAGATCCTGTCTCAGTCCGGCCACGACGTGGTGACCTACACCGACGGCTCAACCTTGCTGCGCATGCTGGGCCGGTCGTCGTACGACATGCTGATCCTCGACTGGCATACGCCTGGCATGCTCGGTATCGACGTGCTGAGCGTCGTGCGCAGCCGCCACAAGGATGTGTTGCCGGTCCTGTTCGTCACGGCTGAAGAGGGCGAGAAAAGCCTTGTGCGCGCGCTCACGCATGGCGCCGATGATTACATCGCCAAGCCGTTCCGCATTGCCGAGCTGCGTGCGCGCGTCGACGCGCTGCTGCGCCGTGCATATCCCATTCCGTATGGCCGCCTGCCATTCGCGGTAGGGCCCTATCACTTCAATCCCCAGCGCCAGCAGGTCACCCTGCACGGCGAGCCGGTTACGCTGACGGGCATCGAGTTCCAGCTGGCGCTGCTGTTGTTTTCGAACGTGGGCCGCACACTATCGCGCGACCACATCTTCGGGCAGGTGTGGGGCCGCAACTCGTCGGAGTACACCCGCACGATCGATAGTCACGTATCGCGCATCCGCATGAAGCTGAATGTCGAACCGGTGAACGAGGTGCGCCTGGTGGCGGTGTACAAGCACGGCTATCGGGTGGACCACCTGAGGCCTGCGGACGACATGAATGCGCTGTCGGACATGGACGCTGCGTTCTACAGCACCTAAGCACGGGTGGATCATTCGCACAGAATGGGGCGCCACCGCAGGAATGCGGCGGCGCCGTTCTTGTTGCGCATCGACTGGTATGCTCAGCGCTTCTCATATCTTGGGCGAGGCCGGCGTGCCGCTTGTCAATCTCAATGCCGAGGCCGACGCGCTGCCGCGCGCATGGTCGTCTCGCGTGCTGGAACGTTTTGGTGGCGGCAACTTCAAGGTGCTGCGCATGGATGGCACGCCGTATCCCAACGAGGTGCATGGCTATGCCGAAGGGTTACTGGTCATCGATGGGCAGCTGCGTTTGCGTATCGGCGACGAAGCGGTAATCGTTTCGCGCGGCGAGCTGTATGTGGTGCCTGCCGGCGTGCCGCACAGCGTGGACGCCGGCAGCGCCGGCACGCTGGTTATTCTGGACGTGCAAGCGGAGCGTCGTCTGCCTCCGCAAGCTGTTTGATCCGCTGCAGCATCATCCGGCGGATCAGCCCGCTGGGCATGCGGATCAGTATCCAGTAAGGCGTGAAGCGGCGCAGCGCCGTTGTGCTGGAGCAATGCACGCACGTGCGCGTGGTCAGCAGCGTGTCGGCGCCCTCGGGCCGAGCGACGAACGTCATGACCAGCTTGGCGATATCGGGTTCGGAGAACGTGCGAAATGCACTGGCTTCAACGTGGATGAGCCCGCCGGCGGATTCCCAGAAGCGGCCGACCAAGCCGAGGGCGAATTCCTGATCTCCATCGCGGCCGAGAACGGTGAAATCGTGCAGGCCGAACCTGGCGTCGATCCGTCGCGCACTGGGCTTGCCCAGCGCGGCGGCGATGCGCGCCGGGATGGCGCGCAGATACAGGAGCAGCCTGGCTACCGGGAAATCCGTGACGTGAAGTTGCGAGGCCATGTCGAGCACGCGCGCGGGCGATGCATTGACCCGTATGTGGTGCTGCTCGCAGAACTGATGCTCGGGAAGGAAGGTGTGCAACAGGCTCATGCTGATGGATGGCGTGGTGTCATGCCTGTGGCTTTTCGCTCGCGGCCGTGGAAGCCGCAGCTGGAGCGAATGCGGCATCGCGAGCCGGCGGCTCTGCCAGGCTGCGTTTCATCAGCCACGCGACACCCGGCACGCGCAAGCCGGTGGCAAACACCACGTCTCGCATCCAACCGCCGTATTGCGCCTGGAAGCACGGTGTGAGCGCACGGCTCAGTGTCTGGTAGGCCTGCACGGTCCGCAGACGACGGGCGTGGTAGGCGAGGGCGCCATCAGCGGGGCCATGCACTTGCACGCACGCGGCGAGTGCCAGGGCATCTTGGGCGGCCAGGGTGGTCCCCAGGCCAAGCTGCGGGCTCATGGCATGCGCGGCATCGCCGATGACGCAGTAGGGCGGTTTGGCCAGCGCGCGTGGCCATGTGTGGCGATAGACGGCGAAAGGCATATCGTCGTGTGAGCCGATCTGTTCGACCATGGGCGCGGCTTGCGGCCATAGGCGCAGCACATGTGCCTTCCACTGTGTGATGTCGGTCTGGCGCCAGGCGTCGACAGCATCGCCGGGCAGGCTCCAGAACATCGACAGGCGCGTGCAGTTGCCGTCCACTTCGGTGGGCAGCAGGCCCATCATCTCGCGCGTGCCGCGAAAGCGCTGCTGCAGCACGCGCGGGTTCCAGCCGTCCACCCATCCCTGGAACCACAGCGTGCCCCATCGGTAGGTGCTCGACGGGCCGGCCAGGCCTGCGGGCTCACGCAGCGCAGAGGCCGCGCCATCGGCAATCACAAACAGGTCGAAGATCGATTCGCCCTGTGCGTGTGTGACCCGCGCTCGCGGCCCATCGAGAAGCAGTTGCTGGATTGCGCAACCAAAGTGGAATGCTGCGCCCGCGTGCAAGGCGGCGTCGTACAGCATGGACGACAGCGGTTGGCGCGTGACGGCGCGGCCGGGCGTCTCGGCGTAGTCAATGTCGAGCAGACGCCAGCCGCGATGGCTCAGGCCGATCAGTCGATCGATCGGCGCGCCGATACCCTCAAGCTCGCGGCCCACACCGAGCGCTTCCAGCGCGCGGATGCCCTGCGGCTGGACCAGCAGGCCCGCGCCCATGGCGGTCAACTGCGGGTGCTTTTCGAAGACGTGCACGTCGTGCCCCTGGCGAGCAAACGCGATGGCGGCGGCGAGGCCAGCGTTACCGGCGCCGGCAATGCCGATGGAGAGCGGGCGAAGTGCGGACATGAAGGCGTGGCGGATCGTTTGCTCAAGATGATAACGATACGGCACGCACGTTAAGGCTGTTCGCGCAGGCTGCGGAGATAATGCGCAGACCTCACGCTCACCACAAAAGACCGGACGCGCCATGCAGATCAAATGGCTGGAAGACTTCAAGGAACTGGCCAAGACGCGCAGCTTCAGCCGCGCCGCCGAGAACCGCAACGTCACGCACCCCGCATTCGGCCGCCGGATCAAGGCCCTGGAGGAATGGGTGGGCACCGCACTGGTCGAGCGCAGCGAGCATCCCGTCACGCTTACCGCGGCAGGGCGCTTGTTTCTGGATGCGGCCGCCAATGCCGTCGACGGCCTGAACGATGCGCGCTTGCTGCTGCGGGAGGCGCAACTGCCCGTGGCGCTCAAGATCGGCACCGGGCGCACGCTGGCGCGCACGTTCGTCCCCGGCTGGTACGAAACACTGGCGCGTCAGCGCGGTGTGTTTCCGCTCAGCGTGACGACGGGTGGCACGCAGGAAGGCGTGCTGGCCCTTGCCGATGGCACGGTCGATTTGCTGATCGCCTACGCCAGCCCACAGGCCGATGCGCTGCTCGATCCGCGCAAGTACGACCATTGCCTGCTGGGCAGCGAGACGCTCGTGCCGGTGAGTGCGCCCGACAAGCGCGGCCGCCCGCGCTTCACGCTGCCGGGCTCGGCTGCCGCACCGCTTCCATGGCTGGCCTTTGCGCGTGGGCTGACATTGCGGCAGATGCTCGACAGCCATCTGGCTGCCGCCGATCGGAAGGCGCATCTGCAGCCCGTGTTCCAGGCGGATTTTTACGAAGCGGTGGAAGAGATGGCCCTGCGCGGATTCGGCATGGCGTGGCTGCCGTATCGCCTGGCCAGGCCGCACCTGAACGCGGGCGAACTGCGTCCCGCCGGCGATGATGCCTGGCACATCCACGTCAACATCCGCATGATGCGGGTGCGCAGCAACCAGAGCGCGCTGCTTGACGAGGTATGGCAACGTGCCGTCGATAACGCCAATGCCAACGCCCGCGCGGATCTCGCCTGAGGCGCATCGCAAAAAGCCCAACCTTGTGCCGAAACGGCACAAGCCGCCTCGGCGCGGCCCCTAGACTCCTCCGCAACCTTCGCCCGCCAGCGCCGTTCGGCAAACCAGGCGGGTCGGCACAGACCACGGGGAGACAACCATGCCAGCCCACACCCTCAACGCGAGCGGCGCAGCAGCACGCAGCGCCGACACCTATCGACATCCTGCGCCTTGGCGAGCCGTATTGGCGGCTAGCGTCGGTAACGCGCTCGAATACTACGATTTGCTGATCTACGGCTATTTCGCCATCACCATCGGCAAGCTGTTCTTCCCGACGGGCGATGCGTGGAGTTCGCTGATGCTCTCCGTCGGGACGTTTGGCGTGTCGTTCATCATGCGCCCGCTCGGCTCGATGGTGCTTGGCAGTTATGCAGACCGCGTGGGGCGCAAGGCCGCGCTGACCTGGTCGATCCTGCTGATGATGCTGGGCACGGCGATGATCGCGTTCGCGCCGACCTATGCGTCGATCGGCCTGTGGTCGCCGGCCATCGTGATCATGGCGCGATTGCTGCAGGGCTTTTCGGCCGGCGGAGAATTTGGGTCGGCCACGGCGTTCATGATCGAACACGCCAACGGCAAGCGCATGGGCTACAACGCGAGCTGGCAGGCCGCCACGCAGGGTCTTGCCACATTGCTGGCAGCGGGCTTGAGCGCGTGGATCACCTACGCGCTGCCCACCGCGCAGGTGGAGTCATGGGGCTGGCGCGTGGCGTTTCTGTTCGGCTTGCTGATCGGCCCGATTGGCGTCTACATCCGCCGCCATACGCCTGAAACGCCGGAGTTTTTAACCATGCAGGCGGAAGCGCCGGCTGCGCTGCAAGCGCGCTCGCCGCTGCGCGACACGCTCACGCAAGGTTTGCCAGGGCTGCTGCTGGGCGCGGGCGTGGTCGTGGCTGTCACCGCATTCAACTACGTGCAGAAGGTCTACATGCCGACCTATGCCATCAATCAACTCCACATCGCGACCAGTGCGTCGCTGGTCTGCACGATGATCACGGGCGCGATGCTGATGGTGATGGCACCGGCGTTCGGCCTGCTGGCGGATCGTTTCGGCAGCATCCGCGTGGTGTCGATTGCGATGGTGGTGATTGCGCTGTCGACGTATCCGATGTTTGCCACGCTGGTCGCACAACCGACGTTCTGGACGTTGCTGGTCATGCAGGCGATTGTGGGCGTGCTGTTGGCGGCCATCCTGGCGCCGCTGCCTGCGCTGCTTGCCGATATCTTCCCGACGCGCACGCGTGGCACGGGCCTGGCGCTGAGCTACAACCTGTCCGTGACAATCTTTGGTGGATTCTCGCCGCTGATCGTCACGTGGCTGATCGGTGTCACACACATCAAGACGTCGCCAAGTTTCTATGTGTTTGCGACCACGCTGATCAGCCTGGCCTCGCTGTGGATGCTGCGCGGGCGCGCTCGTGCGGATCGAACCTGAACAGAATTCTCGTCACACCGAAGGATTTCGCATGATGACCCTGGAGGCGCTGCGCGCCACGCTGCCGGTCTACCCGATCGAGTTGCACAAGCCTGATATCCGCCGTTGGAAGACCGGCACACACGGCATTGATTACGTCCATACGTTCGACAGCGGCGTGCCGGGCCCGCACGTCATGATCAACGCGCTCACGCATGGCAATGAGCTGTGCGGCGCGATTGCGGTGGATGCGCTGCTGGCGGCCGGCGTGCGCCCGGCACGTGGCCGGCTCACGCTGTCATTTGCCAACGTCGAGGCGTATGAGCGCTTCGATATCAACGACCCGGATGCCACGCGCTTCATCGACGAAGACCTGAATCGCGTGTGGTCTGCAGACAAGCTTGATGGCCCCGGCAACTCGCTGGAACTGCGCCGCGCGCGTGAGCTGCGGCCAGTGATCGACACGGTCGATTACCTGCTCGATATTCACTCGATGCATGAGAAGGCCGAGCCGCTGATGCTGACCGGACCGCACGCCAAAGGCGTCGCATTGGGCCGCCTCGTTGGCGCGGCTTCGCATCTGATGATCGATGCCGGCCATGCTGCCGGTCGCCGCTTGCGCGACTACGGCGGCTTTGGCGATGCCGCCAGTCCGAAGAACGCGCTGCTCATCGAATGCGGTCAACACTTCGAACGCGTGAGCCGGGATGTTGCGCTGGACGCGTGCGCGCGTTTTCTGGTGGCGCTGGGCACCGTCGATGCGTCAGCAGTATCGGAATGGCTGGGCATGGCGCCTGCGCTGGAGGTGCGTTGCATTCGGGTGACCGATCCGGTGGTCGCCAAATCCACGGCGTTCCGTTTTGCGGACGACTATCGCGGCATGGAGACCATCGCCCGCGCCGGCACCGTCATCGCTACCGATGCAGCGCTGCAGATCGTCACGCCGTACGACAACTGCGTGCTGCTGCAGCCATCGCTGCGGCATCTGGCCCCCGGCGTGACCGTGGTTCGACTGGGCAGGCTGGAAGGATCGGCCTAAACGCCCAGCATGGCGCGCAACGTGCCGAGCACGACTTGCCGGCAGTTGCGCACCATCTTCTCTTCGGGATCTCGATAGCCGGTCAGAAGCCACGCAGCACCGACGTTGGTCAGGGCGCCCACCAGCGCCAGGCCGATGATGCGTTGGTCGGCGCGCAACTCGGCGTCATCGTCATTGTGGGCGCCGGGCAGTTGGGCATTCGCCATGATCTGCTTGCCGAACTCCAGCAGGTTGCGCTGGTAGGTCGCGTCCGTTTCCGGGCTCACGCCCATCACTTCCAGCAGCAGCACGCGCGCCGCACACGGTTCACGCAAGAACACGAAAAACGCGTGCAGGCCGGCGTCGATACGAGCTTCCAGCGTGCCTTCCGCAGCGGCGGTGGCTTCATACACCTGCGCGCGCAAGTCTTCGGCATGCTGCTGATAGGTCGCACGCAGCAGGGCTTCGGTGCTGTCAAAGGCGGCGTAAAAGTACCGGTCGTTGAGCTTCGCTTCCTGGCAGATTGCGCGTACGGTGGCCTTGCGAAAGCCCACCGTGCCGAAGACGCGCGTGCCAGCACGGATCAGCGCATCGCGGCGCTCCGCTGCACGTGCCTCCGGCGCCACGCCGCCATACGGGCGGCCTTTTCTGACTGGGGCGTCGTCTGTTTCAAGTGTTTTCTCCATTTCGCTATTTGACGTCAGGACGCCTGAAAATTAAAGTGGTGACGAATCACACCACATTTAGAGCGAAATTTGCCACGCCTGCCCGCAAGGCTGCAAACAGGAGACCGCATGAATACGACGATGGAGCGAAGCGCCAGCCCCGGCGTGCCCCGCAACCGGGCAGCCGCGCCGGATACCGACCTCGACGTGCTCATCGTCGGCGCGGGCCTCTCGGGCATTGGCGCGGCGTATCACCTGCGCGAGCGCTGCCCGTCGGCGCGTTTCACCATCCTCGAAGGGCGCGAATCCATCGGCGGCACGTGGGACTTGTTCCGCTATCCGGGCATCCGATCGGACTCCGACATGTTCACGCTCGGCTACAGCTTCCGGCCGTGGCACAGCAGCAAGGCCATCTCCGACGGTCAGACGATTCTCGATTACATCCGCGACACCGCAGGCGTGTTCGGCATCGACAAATCCATCCGCTTCCGCCATAAGGTGACGGGTGCGAGCTGGGATTCCGCCGCCGCGCGCTGGACCGTGCAGGCGCTACGCTGCGATGGCTCGCGCGAGGAACCGGTGCTGTTCACCTGCAAGTTCCTCTACATGTGCAGCGGCTACTACGACTACGAAGAGGGCCACGCCCCGACGTGGCCCGCGATGGACACTTTCCAAGGCCGCATCGTCCATCCGCAGCATTGGCCGAACGATCTGTCGTACGGCGGCAAGCGCGTGGTGGTGATCGGCAGTGGCGCCACGGCGGTCACGCTGGTGCCCGCGATGGCCGGCACCGCGCAGCACGTGACGATGCTGCAGCGCTCGCCCACGTACATCGTTTCGCGGCCCGAGCAGGATGCCGTGGCCAACACGTTGCGCCGCTGGTTGCCGTCCGGCCTGGCTCACCGGCTGGTGCGCACGAAAAACGTGCTGCTGACGATGTACTTCTACAGCCTCGCCCGTCGCAAGCCCAAGGCATTCAAAGAGTTCATCATCCGCATGGCCGGCAAGCAGATCGGCCCCGGCTTCGACGTGCGCAAACACCTGACCCCACGCTACAACCCGTGGGACCAGCGCCTGTGCCTCGTGCCGGACGGCGATCTGTTCAAGACGATCCGCGCTGGCAAGGCGTCGATTGCGACCGACGAAATCGAACGCTTCACCCGCACCGGCCTGCTGCTCAAGAGCGGCGAGCATCTTGATGCCGATGTGATCGTCACGGCCACGGGGCTCAAACTAAAAGTACTGGGCGGGGCGGCCATCACTGTCGATGGACATGCCGTGAATCTGGCAGAAACCGTGTCGTACAAGGGCATGATGTACAGCGGTGTGCCGAACCTGGCGTCGTCATTCGGCTATACGAATGCATCGTGGACGCTCAAGGCTGAGTTGATCGCGCAGTACGTCTGCCGGCTGCTCAACCACATGCAGTCCAACGGCTTCGATACCTGCGTGCCGCGTCTCGATGACGAAGCCATGAGCCGCGAACCCGCCGTCGATCTGACGTCCGGCTACATCCAGCGTGCGGCGGCCATCCTGCCCAAGCAGGGCGACAAGCAGCCGTGGAAGTCATATCAGAACTACGCGCGCGATCTGATGATGCTCAAGTTCGGCACACTGGCCGACAGTGCCATGCAGTTCGAACGCCGTGCCCAGCCGACCGGCGCGGCGCAGCCCGCCTAACCGCCTCCCGCTTTGGGGACACTATGACCTACACCATTCTTGGCGTCATCGCGCTTGCCATCCTCGCGCCTGTTGCGTTCACGTTTTTCATCGCTCGCCGCGTCACCAAGGGGTTTCCGCCCGAAGGCAAGTTCATTGATATCGGCGGCGATCGCGTGCATTACATCGATCGCGGAACGGGCCCTGCCATCGTGTTCGTTCATGGCCTGTGCGGCAACCTGCGCAACTTCGCGTACCTGGATCTGGATCGGCTGACGCGCTCGCACCGCGTGATCGTGATTGACCGGCCGGGGGCGGGGCGGTCTGTGCGCGGTGGGGATTCGCCTGCCAACGTCTACGCGCAGGCCCGCACGGTCGCGCAGTGCATCGAGCAGCTTGGGCTCGACAAGCCCGTGCTGGTGGGACATTCGCTTGGTGGGGCGATTTCGCTTGCGGTGGGGCTGAACCATCCGCACGTTATCCGCCGGCTCGCGTTGATTGCGCCGCTCACGCATGCAGAAAGCACGCCGCCCGGTGCGTTCAGGGGCTTGGTGTTGACGTCGCCGCTGGTTCGCAGGCTGGTGTCATGGACACTGGCGATCCCGCTGTCGATCATCAATTCCCGCAAGGCCATCGCTGCGGTGTTCGCGCCCGAGGCCATGCCGAAGGATTTCCCGTTCAAGGGAGGCGGCTTGCTGGGGCTGCGTCCGCACGTGTTCTATGCGGCATCGTCGGATCTGGTCGCTGCACCGGAAGATCTGCCCGACATGGAGCGCCGCTATGCCTCGATGACGGTGCCTGTCGATGTGTTGTACGGCCGCGGAGACCGCATCCTAAACGTCAAGCGCCAGGGCGAAGCGCTCAAGCAGAAGCTCGACCTAGTGAACCTGCGCATCATCGACGGCGGCCATATGCTGCCCGTGACGCAACCGGTATTGACGACGGATTGGGTGTTGGCGGTGGCCGCCGAGGTGCCTGTGCTAGCCGAGGCGCTTGCGTAATGTGATGACCCTGGCGGTCGCCAGGGATGCAGCAGAAAAGCAAAAAGCCCTGCCGAAGCAGGGCTTTTTGGTATTTGGTGGCGAATCAGGGACTCGAAAAATTGCCGTTGAACATTTCAATCGGAATTATGTAAGCCCTTGATTTGTATCGCTAAATTTCACTGGTTGACCGTGTATAAATCAATATACCGACGAATTGCTACGGTTTCAAGGGCTAAAATTGTCACGGTCTGCCGTGGGCAAAAGTCCACGGTATGTGCCGAGCCAAAACAAGCTTGGCCAGCACCTTCTTCCCGGTCGGGTTTGGACCGAGTGCTATCTTCCTGGGGCTGGCATTGTAGAGCTGGAATCGCGCTGAAGCGTGCCTGTCAGACTCTGACAGTACGCGCTAGTGTCGCGCGAGCAAACGTTGCCAAGTGGCGAATGTTCAGCCGGATTGAGTCAGCGCCACTCGATATGAGTTGGGGTTGGGTGGTCTGCGCGGGCCTCTATGTCGACGATGTGGATGCGGCTTTCCGCCAAATCCTGCTGGCGCACTTGATGTGGGTACTGCTCGCCGGCACTGCTGCATCCGTGCTGATGGCGCTCATCGTCCGCAGTATTCGAAACAGCCTGGGCGCAGACCCGGCCCATGCCGCCGATATCGCCAACCTCATCGCGGACGGTGACCTGAGCGTGGTGCAGAACATGGCCACAGGTAAGCCCGGCAGCTTGCTTTACGCGATGCACCAGCTCGAAAAGCAGGCAGCGACGGACGCCTTGACGGGCCTCAGTAACCGCCTGTGCCTCGAGCGGGAAATCGCGCGGGCGTATCACACCCAGGACGCCGAGGCAGGGCAGGCCGCACTTCTGCTCATTGACCTGGACGGATTCAAGCAAGTGAACGACACGTACGGTCATGCCGTGGGAGACGCGCTGCTGAAGCTCTTCGCCAGCGCCCTGCAAGCGCGAATGCGTCGTGGCGACACGCTCGCGCGCTTGGGGGGCGATGAATTCGTGATACTGGCGCGCGATGTGAGCGGCAAGGCTGGAGCACAAGCACTTGCCGACAGCGTTCTTGTCATGCTGGACAATATTCAGACGATTGACGGGCATTCGGTTGCTGTTTCAGCCAGTATTGGCATCTGCCTGTTGCCCGCCCGAGCCGGTAACAGCCCTCTCGATACACCTGGCCTGCTGCGGCAGGCCGACGGTGCCATGTATCGCGCCAAAACAAACGGAAAAAGGCAGGCGGTATTCGCCTAAGACGCCAGCTCCGGGTGGGGTGCGGGACCACCAAGGTGCCAAGGTCGAACCTCCATGGCCTTGCACGATTGTGGCGCGTGGCGACCCTCAGAGGCGCTAGAGCGCTTCGAATCCAAGCTGCAAGGCACCATGGGTTCGGAGGCCGCCTGCCGCAAGCAGCGCCGACGTCGTTCGGGTCGGGTAGTTCAATCTGCGCGCATTGTTCTTGACGTGTTGTTGGCAGTTGCGCTGCGCGAACCGCTTTCTTCAGCGTGCGAAGCGAGCCAACGCTCGATAATCGCTTGCCCCTCAAGTATCCCAGCGGAGATGGCGGCATCAGCGCTATCGAAATCGGCGGCGGTATGGTGGAAGCGCTCGAGCTGAGGGTAGACCATCGCACCGGTTTTGGGAGCGCAGACAAAGCCCGTGTAAGCATAGCCAACTCTGGAGCGGTGCCCCAACACCGACAGCACATGGATGGAGCAGCCCCGGTACTCCTGAACAATCCATGCTTGCATGCTGCTCCCCTTGGTGTTTTTCTAATGCAATTTTGGGTGGGGATGACCGACAGTGCAATGAGAGAGTGCTTCAATCACATATGTAACAAATTTTTGTCATAATTTATTTGTAACTTTCCGCTGTAACGAGCGTAGCCTCCTTCTTTGTGTGAGAACACAGCAGGGTGGCTGTTCTTGGTTATGGCGATGCGCTGCGCACGTTGTCTCCTCCTGCCATCGTCTTCAGGCGCTGCAACATTGCAGCGCCTTTTTTATTACGGGGCAAGCGCGACTGATAGCGCCGCTTCCATTTGGGTGCCGACCGATTGCTTCATGAATTTTCCGTGACGCAGAGTAAACATTCCTCAACGACTGACGTTAGCGGAACTGACATCGCTTCCGTTGGAATCTTTAAGTGCTCCACCCTCCCGAGCTACCCTGGGGGGCGTTGACCTCGGCCAACACTCCGCAAAGCGACAGGGTGCGAGCAGCTGTAGCGTCGCAACACCTTTGGGGGCGGCTCAGATTCGCTGCCCAGTCACTTTTGCTTCTGCCGCCATCATGACGATATCCATTGCAGAGTGCATCGAAAAGCAGCTCCTGAGCGCAGTGTTCCAGCCAATCGGAGACCTCGCATGCGGCGAGATTTTCGGATATGAAGCGTTGATTCGGGGACCGGCCGGCTCGCCCCTTGAACATCCGGTCGGGCTCTTCGAGCGAGCAAGGCAGGAGGGCTGCATGGTGGCACTGGAGCGACTCGCCGCTCGCGTGTGTATTCGGGCGTTCGCAAAGGCCGAGCTAACGGGCAAGCTCTTTGTCAATTTCAGCGCGGATGCACTCAGGGAAATGGTCCAAGACGAGGACGATGTTCGCTCTTTCTTCGAAGAAGTGAATCTTCCGCTCGAGCGCATTGTCATCGAACTCACCGAGCAGCCTCCTCCTGAGCCACTTGGTTCTCTCAAAGACGCCCTGGAGGTCACAAAGCGGGCAGGCGTCCAGTTTGCTCTCGATGACTACGGTACGGGGAACGCAAACCTTAGCTTGTGGGCAGCTTTGCGTCCGAACTTCATCAAGATTGACCGCTCCCTTGTTGACGGGGTTGCGACCTCGGCGTTCCACAGCAGCGCGCTCAAAAGCCTTCAACAATTGGCGTCCCTGGCCGACGCGCTATTGATAGCCGAAGGCGTCGAATCGGTCGATGACTTGATGGTCTGCCGCGATATTGGCATCGCTTACGCACAAGGCTATGTCCTCGGCAAACCTGCGCCCGACCCCACACTCCGACTCGGTGAGCCGGCACTGGCGGCAATCAGAACCAATTCGATTGTCGTGTTTCCGGAGGTGGCCAAGCTGACGACTCGTACTTTCTCTGCAAGCCGACTTTTGATTGACGCGCCCAGCGTGTTGCCAGACACGCGTAACAACGATGTTCTGGCACTATTTTCCAGGCATCAAGACCTACACGCTATGGCTGTTGTCAAGGACGAATGCCCAGTCGGCATCATTAGCCGCCGTTCTTTCATTGATTGGTATGCGCAGCCTTACCACCGCGACCTGTTTGGCAAGAAGCCGTGCATGACCTTTGCGAACTCGACTCCCGTCCTCTTGGAAAAGAGTGCGACGATGGAAGATGTGGTCAATCTGCTGGCCAGCGATGACCAACGCTATCTCGCGGATGGACTGGTGCTCGTCGAGAATGGACGTTATGCAGGGCTTGCACGAGGAGAGGACCTTGTTCGCGCGGTCACGGAAGTGCGTATCGAGGCGGCAAGGTACGCAAACCCATTGACGTTCCTGCCGGGCAACTTACCAATTGACGCCCACATCAAGCGGCTGCTAACAAGCGGAGCTCCCTTCCACGCGTGCTACTGCGACCTAAACAGCTTCAAGCCGTTCAACGACCAGTATGGCTATTGGAAGGGCGATGAAATGCTTAAGTTGGCGGCTGCGGTCCTGAGTGAGGCCTGTGACCCACTTCGTGACTTTCTCGGGCACGTTGGCGGCGACGATTTCCTGATTCTCTTCCAGAGCGAGGATTGGGAGTCGCGCATCCGCACCGCCATGGCGGACTTCAATCGCAAAGCGGTGGAGATTTACACGCCAGCGGACATCAAAGCGGGCGGCATCAACAGTGAAGACCGTCACGGCAACCTCCGCTTCTATGGCTTCGTGACGGTCGCCGTGGGAGTCGTCTCGGTGCCCTCGGACTCTCAACTCGATAGCGATGCGATTGCGACGCTGGCGGCGTCTGCCAAGCGCGAAGCCAAAAAAGCAGTTGACCACTTCTATGAGTGTTCGTGCGACCCCCTTGTAATGAACTGCTGTAGCTGACCTTACTGGGATGCACTCGTGCTCTCCTTTCGGAAGCAAAGTTCTGGCGACGCTACGCTCCCCCCGGCAATGTGTGCATAGTATGCACACTTGCTTGCAAAACGAGCTCCTTGCTCGTCACCCCACGTCATGACGTGTCGAATCAGTCGTCAGTTCCGGATTGATGCCGCAGTCGCGGGCACAGCAATGTGGGTGTTTGCGTGATGTATCGAACGCTACGCAAAGGCGGGAGCACATTTGGCAAGAATCCGCTCAAAAATTGACTAGAATCCGCTCAAAAGTGAGCGGATTCTGAGCGGATTTTTGTGGACACCTGGGTCGCAGAGGCAGGAGCCACACATTGAATCCGTCGGCAGGCGCTCATCGTTGGGTGAATAGCCCATGAAAGCGGCTACTCGGACCAGACCACGTCGGCCGCTGGCAGCAAGTGACCACCGAGCACGTAGTCGCCCAGGCTTGCCGCCTTTGCTTCGAGCCGCTCCAACTCGCCTGCTGGCAGTCGATTCAAGTCAAATCGGCAATAGAGGTTGCGTTGCCGGAATGTCACCTTGGGACGCGTCAAGCCAGCCACCAGCGCCGTCACGGAGCTAACCGCTACGCTCTCGTGACCACGGAATTCGACACTGATGCCAACTTTCTGGCCCAGCCGGCCGAGTTCTACGGCATCCTGCCAGCCGGATTCATAGTCCAGCTCGACGGTCGCGACGCCTTGTGTCTTAAGCAGTCGCAGTGCCTCTTCCCGAGTGCCTGCGCGCGCTGACGCTGGCCCCGTCGGGTTGCTGTCCATGTCGATTTGGGAAGGCATGCGCGCCACCTGTGCTGTTTGCATCATCTGGGTCACGGCGAATCCGTCCGGACTCGCCTGATAAACGTAGTTGACTGGACCGAGGCTGACTAGCCTGACGGAAAAAGGATGTACAAACGCTTGCTGTTCGCTTGCGGGGGTGTATCGGTCACATCTTTGCGGCTCTCATTGACCAAGTGCCGCTAGCTGAAGATACTGTATATATATCCAGTATTAGACCATGGCGGCACGTGACTTTCCAACTCCTGAGACCCAGCGCAAGAAGCTTTCTGCAGCTGCGCTGCGGGCCATATGGCAACGCAATCCCACGCCGGAAGTGCGCGACTTGCTGTGGGAAATCTATCGCCTGCAAGACATCGCTAGGCAGGCGTACGGCGTTGTTACTTTGACCCGCATGTGGGGCATCGATAAGCCGTTCCTGGCGAGATTGGACGCGCTGGATTCAGCGTTGTTTGCCGAGCCCTGTTTGTGGGAGCGGCCGCTTGGTTGGTCGACAGCAGAAGAGCAGGCATTGAAGCGGCTGTCGCGCGGCCGTCGGTAGCTCGGCCAAGTTTGAGGTTCCACAATGACCTTCCCACTGCGACAACGCTTCCCCGCGCTCACCCGGAAGCGCCTGCGCGAGATTCAGCTGCAGTACGGTCACGACCCAGTGGTACGCCGTCTCCTATGGGAAATCCGGTGTCTGCAAGTTGTCATTATGCGGGCGCGTCAGCTCGAGCAGTCGATGGGGCCGGGTGAAGGCACGACTGACACGGGCATCATCGTCGGTGCCCTTCGCAGCGAACTTGCGGGCGAGTCCTGGCTGCAGGAATGGGAGATTGAGTTGGACACCTGCGGAAAGATGCCGCCGTAATGATTGCCTACAACGGGCCATCGCTTCGTGGGTATGGGGAGGAGCATCATGTGTACCAACTACTCGCCAGCGAAGGTCGAGCGCCTCCGCGTTCTGTTGGGCCTCGGCCCTGTAGTGGACTATCCACCTGAGACGTTCCCCGACTACGACTCGCCGCTCGTCTTCATCAACAAGGACGGTAAGCAGGATTGCGTCGTGGCGAATTTCGGCTTTGCGCCAGCCGAGTACGCTCGTTCAGGTATGCCAAACCCCGTCAACGCCCGTGCAGAGACGGTCAGCACCAACCGCATGTTCGGGAAGTACTGGAGAGCGTGCAACCTCTGCATCGTGCCGGTCGATGCCATCTATGAGCCGTGCTACGAGACAGGTCACAACGTTCGGCACAAAATCTGGATTAAAGGTGAGAGCGAGTTTGGCATCGCCGGCATCTGGCGTACCTGGCAAACATCCGAGGGAGTACCACCGCGCTACGCATTCGCCATGCTGACGCTTAACGCGGATGACCACGCCATCTTCAAGCGAATGCACAAGCCGAGCAATCCGGACGGTTCTGCGAAAGAAAAGCGCGGTGTCGTCATGCTGACGCGCGAAAAATGGGACGAGTGGCTGGCTTGCCGGGACCCAGAGGTGGCGCGCAGCTTCTTGTCGCTGTACCCCGCAGACAAGATGGAGGCAGCGCCACCGCCGGCTGACCGGAAGGCACCCAAGACACCAAAGCCGCCGGCATGCGGCTAGCCGTTCGGTTAAGGAGTTGATTAGGAGCCTTAGACAGCTCTAGACTGGGCCCCAGTCAATGACTGAGGCCCTTTCTTGTCTGAGGAAAAATCTTCTTCAGCTTCGGCTGGTTGGCCAGGGCGCTATCCGCCAACGGCAGCAGGCAGGTCGACAGCACCACCACTGGGCGTGGGTGACTATCTGGACATCAAGATTGCAGAGTAGCTTGGCGATTGCTGAGGAGCTGCTGTGGATTGGCGTTTATCTTGAACCCGAAACACCACCGTGCCCGAACGACCAATGCCCGTGGGCAACCTGCTTCGGATACCCTTTGAGACGCAAGTGCGTGAGGTAGGCGATAAGGAGCGCTCCGCCAGCCACTCAAAACTCGAGCGGCTTAATCCTCATTCGCTTTGCATTGCGGGCCAGTACATCATCGAGCGTCGCCATGGCCTTGGCCTTGGCCTCCAGCGCAGACGCAAGGTGCAGTGCATCACCCGCACGGAGCCCCATGGACGCATCCAGGGTTAGCACGGCAGCGCGATGGAACGTGTACGGTTCGACAGGCAATAACTGTAGGTCGCCAGCACACAGGCGTTCGAATGCCTGCCATGCAGATGCCCCCTGTTCGGCTGACAATTGTTTTGTCCGTTTCTTGATGCCGAGGGCGCTCGCGAATTCGGTCACACACCACGTGGCAGAGGCCATTTCGTCGGTACACGCCGCGTACCACTGCGAAACAGCGGGACTCCTCGGCTCATTCACGCAGAGCGCCACCAATACACTCGTGTCAACGTACACCATCAGTAGCGCGCTCCGTGCCGCAGTTCCTCCATGACTGACTGTGTCATCGGCATCGCCTCGCGAGTCGACGCCAGTTCTTGCGCGAAAACCTTCCGGTCCCATTTGGCCGCGTGAATGCTTATTCCGCCATCCACGGTCAGGTTGGCCTGCACTTGGTCGCCCTCCTTGAGGCCAGCGTGGCGAACGTAATCAGCGGGGATACGCAGCGCGAGGCTGTTGCCCCATTTCGCGATTTGCAGGTTCATCATCATCCCTCCATTGATATACATCGACGTGTATACATACTAGTACGTCGCGGATTCCGGGGCAACACGTGGCCAGGAGCAAACGTGCGACAGCTACCGATACATGTGTGGGACCTGCCTCGTCACGCCAGGTTCGGCTACATCGAACGCTCGCTTGAGCCTTTACGCGTAAAAAAGGGCTCAAACCGGGCTATAGATTGCTGACGGTAAGGTAGATGCTGCGCGCCGGGACGTGAAAAAGCCCCCTTGCTCGCGCAAAGAGGGGCTTCGAATAATGCAGGCGAACCTGTCCTTATCAACTCTTTAACCGAACGGCTAGGCCTTCGGTGACGGGGGTGTTCGGTAGCGGGACGCAGGAAACCTGCCCCTCCTCATTGGGCCTTGCTAGTCACCTAGCAATCATGGCAATGACAGTTGCTGCAGCCACCAGTACGCCAAAGACAGCGACGCCCGCACCTAGCCGTGTTGCAACCCAGTCGATATTCTTTTGCGACTCAGCGAAGTGCATTAGTTTGTTCATGCCATAGCCCTCCAGTTTTCATAGCGTAGCACCAACGGCTGTGCCCTACTCATCAGCTAGCCATTAGGGGGCTCATCAGCCACGCTCATTGCCGGCATCAGGCATTTCATCCCAGCCTTCCGCTCGCGGGAAACCGTCGGGCATTTCCGCCAACAGGTCAGCCAACTTGCAGCGTGGTTGGTCCCGAACTTCTATCGTCAGCTTGTTGCCAGCAATTCGGAGCTCGACCTGCGAGCCGGCCCTCAACTGATTCTGTTCGATGAATTTGGCCGGCAGTCGCAGCACCAATTCTCGACCGACTTTTTGAAGCGTTTGGCGCATCGAGTCCTCTTACTTGATGGCAATGCAACAGTGCAATTTCTACCGTTTCTCGTAGGCCTCAGCGGCCTGCTCCACCTGGTCAACATTTCCGCGCGACAGGGTTTGCAGCGGGGTAAGGTTCCTGTCGCTATATCCCGCAGACAAGATGGAGGCAGCACCAGCGTCGGCTGACCGGAAGGCACCCAAAACACCCAAGACACCAAAGCCGCCGGCAAGCGGTGACTTGTTCTAAGCTTTCTCCTGGTCAGCATGAACTGCCGAAAGGCCAAAGCACGGCTTTGTAGTCGTCGCTGAACATAGACTCATTCATCAGATGTCTGTCTACAGGGTTCCTCACGCCACTCCTCGGCCTCGTCGGCGCCAATCAGACCTCGCTCCAGCAGAGCGTCGACATGGGCCGTGCTGAGTTCCCCGCCATTCCGGAAGGTCTCACGCGCGGCATCGAGGAGGGCAGTCTCGATGCTACCGTCGATGTGGACGTGCGCCCTCCGAGCCTCTGCCCGCAGGGCTCTGGCGGCAGCTTGCAGTGATTCATCGCACCACAGGGACGTCAGTTGATTGTTGGCAAACAGCCAGTCGCTTACGTCCCAGACTTCGGACAGAGACTCGTTGTCCAAATTGAGTAGAGTCTCCTCAAGGGTTTCTTCGGCGTCTTGGGCATCACAATCAACCTTGCCCACGAGGTTATTGCCGTCCCAGACGATTTTGACCCCTTGGTACACCCGCCTCGCTAAATCCTGGAATTCATCGGAGTCGAGCAAATCGGCCAGCGTCTCGCCGCTCGTCTCGGCTGGCACTCTGTAGCGCCGGGTTCGTCCGTGGTAAACCTCTTCGGGGACCGCGTTACCGATTTCGCGGGAATACCCGATGGTGACCATGCCGCATTCGCAGTCGATTTCGATATGTGCCGCCTGGGGGTATATCTGACCGCTATAGCGGTGATATAGAGGGGAAGCCTCGCTACGCAACGCATCGGAGTCGTAGTCGAACTGCAACACGCGCTTTGGCGTCGCTTTGGAGCGTGTTTTTGATGTCGTGCTGGTCGGGGCGTCCCCTTCGCAATCATTGCGGTGGGTTACGGTTGGGTCGGATTGCATTGCTGAATCAGAATTCTTCATGAGTAATTGAGTAAATTATTAGACGAGCCTAGTCAACGGCGCGTAGGGCCGCGCCTTCGGTTACTCGTCGTTCAATATCCGTTCGGCCTGCATCAAACGCTCGACCCATCCATGGTCCAGCCTGTCTATCGCCTCCGCAATCGTGTAGCCCATCGAATCCAACCAATCCGGTCGATTCAGCACTAGCGCCGCTGCGAGTTTCTCTCCTGTGGAAAGCCGGCAAAAACCGCCAATCCTGGCGGCACGAGCCTTCTCGGTAATGTGTTGCAGTTGGGAATCCATAAAACCTCTCTTCTCTACGTGTTCGCATAAAAATGGTCGACGCCAAATCTTGCGCGACCGTCCGTCTTTGTGTTTCGATGTCTTTGCGTCATTCAATTTAACGTTGCATGGCGCCAATGTAAATTGACTGACGCGAAATATTTTGTCTTTCAAATGTAGACTAACGCAACCAAATACATCACAACAATAACGTTGCCGGGATGCGACAATTGGATGTTGATAAGAAAAACTACTTTTAATTAGACTGTGTCGAGCGTGGCGACTCCAGTATTGCGTTTTCACTTTTCTGTTACATCGTGGAGCACTGATGTTGTCGCTATACGGATTGCGTCAATCCGACGCATTTCAATAAGGACACCCATGAAGCACACCATCAAGCAGTGCACCTCCGGTGTCGTTGCGCTACCGCCGTTACGCGCGCAATTTGTTGGCGATACCGGAGCGCAGGCAGCGCACCGTCTCTTCGAAATATGCTGGCACCATGCGGGCGGAAGCACGACCGCCCTCGCTCAATTTCTCATCGGTCTGTACAACAAAAATTACGCCTCAGGTGACCCGGCGTCGCTGTGCAAATGGTTGGACGATTCTGCGTTTGAGGACGTGGTTTCGACGATGCGGTGGATGCGTGCCAACCGGCACGACGAAATCCACAACATCTTCACCGACGGTGATGAGGTGATGGCGGAACTGATGCAGAGATTTGGCCTATGGCCGCCCCAATCTTGCAATGCCTGACGCTTGCTGCACTGACTTGAGCATCGGGTCTTTAAGCGTGGGCGTTAGTTAGGTACATCGCGGAGCACTGATGTTGTCGCTATACGAATTGCGTCAATCCGACGTATTTCACAGAGGACAACATGAACGTCGAGTCGTTTGATTTTTACGGTTCGCAAGTGTGCAACGCTCGCTTGATGGAGCCCGCTGAGGTACTGGACGCGGTCCGTAGCCGAAACGGCATTCCCGGTGTGTTTGCGGGTTGGTGCCTGTGCGGCGATACCACTGAGCCGATGTTTGACACCATTGCCACGCGGGGTGAGGGCGTAGACCTGCGATTGTCAGGTTTCTTTGGCTCCGCCAAAGGCGCTTACGCGACCATCACGCAGCAGGTCGGTGGCATGCAACATCGATTCCTCCTGCCACTGTTTGAACCGCAGGTCATCGCGTATCTAGAGGCGCTGGAGCGGCAGCCGATTCAGGTGATGCTCGGCCGCGCAGGGCAGAGCCAGGCACTGATGTTGCACAATTTGTTGCCCTGGCGAACCATTCTGCCTCTGGTTGGCATGTGTCAGCGGGACAGGTGTCTCAGCGTTGGGGAGGCGCTGGAAGAGATGGCCGAGGCCATTCACTCCATCTGCCGGCCAGAGACGATACCAAGCATCTACAAGGGCATTGACCTGACTGAGGTGAGCGTGTCGGTCCTCGCGCCCGCGATGTATTGCGCAGAGGGGGAGGTCGACCTGGCGGGAGAGCCGATATGAAGGCGGAGGGACTGCTGCTGGCGTTGGAACCCGACTGCGCGTACTACGTTGTGAGCGACCCACCAACGCAGGACGTCATCGCGGTGGTCGAGGCGCGCGACGAGCCCGAGGCCAAGGCGTTTTTCGCAGCGCTGCGGCTTATGTTGAGAGCGGCGCCAGAGGTGGATATCCGAATGCTGGGGGATGCCACGCCGCCAAATGGGGCCCCCGTGTTTCGGCTGCGCTACCTCAAGGCCATGCAGGCAAGGGCAGAGGAGGAAGGGCGGATGCCAGATACGACGCGGCACTGACGCGTCCTAGCTTCCGTTCATCGGAGTTGATTCTGCGGCGACCGTACCTGCCTGGGTACTGGTCGCCGCATTTTTATGGGCTCTGTTCGCGATTCGTATTGATTTGACCTAAAATTCGGCCCCCTCATAGGAGATGTGGACCATGAAGGCCGAGTCGTTCTAAGCCTTGCTCGGGCAGGTGCTGCCCCTTACCGAAGGCCAGTTCGACGAGCTGGTGCGGACGGTTGAGAAGCGGCGGTCCAAGACCAAGGCTCTGCGTGTCCTTGAGGGGTGCCTGGGGCAAGCGCCCGCAGTGGTGCCTTGAATTAAGGCCGGACAATGAGCTGGTGGTGAGCGGTCACGCCAATTTCACCACGCAGCTTCCCATGCGATTTCCCGTCTGAGTGATAAACCAGCAAGACGGCATTGTCATGAGTAAGGGGGGCCGGCGATATTGTGGTAATAACAGCTTTGCCTTGCGCATCGGCAACAAAATTGTTGTCGGTGCCGTTGCCGTCGAGCGGTGTGAATCCAATGGGCTTCTGGTCGAAGTGATTCTCGAACAGGCTGTAGTGCCCATTAGGTTTCAGGCCGGACATGGCCACGCTGACTTGTTCGCGGCCGTCGGGCAGACGCGTCAAAATAACTTGTCCCTTGGCGCCAAGCCAGGCGCCAAGCGTCATGTTAAGCGCTTGGCCCGACGCATTCACGATAGGCAGCGTTGGCGAATCGCTCAGTAGCGCATTGCGCAAGTCGGCAACGTGCTTGATGTTCTGCGGGCCAACGACCGCTGGCGCGCCGCGCTCGGCAACGAACACCTGCGGGTCCAGCGTCGCCTTTTGGTGAGTTTCGGCGGAAAAGAAGGCCGCGTGCGTTTCGAAATCGAGCGCACGCATCTCGCCGTCCGCGTGTGCCACTGTGGCTATCAAGCCGGCGAGCCCCGCCAAACAGACGCCAATAATACGTTTGTACTTCAGATGAGTTGCGTTCATCGTTCTCTCCTGGGTAAAGAAAAACACTGCGGGGGACGCGTCCATTGACGTGGCTACGCTTGCTCCTGTTGATATGGCAGCGCTCCGCTGAGCATTCCGTTTTAGCGCTGCCAGGATGCGGCAGTCGTCCAGCGGGAGCACGCTGTGAGTGTATTTACCCATAGGCTGGTCCATGGCGCCCATACGTTAGATTGCAGCCGCAGGCTTGGGAATGCCGCTACCGTAGATTCGCAAGCTTACGTGGCGGTCGAAGTCCTTGGCAGCGACATCAACCTCGATGTTGCCTGCCGCCATCCCGAGGATGCGGTCAGCCCAGCTTCGCGCAAAATCCAACTGATGCAGACTGCAGATGACGGTCACTCCATCATTGCGGCATATGTCGTGCAGCAACGCGAGGACATTGGCACCGCTTTGCGGGTCCAGACTGGCGACGGGCTCATCCGCGAGGATGATGTCGGGACGTTGGGCGAGTGCGCGTGCAATGGCCACGCGCTGTTGCTGTCCACCGGACAACGTGTCTGCCCGCTGTTGGGCTAGCGACAGCAGCCCGACGCGGTCCAGGCACTCCAGAGCGAGCAGCCGGTCCTCTCGGGAAAAGCGGCGCAATAGTCCACGCCAGGCAGGGACGTGGCCGAGCCTACCCGCGAGTACGTTATCCAGCGCTGAGAGCCGACCGATGAGGTTGAACTGTTGAAAGACGACGGCAATCCGGCGCCGCTGCGCTCCGCCGAGCTCGCCGACCCGAGTGCCGTTGAAGAAAATCTGCCCAGCATCAGGCGCATCGAGACCCGCCATGCAGCGAATGAGTGTTGTCTTGCCGGCGCCGCTGGGGCCGAGCAGCGCCAAGCACTCACCTTGCATGGTTTCAAAGGATAGGTCTCGCAGGACCGAGCTGCCGAGGTAGCGTTTGTTGAGCCCGCGCACTTCGAGAATCGCACGGTCGTCGGGGAAACGCGCTGGCACCAGCCGTGCTGTTTGGGAATCATGCATACCTAAACCAACCTGCGACGCATCCATCCGGATAACTGGTCAATCGCGGTAACCACAGCCAAGATGACCAAGATGATTGTGGCCAGGCGAGCGAAGTCCAGCAGGTCCATGCTGTTCTTGAGCTCCTGCCCGATACCGCCTGCTCCGACCACTCCCAGCACGGTCGACGCGCGCACATTGAATTCAAACAGATACAGCGTCGTCGACAGGGTGACGGGGAGCACGTCCGGAATCAACGCGTACGCTGCGGCAACAATACGGCTGGCGCCTGTTGTCTCCACCGCTCGCATTGGCCCGAGGTTGGCGTTCTCGACGTGGTCTGCGATGAGCTTGGCAGCGCTTCCCCAGGTATGTAGTGCGATGCCCAGCACGCCGGCGAATGGCCCCAGTCCGACCGCCGCCACAAACAACAACGCAAACACGAAGGCGTCGATGCCGCGTAGGGCATTCAGGAACCATCGGGCAGGCAGATACAGCTTTGGGAGCGGTGTGATGTTTCGGCTCGCCAGAATCGCCATGGGAATGGCCAGGAACGTCGCCATCATCGTGCCGATTGCGGCCATCCCGACGGTTTCGGCCGTGCGCTCGAGGAAGACGGGGAGTTCATCCAGTTTCGGCGGCCATGCCATCGCCAGCCAGTGTGCAAGCTTTGGCAGGCCGCTGACAAAGCGCTCCAAGTCGACTTGTGCAAGTCGCCAACTTTCAACGAAGAACGCCGCAATCGCGACCGCAAGCGCGTAACGCTTCGCTCTTTGGTACCAGGTCCGCTCTCGGCGGCGCTCGATTGCTTCGAGCGCCCGGCGCGCTGCAATTTCGTGAGTCGACATCAGAAATTTGTCCGCTGCACGCGACCGCCAATCGCGTGTCTCAGCCCAAATTCGGGTCCCTTGATAATGCGGCTGTGGTAAGCCTCGTAGGCGGGTGACCCCGGTGGCCAGTTCGCGAAAAACCGTCGGAGCCAAGCCGTGGTGTCGAAACGCACGGGGACAGCATCAAAGCGCACGCCATGCATGTTGATGCCGTAGAGGCTTTCCGGGGGAATCCGCGTGTCGGTCGAGATGCGCGTGATAAGACCGAAGCCGGTGTTCGCAAAGTTTGGCAAGCCGGCCGCGCCGTTGTTGATGATGAGGCGGTCACTGCCGTCGACGCGATAGTCGCGCGCGTGAGCGAGGCACGTGTGGGTGCTGGCGAAGGCGTGGACTCCGGAATCTCTGAAGTAGCGCTCGATTGTCTGCAGCGGAGTCGGCTCCACATCAGCTTCGTCGCCGGAGCAGCACTTGCCAATCGGCGACAGCCGCTCGGCGGCAAACGCCCAGCCAGAGAGTGCCTCGGCGTCGCCGTGCACAATGCCAATCCGGCATTCGCCGACTTCCAGTACACGAAAGTACGGCAGTCGCCCGAGCGCCTCTCGCAGTTCTGGCGCTTGGGCTGCGGTGTCGTTGAGTCGGCGCATGATGGCGTTCGAGCGCGCAACGTATTCGGCGTTGACGTAGTCAGGGTAGTTGCAACCGCATCCTGCATCCGTGGGCGCCGACAGCTCCGCCTCCACGTTGCCGCGAATGGAGGTGCTCTCAAGAGCAACCTGATTGACCTCTCTGAAGCTCTCGATGTCCGTGTTGAACCAGTTGTGGTCCCCGTTGAACACGAGGTCGATGTGGATGCCACGCTTGGCCTCCGATTCCCGCATGCGCAGAATTTCGTGGAGTGCCTCGAGATTGCCATACAGCCCACCGACGACGTATGCAGTCTCCGCGCGCGAGGTCGTCGCGCGTCGGAATTCGCGTGCGTCGTAGTGATACTCAATCGGGCATGATTGTCCGGGCCTGTTCATTGGTATAGCTCCGGGAACGCGGCTGGTGCGCCGCTGACCAAGCAAGAAGGCCGCCAGAGTTTCGGCTCGCCTCCCGGTGCCGTCAGCTCTTGGCCTTGATACGCCCAACGGCAATGCCCGCGTCTTCAATCATCTTGTAAGTCGCGTGTGTCGCCGAGACGAAGCCGGTATAGCGGGGTGGCATGACCTCCTTGGCTTGCTCGGTTGTCAGCGAGGTGAGAACGGCCTGCAGCTTCTGCGCAAACTCGCGCGGTGCGGATTTCGGCACTGCGAAGGCGTCATTGGGTAGCGGCTCCGAAGTCCAGATAACCTTCGTGCCGTCCGGCTTGATGCGGCCTGCCGCAATCATCGCGTTGCGGTTGCGGTCGTAGTCGGTTGCCAGGTCGACCTGCCCGGCGGCCACGGCAATCTCGTTGGCCGGATGGGCCGCACCCTCGCTGTATTTCCAGAACGCCTTTGGGTCAATCTTCCAGACTCGAGCGGCGTAGTAGGTTGGAATCAACCAGCCCGATGTCGAGCCTAAGTCCGCAAACGAAATTGAGCGACCGCGCGTATCGTCAGGAAAGCGCGAGACGTCCATATCCGGTCGGCCGATGATGATTGCGTGGTAGGTGGGCTTGTCGTCGTACTTGACCGTGGCAATTGCCTGGCAATCGGTCGCGTTGTTGGCAATCACGTAGCCCCATGGCCCCATCCACGCTGCGTCCAACTGGCCCGAGCCCATTGCCACTGCGAGACCGGCCCAGTCTGAGCTTACGGCGAGCTCGAAATCCGGCGCGCCCATCTGCTTGGCGATATATGAAAACAACGGGGTAAACGCTCGCTTGGTGTCTTCCATGGTCGGCATGAAAGGACCCACACCGAAGCGAAGCTTGCGCTGCTGCGCGAAAACTGCCGGGGCGGCGAGTGTAGTGGCGACAATTGCAGCGGACTGCAACAGGAAGGTTCTGCGTGACATTGAGCGTTCCTTGGTTGTGGGTAGAGTGACTTGCTGAGCGAGCCAAGTCCTCGTCCATGCAACCTCGCCGGCCCTCGTTTCAGCTTCGGGTGCCTAGGACTTGCATGAGCGAATGCTGCAGATTGGACGAACGACGCCCAAAATTCCTTACACCGCGCGCAGGGCAACGATACGGAGGCGAGTCACGAGTGGAAGAGCGCGCGGACGGGAGGCCAGTGCGCGGTGGTGAGTGAGAGACATGGCTTGAAGACTACCTCTGCAATTGCAGCGCCTGACGCGGCCACACGATGCGCCGTCCCGTCAAAGGCAACGCCCCATGAGGGCGATGTTTGAGGGAGTAGGTAACGTGCAGGTGGACGCGACACCAAGCGAATAGCCGAGAGTACCTCTCCAAGCGCCGATGGGGCGGTTACTCTTGCGAGCCGTCGCCGACAAGCCTATCGCCGTTGGTAAATCTCGCGCTATCTGCCAATGCGTCGCACCTGTCCGAGACTTAATTGCCATCACCGTAGACATCGAACCTGGATGACTTTGCACCATCTGAGTACACGTTGAACTTGCCGTCACTATAGACATCGAACTTGGATGAGTTTGCACCATCCGAGTAGACGTCAAACGTCGCGGCTTTCGCTCCATGGGTATAGGGGGACGCAGGACCTTGGATGCCAGCATAGGCGGACCAAGAGACAAGCGCGGAACCTGTCACAGCGAGCAAGAGAATTCTCTTCAACATTTTCAATCTCCTTTTCAGGTAGTTACTCCCCCAGTCAACGCTGGGGCAAGACTTCAGACAGCAGTTGCCTCATTACCCAATTCCAGCCAGGTGCCTGCAGCACTGTGGTACTTAGGGCCGACTGGAAGTTGCGGCCCGACACCCTGGCCTTGCTGGTTAGTTCGGTTAACTGCCGGTGTTGGAGATTGGACGGCCGGCGCCCAGACTTCCTTACACGAGGAGCGGGGCAGCGGCTTCGTTGGTGGCTGGCGCAGGTTGATGGATGTCGCTGCGTGGAACGTGATACACGACTATGGTCTTCTTCGTTCGATGTGGCCTCTTCTGGAGGGCCGCGTCCGCGCCGGTCGAGTTCCTTTCAGTGTGTCCGGCACGCCAGTTCTCGTCAGCGGAAATCAGCCCGGTAGAAGGGATTGAATGATTGGGCAGCTACCTTGCTGATTCCCTAGTTCGCACTGGAGCACCAAGTCTGCCAGCGCTTTGCGCATGCTGGTCAGGTCAGCAATCTTGGCGTCAATGAGTGTCAATTTGCGCACGGCCAAATCATGCGTATCGCCGCAGCAGTCGGCTCCCTCAAGCTGCAATAGATTTCCGATTTCTTCCAGTGTGAAACCGAGTACCTGCGCACGCTTGATGAAACTCAGGCGATGGACATCGTCCACCGAGTATTTCCGCTGACCGCTCACCGGCTTTTCCGGCTCCCGAAGCAACCCGCGCCGCTGGTAATACCGCACCGTTTCAACATTGACGTTCGCAGCTTTCGCCACCTGTCCAATCGTCAACATAGTCAGTCTCTCGTTGAATTTCCGCTTGACTCCGTACCTAAGTACGGAGTCTATGCTTTTAGCACGTAGATGACGACTGGAGCTTTCATGTCTTTCTTGGATTCGAAACGCTCACTGACCCTTGGTGTATTCGCCGCGATTGGTGCGTCGGTGTGCTGTGTTGGGCCCCTGGTTTTGCTCGCCCTTGGCGTCGGCGGTGCATGGGTTGGCAATCTAGTCGCGTTTGAGCCTTATCGCCCGGCTTTCATTGCCCTGACACTGTTATTTTTCGGTCTGGCGTTCCGTCGACTGTACTTGGTCAAGCCGGTGTGTGCGCCGAACACTTCCTGTGCCAAGCCCATGGTGCGGACGCGGCAGCGTCTGATTTTCTGGCTGGCAGCCGTGCTCGTACTTGGTCTCTTGGTCACCCCTCTGGCCGCGCCCCTCTTTATTTGAGCGGAGTCTCTATGCGATTCATTACCAAACTTTTCGCTATCGCGCTGCTTCCGATGGCGTCCGCGTTCGCGGCCACGCAATCCGTTGTCCTCGACGTGCAGAATATGACTTGCCCCCTATGCCCAGTGACGGTCAGAAAGGCATTGCAGAGGGTCCCTGGCGTCGAGGACGCCAAGGTCGACTTTGACCATAAAACGGCGACCGTGAGATTTGACCCGACCAAGGCCGATACCGCCATGCTGGTCAAAGCCACGACCAATGCCGGTTACCCATCAACGCCCCACAAGTGAAAATCATGGCCACTGTCAATCTGAATTCGGTTCTGACCTGCCCACACTGCGGATTCGCGAAACAGGAGACCATGCCGACCGATTCTTGCCAGTTCTACTACGAATGTGAGAATTGCAAGACGGTCTTGCGGCCAAAGCCTGGCGATTGCTGCGTCTACTGCTCCTATGGCTCAGTGAAATGCCCGTCAATTCAGGAGAAACAGGGTTGTTGCGGCTGAACTAGCGAGGGGTTGGATGCCCGGATACAGCGTTGTCTATCCGGGCCTCGTGCTTTTCAGCAACCAGCCTTATCGACGCCGAAGTTCCGGCACTGTGGCGGTGCCACTGGCTTGGCCAAAGACGGCATTCACGGGGTCTCCCTCCTTGAAGCTCTTCAGGCTTCCGGCATCCTTAACCGGGAAAGCCATCGTCATCGCTGGCATGCCGAGATTTTCAATCGGACCATGCTTGAGAGTGACCTTGCCAGCCTGCAGGTCAATCTTCTTGATTTCGGCGGTTACGGGCTTGGCCGCTTGGCTGGCCTGCGTCGATGGCTTCATATCCATCGAATCCGTCGAACTTGCGGCGTATGCGCCCGAAGCGATGGCAAAAAGTAGCGAGAGTACGAGGGCGGGTTTCACTTGAACTCCACGGTGAGAGAAGGCTGTTGGGAGCTACTCTTGAATTTCAGTTGCCGCCTGCGTAGCAGCAAGTAGCCAGCCGGCACAACGAAGAGCGACAGCAAAGGGGCGGTGACCATGCCGCCAAGCATGGGCGCAGCAATACGCTGCATCACCTCGGAACCTGTACCGCTGGACCACATGATGGGAATTAGGCCGGCCAAGATAACGGCGACAGTCATCGCCTTGGGGCGCACGCGGAGAGCTGCGCCTTCCTGTATGGCCTCGATAAGAGCCTGAACGTCAGCTCTCCCATTCAGCTCACGGGCAGCCCACGCCTGCTTCAGGTAGAGGAGCATGATGACGCCGAACTCGGCTGCCACACCGGCGAGCGCCAGGAAGCCCACGATACCCGCGACTGACAGGTTGAAGCCCAACAGGTATAGCAACCAGAAGCCGCCAATCAGCGCGAGCGGAAGCGTCCCCATGATGAGCAGGACCTCGTCGATGCGCTGGAAGACCATGTAGAGCAGCACAAAGATGATGAGCAGCGTGAACGGTATGACGACCTTCAGCTTTGCGGTTGCTCGTTCCAGGTATTCGAACTGCCCGGACCAGCTGACCGAGTAGCCGGGAGGCATGGGGACCGCTTTGGCAACAGCGATTTGCATCTCCTGCACGGCAGACCGCAAGTCACGTCCGCGAATATCGACGTAGACCCACCCAGACAGGCGTGCATTCTCGCTGCGCAACATGGGGGCGCCTTGCGCGACGCGAATGTCTGCCACATCAGACAGCAGGACTTGCTGGCCTCGGTCAGTAACGATAGGCAAGCGACGCAACTGCTCAATGGAGTCGCGATAGTCCCGTGGATACCGCACGTTGAGGGGGAAGCGCGCCAGTCCATCCACCACTTCACCAACGTTATCGCCACCGATGGCTGAGGACACGATGCTCTGGACGTCGTCAATATTCAGCCCGTAGCGGCCTGCCGCCGCGCGGTTGATGTCGACGTCGATGTACCTGCCGCCCGACAGCCGCTCCGCCAGCGCTGATGTGACGCCCGGAACCAGCTTGACGGCAGCTTCGATTCGAGTCGTCAGCTGGTCTATCTCCTTCAGGTCTGCGCCGGACACCTTGATGCCGACGGGGCTTTTGATTCCTGTGGCCAGCATGTCGATGCGATTGCGGATGGGCGGCACCCAGATGTTCGACAGACCAGGAACCTTGACTGTGCGGTCCAGCTCCTCGACCAGCTTATCCGTGGTCATACCAGACCGCCACTGGTCTCGCGGCTTGAACTGAATCGTGGTTTCGAACATCTCCATCGGAGCCGGGTCGGTGGCCGTATCGGCGCGGCCTGCCTTCCCAAAAACTGACGCCACCTCTGGCACGGTCTTGATGAGCCGGTCCGTCTGCTGAAGTAGCTGGGCGGCTTTGCCAGCGGACAGGCCGGGCAGCGCGGAGGGCATGTATAGCAGGTCACCCTCATCCATGGGCGGCATAAACTCGGCACCGATTTTCAGTGCGGGCCAAGCGGTCAGGGCCAGCAACACGCCAGCGATAGCCAACGTCGTCTTTGGATAGGCGAGTACGCGAGCGAGGACGGGCTGGTATGCGCGAATGAGCCAACGACTCAATGGGTTCGCTTGCTCTTGCGGAATCTTTCCCCGAATCAGGTAGCCCATCAGCACGGGGACCAATGTCACTGAAAGCCCAGCGGCCGCAGCCATGGAATATGTCTTGGTGAACGCGAGCGGCGAGAACAGTCGCCCCTCCTGGGCCTCGAGCGTAAAGACCGGAACAAACGAGAGCGTGACTATCAGGAGTGAGAAGAACAGCGCAGGGCCGACTTCTGCCGCAGACTCGCTAATCACATTCCAGCGCTCATGCCCATAGAGGCTACTGCTCGGATGCTCCTCGTACCAGCGCTCTAGATGCTTGTGCGCGTTCTCAATCATGACCACGGCGGCGTCGACCATGGCGCCGATGGCAATGGCAATTCCGCCAAGTGACATGATGTTGGCGTTGACGCCTTGGTAGCGCATGACCAGGAAGGCCGACAAGACTCCGAGCGGCAGAGAGATGATGGCCACAAGCGCCGAGCGCAGGTGAAACAGAAAGACTAGGCAAACCAGCGCGACAACGATGAATTCTTCGATGAGCTTGTGCGTCAGGTTGTCCACCGCGCGGGTAATCAGCGAAGAGCGGTCATACGTTGGCACAATCTCAACACCGGCAGGTAGGCTCTTCTGCAGAGTCGCCAGCTTGGCTTTGACCGCGTCGATGGTCTCCAAGGCATTCTTGCCAGACCGCATCACAATGACGCCACCTGCCACTTCGCCTTGGCCGTCTAACTCAGCGATACCGCGACGCATTTCTGGGCCCAATTGCACCGTGGAAACGTCGCCGAGCCGTACCGGGATGCCGGCGCCGCTTGTCACCAGCGGTATCTGCCGGAAATCGTCGAGTGTTTTCAGATAGCCCGAGGCGCGCACCATGTATTCGGCCTCGCCCAACTCCAGCACCGAACCACCAGTCTCCTGGTTGGCCCTTTTGAGTGCCGCGAGAACCTTGGCCTGGGACAGGTTGTAGGCGCGCATCCGGTCGGGTTGCAACACGACCTGAAACTGCTTGACCATGCCCCCGATGGAGGCGACCTCAGCTACGTTGGGTAGCGATTTCAGCTCGAAGCGCAGGAACCAGTCCTGCAGAGCACGCAACTGACTCAGGTCGTGATGGCCGGTCTTGTCGACCAGCGCGTACTCGTAGACCCAGCCCACGCCGGTGGCATCCGGGCCCAGCGCCGGCTTGGCTGCCGCCGGCAGGCGCGATTGCACTTGGTTCAGATACTCCAGCACGCGTGAACGCGCCCAATAAAGGTCGGTGCCGTCCTCGAATAGCACGTAGACAAAGGAGTCGCCGAAGAATGAGTAGCCCCGCACGGTCTTGGCCCCCGGCACCGACAGCATCGTGGTCGTCAGAGGATAGGTGACCTGATTCTCGACAATCTGCGGCGCCTGGCCAGGAAACGGCGTGCGGATGATGACCTGTACGTCGGAGAGGTCGGGCAGCGCGTCGAGCGGCGTGCTGCGCACCGCCCACAGACCCCATGCGGTCAGCATGATGGTGGCTAGCAGCACCAGGAACCGGTTGCGGATGGACGCAAGGATGAGCCGGGTAATCATGGCTTGGTGCCCCCCGCTGCGGGGACCGGCTGCACAGAGGAAAGCACAGGCGTGTCATCCGCATCCATATGGAAGCGGAAGCGGATTTGTTGTCCTGTCTTCAGGCCCTTCGGCATCCCAGTCGGCGGTGCTTTGAACTCCATCGTCATGGCGCCCCAGTGAATGGTCGGAATCGGTCCGTGGGAGATGGTGAGCGCTTGCGGGGAAACGGCTTCGATGCGTCCGACACCTTCGTGCTCAGGGCCCGCCGCTACCGGAGCGGCTGGCGCAGATGCGCTTTCCATACGCGTGGTGGCCCCGCGCAGGCTTGCTTCCGAGTCAAGCAGGAACTGGCCGGAAGCCACGACCTTCTGGCCCACCTTCAGGCCTTCGGTAATCTCCGTTTGTCCGTTCGCCTCGGCACCGGTCTTGACCTCGACCGGGTTGAAGCCGCCATTGCCAGCTTCGGCCATGGCGATGGTGCGAGTACCAGTGCGGATGAGGGACTCCGTCGGGACGAGAATCTTTTCGGCGCCGCCCTGCGAACCAAAGCGGACGCTGACGAACATGCCAGGGACCAGCTGCCGGTTCCTGTTTTGCAGTTCGATGCGAACTTTCAGCGTGCGCGTGGTGGGATTGACGTCCGGCAGAATGGCATCGACCTTGCCTGTCAGCGTCTGCCCGGGTAACGCCGAAGCACTTGCCGTCACCGGTTGACCGGGCTTGGCGACGGAGGCCTGGCTTTCCGGCACTTCTGCCAGCACCCAGACAGTCGAGAGGTCGGCCACCCGGAACAGCGTCATGCCGGGCGTGACCGTCATGCCATCACGAGCGCCGACTTCAGTGACGACGCCGTCGACGGAGCTGGCGATGCTAAGCCGGGGCTGAAGCTTGCCCGTGGTTTCCACCAACCGAATCTGGCCCTCGGTCATGCCAGCTTGGCGCATACGCGCGAGCGCTGCACCACGTAGGTCACCTGGGAGGCCCGCGTTTGCGCGCGCCACGGCCAGGTACTCTTCCTGGGCGGCCACCCAGTCTGGCGAATAGATGACCACCAATGGCTGCCCGCGCTTGACCGAGTCGAGTGTGGTCTTGGCATAGGCGTGCTCAACGAACCCTGCGGTACGTGCCTGGATAACCTCGATGCCGCGTTCGTTGATGGCGACGTTGCCGGGCACCTCCAGCACCGATTCGAGCCGGCCCGATTTCACTTCTACCGTGCGGATGCCCAAGTTCTGCGTGATGCGGCTGTCAATGGTGACGGCGGCCGAGCCGGCGCCGGCGTCTTCGTAGACCGGCACCAGTTGCATGTCCATGAAAGGCGACTTGCCAGGCTTGTCGAAGCGCTGCCCGGGCACCATGGGGTCATGCCAGTACAGAATCTTCTTGCCAGTTTTCGGGTCAACGTCGCCTGCCTTGAGGCCCGAGTTGGCGGTTGCCGTCGCTGGCGGCTGTGCAGAGTTTCGCCCTTGCGTTACGCCAAATCGATAGGTGCCGTAGAGCGCAGCTCCGGCAACCATCAGACCCGCCACGACAGAAATGGCTTGCTTCTTCATTTGGATTCCTTTGTGGCCGGTTCGGTTTGGGCTGTGGGCAACGGGATGAGGTAGGCGAGCTCGGCCCAGAGCTTTGCTGTCCGGGCTTCCAGCGTCAGGCGTTCCAGCGCTGTATCGATGGCGCGGTGATTGGCACCGGCGACAGCCAGCAACGTCCCGGTATTGGCCCGGTAGGCGGTGAGTGCGGCATCTGACTGGGCGTTCGCCAGCGGCAGAAGCTTCTCGTCATAGCGTTGGAGGCGGCCAAGATTCCGTTGCAGTTCGGATAACTTGGCTGAAATCTGCGCCCGGGTTGTGCGTGCGACGACTTCGGACTTGGCCCGGGCTTCTTCCGCTTCCGCCAGCTTTGCTGCGATTTCCCGGTCCTGGCGGTTGGCGCGGTCCCATGGCAAAGGAAAACTAACGTTGACCGAGGCCATATTGGAATAGGCCGAGCCGCGTTGGCTGTACATCAATTCAACGCTCACGTCCGGGTTACGGGCTGCGGTTGCAACGCGAATATCAGCCTCGGCGAGAGCAACGTCGCGTTGGGCCGCCGCCAACTCCGGTATGGCATCCATGTCGGTCTGAGCAAGTTGCTGGATGCGCGGCGGGACGGTGAGGGACGGCCGCTCCGAAAGAGGCCGACTGCTCGCCTGCCCAACCCATCGTTCAAGGTTGGCCCTGGCGGCATCGATGGCAGCCTGATTCTCGTCGCGCTGGTCCTGCAGCTTTTGAATTTCCACCTCAGCGGCCAGCACGTCCGTGCGCGTGCCGCGCCCGCTCCGATAGGCGGCCGTCGCTGCTTGCAGTTCGAGTTGGAGGGGGTGGCTGTGGTGGCTAAGCAGCACGTCAGTCTGCTCCGCATACCAGCGGTCAAGCCAGGCCGCAGCAACACCACGCTGGACGCTGGCAAGGCCAACTGTCCGTTGTGCCTCGGCGGCCGCTGCTTCGGCCTCGTAGCGTCCAGCGCGCGCCCGGCGTTTGTCCGGCCGGGTGAACTCCTGCACCACGCTAATTGAACGCTGGGTCATGAAATCCCGGCCGAGGGAAAACTGGTCGGGACCGTTTATCGGGACATTGTTGACCCCGAGTTTGAGCACAGGGTCAGGCAACTGGCCAGCTGCAACGGCCATCTGCGCAGCCGATTCCACGGAGCCGCGCGAGATTTCAGCGTTGGCCGCACGCGTCGTGGCAAGCGCAATGGCTTCTTCGAGGGAAAGCGCGGACGTTGGCTCCGCGTGTGCAAGGATAAGCGCAGACAAGCCAAGGACAGGCGCAAGAAATAGCGCCTGTAAAAATTGACGAGAAAAAAGCATGTAGCCTCCAGGAGCAACGGTACCTGTCTCGATATAGCGAGACGGACTTAGACAGCGTTGCTCAGAAGGCTACGTTCGATAACAGCAGTGAAGGATGGTGAGTGGCGGCGGCGGGGCTCGCGCGACGGCGCCCTCGTGTACGTGTGCGACGTAGTTCGCGGCGGAGACGGGAGCGGGCTCAACCACGCTCACGAGCACCGGCAGAAATGCCGGGCTCTGGGGAGAGAAGTGGTCGGCAGACTTGGCATTGAACTGGCAATGCTCAAGGCACAGGCCATCGCGCTTTTCACTATCCTTCTGCGCCATCGCTGCCATCTCGGGGCAGGATTCGGTCATCCCGGCCATCCCATTCATGGCGCTGACTGAATACAGACTTCCCGCACAGGCGTACGCGGCCGCTGCCAGTTGAACTGTCAGGAAGGCGACTACGAGGAAGCCGGTCATCCACAGCCGGCGAAGAGATGTGCGCACGCTATGTTGTTGTTCGATTTGGCGAGAATGGTAGCAGTGGTCGGTATCGGTCAGGTAAGGTCACCTGTTGCGCCTTTGCAGCAGATGATAGCGGTCCCGGCGAGCCACCACGGTTCGTTCGCTGGGACCGGGCCCCATGCTTACTTAGGTTGTTGCTGCATCAAGTCCTGGCATGACTGTTTCATCATTGCCTGGCAAGCAGGCATCATGCACGCGTCGGCAAAGATGAGGTAAGCAGGAACAAGTTGCGCCTCATCATCCTGTCGACGAGCAATCGTCTCGAGAGCAGCCAGCAAGTGGTCTGCCACTGCAAAATCCTGCTCACGGCAAGCTCGCTCGAAGACCATGAGCAGCTCCTTCTGTAAAGAGCCCTCGAGGGGTGCGGTGGCATCCGATAATCTCCTGCGCCTCATCATTCTCACCAGGGCGCTTATTACGCCTTGGTCCAGCAGTCGACATGGTGATGATGGACCCTTCCCTTATGGGAAGGTCAAGAGATGTTCTTGTGCCTGCACACCAGTTGATGAACATCAATTGCCAGCTGAAGCGCTGACCTACATTCGCCATAGGGGCCATTGGGCTTCGCAATGAAGGACTACGACTATGGCGAAGAATCGAAGCATCTCACTGTGTATTGCTGTTGCTGCGCTCGCTTGGGCGCCGTTGGCGTTTTCGGCCGCGTCGACGAGTGGGGCGTCCCACAACCGCCATCACGCCCCAGAGCCGCCCGAAACGCCGGCGGTAGCGCATCAAGGGAATCCTGAGCTTGACGCCCAGATTGCCCACTTGCGTGCAATCCGCGAGCGGCTGTCACGAGCCAATACCCCTGAAGAGCGCCAAGCGCTCCTGGCAGAACGAACACAAGTCATGCAGGAAGCCATGGCAACCATGCACAAGACCGTTGGAATGCCTATGGGGATGCGGCCGCCGAAGGGCAAGAGCAAAGACCTGGCTGCCCAAACGCAATTGTGTCAGGGCATGATGGGCCAACACATGGCCCTGATGCAGGAAATGATGCAGTCGATGATGGACGGTCAGGGTATGGGCGGCGGTATGGGAATAGGTGGCGGCATGATGACCAAATAGGTCGCCCGGTTCTCGCTCAGCTCTATTCCGGATAGTGGAACGTCTATTGTGTGCGCCGTGACACATTGACCTTCCTGGTATGGGAAGGTCTAACCTAATTATTCAAAGCGTCCCGCCTGGCTGACTGGGGCAGCTAACTGTATCGCCAGTACGCTTGCCATGGTTTTCCGCCATGCCATGCGGCGCGCACAGGCGGTAACCGAACGGAGCCAAGGTCTATGGATAACCATCGTCATGTGCGTGGCGAGGAGCATGGCCATCACCACATGGACCTCGAGCGTCACCTTCATGTCGTTCACGGTTCGTCTGCGCATCAGCATCACGAGCTCGAAGCATCGGCTGACGAGCTGACCGAGAAAGACCCCGTCTGCGGGATGAGTGTCAGCACCGATTCGCGCTTCAAGGCTGAGCACCAAGGCAAGACGTACAGGTTCTGCAGTGAGCAGTGCGAGGACAAGTTTGTTGCCGAGCCGCAGAAGTATCTGGCCTCTTCGGCCGAAGCCGCTCTCGCCCCTACGCAGGAAGGGACCATCTACACGTGCCCGATGCACCCGGAAATCCGGCAAGACCATCCCGGCAATTGCCGCATCTGTGGGATGACGCTGGAACCGGTCATCCCACAGTTGGAAGAAGAGAATCCGGAGCTGGCCGACTTCCAAAGACGCTTCTGGTGGACGCTCCCCTTGAGCGCTGCGGCTTTAGTCCTGGCCATGTTTGGGCACCGTTTTGGCTGGATGGCAGCGGCCACACAGAGTTGGGTCGAATTGGTCCTGGCGACGCCCGTTGTGCTTTGGGCGGGGTACCCGTTCTTCGAGCGCTGCGTCCGGTCCTTTATCCATCGCAGCCCAAACATGTGGACTCTTATCGGGCTCGGCACCGGTGCTGCTTACGTCTACAGCGTTGTCGCGACTGTCGCGCCCGGCGTATTCCCCGAAACGTTCGTTGAGCATGGCCGCATTGGCGTGTACTTCGAAGCGGCCGCAGTCATCATCTCGCTGACTTTGGCTGGACAGGTGCTTGAGCTCAGGGCGCGGTCTCAGACGTCGGCCGCCATCAAGTCGCTTCTCGGTTTGGCGCCGAAAACAGCGCGTCGCATCAACCCAGACGGTAGCGAGGAAGACGTTCCTCTGACTCACGTACACGTGGGTGACCGTCTCCGTGTCCGCCCTGGCGAGAAGGTGCCCGTTGATGGCGTGGTCATCGAGGGTACAAGTTCTGTTGATGAGTCCATGATTACGGGCGAGCCGATTCCTGTGACCAAGCGGGTGGGTGACCACGCCATTGGCGCGACGATGAATGCCTCCGGCAGCCTGGTCATCGAATCCGAGAGGGTGGGCTCGCAGACCGTCCTGTCTCAGATTGTGCAGATGGTTGCCCAGGCGCAACGGTCCAAAGCACCGATGCAACGGATGGCGGACAAGGTGGCGGGCGTGTTCGTGGTCGCGGTGGTGACCGTTGCTATCCTTACGTTCTTTGCCTGGGGACTCTTCGGGCCACAGCCGAGCTGGGTATACGGTCTCGTCAATGCCGTCGCTGTTCTCATCATTGCCTGCCCGTGTGCGTTAGGGCTGGCGACCCCGATGTCCATCATGGTGGCGAGCGGCAAAGGTGCATCCAATGGTGTTCTGTTCCGCGACGCAGCAGCCATCGAGAACTTGCGAAAGGTCGACACGCTTATCGTCGACAAGACCGGGACGCTGACCGAAGGCAAGCCGGCCTTCGAGCGCAGCGTTGGCACCAACGGCTTTTCCGATATGGAGGTTCTCCGGCTCGCGGCCAGTCTCGACCAAGGCAGCGAGCACCCCTTGGCCGCCACGATTGTGGACGCCGCGCGTCAGCGGGATTTGCCGCTCGACAAGACCGAAGATTTTGAGTCAAGCACAGGCATCGGGGTGCGGGGAACGGTCGCAGGCAAGAAGCTCGCGCTTGGCAACACCGTGCTCATGGAGGCAGAAGGCGTATCAGCAGCCTCGTTGAGCCAAACCGCCGACGAGCTGCGGGCGCATGGTGCCAGCGTCATGTACCTTGCCGTCGAGGGCAAGCTGGCCGGCCTGTTGGCAGTATCCGACCCGGTGAAGGCAACGACTCCGGAGGCCCTCCAACGTCTCAAAGAGAAAGGCATCCGGGTAGTGATGGCCACCGGGGACGGCGTGGTGACCGCCAAGGCGGTTGCCGACAAACTCGGCATCGACGAGTTCCACGGGGAGGTCAAGCCTGCCGACAAGTTGGCGTTGGTCAGCAAATTCCAAGGCGAAGGCCGGGTGGTAGCCATGGCGGGCGATGGTATCAACGACGCGCCTGCGCTAGCCAAAGCCGATGTCGGCATCGCAATGGGCACCGGCACCGACGTCGCCATGAATAGCGCCCACGTCACCTTGGTGAAAGGCGACTTGCGAGGAATTTCCCGGGCCCGTCAGCTGTCGGAAGCGACAATTGCCAACATGAAGCAGAACCTCGGTTTCGCCTTCATCTACAACTCGTTGGGTGTGCCATTGGCAGCAGGTGTCCTCTATAGCACAACGGGTCTGCTTCTGTCGCCGATGATTGCGGCGCTTGCCATGAGTCTGAGTTCGCTGTCCGTCGTCTCGAACGCTTTGCGACTTAGTAAGGCGCAGATGTGATGCGTCTGGAGTCCACTCGCCTGCCGGTGCCGCGAGGCAACCAGGACGTCGTGGCTGGCTGAAGATGGAGCATGCAGACGAGAGCAGGCGCCCGCTATATCCCCGGATGACGCTGCGTGGCAGGTTGTGACGGCAATCCGTCTTCGAAGGGAGAGTGCGAGGCCGCATGGTCCATAGCACGCGCCCTGTCACAGAGACTGTGCGGTAACGTGTCAACGTCTGGTCGAATGCACCGAACGCGATGTTCAAAGCGCCAAGCTTGGGACGATGACGAAATACACGTTCAAGAGATAGAGCCCGGACAGAATAAGGGTGACTCCGCCGGTAATTTCAAATGCCCTCTGCCCCTTGCCCAGAGGCCTCAAATGTTCGAGCCAACCTATCGCTAAAGCTCCCAGCCCAAGCGGAACGGCCCTGCCAAGCGCAAAGGCAAGAAGAAGCGCTGCACCGAAGAAAGGGGACCCTATGCCGGCGGCCACCCCTAGCATGACTACTAACGCCGGCGTGCACACGGGGCAAATCGCGACTGCGAACGGCACGCCCAGTAAGAACGCGCCCCAGGCTCCTTTGACTGGCATCGCGCGAATGCCTACGGCTGGAAGTGGCACTCGCAGCCATCCAACCCATACAAGCCCGAGCACGATGAGCAAGGGCCCCAACGCCAACCCCCACTCACGCCCTAGAAGTTTTTGTACCCAGACTCCGCCCAATCCTGCTGCGAATCCCAGCAGAACATGGGTGAGTACCATTCCAGCGGCAAACATGGTCCCAAAGAACGCCGCGCGAGACGTAGTCTGAGCGCGCGTTACATAGGCGAGCGAAACCGGAATGGCGGCCAAGGCCACAGGATTGAAGCTAAACAGGAAACCAGCAAGAACCGCAACTCCGAGGGCTGGAAATCCAACGTGCTCAACCGCGCTGCGCAATATGTCTATGTTCACTTGCCGCCGCCCAATCTCAGATGTTTTGCGAGTTCTGCGCGTAATGCGTCGGTAGTGGGTAACGAGGTAAACACCAGGGCTCCGTCGATGGCGATGGCGGGAATCGTCAAGACGCCAAGCGACACCGCATAATCCAATTCGTCGAGAACATCGACGTCACGCAGCGTTACCTGGTCGCTTCCAAAGGACGCTATTAGCTCGCGAATGCTGTCTTGTGCAGCGGCGCACTTTTGGCAGCCGGGCGAGGTTAGGAGTTCGACTTTGACCATGCTAGGCTCTGTTATCGCAGCTCGTTAAAGCCATCTTCCAGCGCAGCCAGAATGGGACAGTCGTCCAACGGGAGCGCCCCTTGAGTGCACTTGGCGAGCAGTTGGTCCAGTGTCCCGGACATGCGTTGCATGGTCGCAATTTTTGCCGAGAGCTGTAGCTTCTTCTCAACGGCGAGGTGGCGGACATCGTCGCAACAGGCGGAGTCGCGGCTTTTAAGGGTGAGCAGTTCACGGATGTCCGACAAAGAAAAACCGCATTGTTGTGCGTCTTTGATGAAATGAATGCGTCCAAGCATGGTCGCGTCATACAAGCGGTATCCGGCTTCGGTCTTCGAATCGGGGGCGAGGAGCCCTTCCTTCTCGTAATAACGCAAGGTATCAGTGCTGACGCCGGCTAGGGCAGCCATCTTGCTGATGGTAAACATGGTGTCCTCCAAACTTGATTTTCATTCTAGAGCTTGGAGCTAAGTCCAAAGTCAAGCATCGAAGGCGGAAACAGGCCCGGAGGACTACCTTAGCGATGCGTCAAAGTGGCGTGCCGATACCAGCACCGCGCAGCATCGCTTCATCAACGGCTGCCCCGCAGCAGCATGCCGCCAGCTTGCCGTCCACGATGATGGCCGGCACTCTGTGGATTCCAAGGCGCTTCGCCTCCTTCACCACGTTGATATCGTTCATGTCCCGAACGACCACTTCGCATGAGGAACACGTAATACTCGTGACGAGGTCGATGGCTTCGTGACAGGCAGGGCATCCAGCACTATAGATTTCGATAATTCGTTTGGCAGTCATGGTTTCACTCCGTTCAATGCCTCCCAAAGGCGGGAGGTAAAGAAATGCTAGAGCTTGGACTACGCACCAAAGTCAAGCGAATTGTTTCGAGCGAATCCCTATTGTTGATGGCGGCAGCAGGCCCGGCGCACTACCTAAGGAAGCTTCAAAACAGCATAGCAATATCAATATTCGCTTCAAGCAACAGCGCTTCATCAAAGGTCGCATCGAAACAGCAAGCTGTGGCGCCTTGGACATGGTCGGGATTTCTCGCGTTTGACGTGTACGAGGGCACGCCGCTCCAGCGTGCCCTGCATAACGATTCTAGGAGCCACGTTTTCCAAGAGACGACCTTGCGTGTCGAACTATTGACTGTACGTCTTGGCTATCCACGACGCCACGGTGTGTAGTGCGCGAGACGCTAGACGGTCCGCAACCAAGCTTTAGGTGACGTCCCAAGCTTTCGTGAAAAAGCGCGCGTCAAAGCGCTGGCGCTGCCATATCCCACTTCGATGGCGACGTGCTTGAGGGGGCGACCGGCACGCAGTAGAGCTTGCGCGAGTGTGAGACGCCATGACGAGAGGTAGCTGGCAGGTGTTTGGCCTACCACCTTGCGGAAGTGGAGGGCGAACCGGGCGCGCGACATTCCAGCTACCTGGGCCATTTCACTCAGTTCCCACTGGTGTGCCGCGTCCCCATGAATGGCCGTCAAAACCTTCGCCAGTCGAGGGTCCGCCAAGCCTGAGAGCGTTCCGTTATTTGTGATTCCGTTATCGACGCAATATCGTAGGACGCGAATCATGAGAAGCTCGCAGAGACGGTCCAGCGACGCCTGCTTGCCGCAGTGGTTGGAAAAAGCCTCGTCGTAGAGCAGCTCGAGCAGAGGGTGAGCACCGGCTAATTGCGAAAGGGGAATGAGAACGAGGCTCGGCAGCGAGTCAGCGATGGGATTGTGTCGACCGGCGCCGAGCATAATCGCCGCACACACCACGTCGGCTCCTTCGCGCTCATCGGCTATGAGTTGATGGGCATCGGGACTCGGCATGAACACCAAGGTCGGCTCGGTAATCGAAAAGCAGCCGTCGCGTCCACCAATCAGCTTTACCGGTCCGTGTCTGATGAGGTGCATGTGTCCTCTGCGCGTGTCCTTCTCAAAGCCATGAACGCCGCAGATGTTGCCGGTATAGAAGACCCCGGCGCTGAGAGATAAGCGATTCAGAAGCTCTGAGAGACGTTCCATGTCAGGGTGAGATTTTCGGTCATGACAACGGGACGGGGCATCACCAACACCTGCGGTTGCATCCCTAGACTTTCAAGGGTCCGGCGCTTGGCCGGTACAACCTGTCAGTCTGTATATACAAAATCGGAGAACCCTGATGCAAGTCAATCTTTCGCAGCCTATTCGCCGGCTGTTCCTGTCGGCCATTGCGTCCGCAGCGGTCGCGTTGACCTTGGTCCCTATTTCATCGTTTGCTTACGATGAAGGCTCTCCATCCGCTATGAACGTGGATGCAAAAGGTGTCGCGCTGAAGGGTTACGACCCTGTTTCCTACTTCAGCGGGTCGAAACCCATACACGGGAAGGCCAAAATTACGGCACAGCATGACGGCGCAACCTACTACTTCGCTTCCGTCGCCAATCGCAACAAGTTTAAGGCGGCCCCCGAGCAATATGCTCCGCAGTATGGTGGCTTCTGCGCGATGGGGGTAGCGCTGGGCAAGAAGCTGGACGTTGACCCGCTGGCATACAGGGTTGTGAATGACAAGCTCTACCTGAATGTCAGCAAGGACGTTCAGAAGCGCTGGCTCGACGATGTGCCTGGCAACATCGAGAACGCGGAAAAAGGCTGGCCGGCACTGAAGGACAAGGCTCCCAAGGACCTGTAAATCAGCAAATGACGAGGGGCCTGGCTCGGAACGAGTAGCCCCTACCGCGTGTCTTTTGTAGTTAGATTCGCTCCAACCCCAAGACTTCCTTCCCGCCTCGCAGCCATCTAACCGCCTCGATGATGTCGAACGTCAGAGAAATCGAGTTTACGACAAACACCACCCACGCATACATACGCACGGGACCAGTGGGGAGCGGGCTGGCGCCCCAAAGTTGGCTGGCGAGATAGAGGACCAACGGAACCCAAACGAAGTGCGGGAAGGACAAGAGTCGCGTGAGTCCTCGCTGAAGGACCATTATTGGGACGTTCACCGCAGCGACGATGGCGAACGCCATGGCCGTGTAGCGGCCCACAGGTGAATCCAAGAACGTCAACGACGCCACGTTTGTGACGACAAGAATCGCGAGCCATGTCTGCACCCACGCGGGCAATCCAGCTATCGACTTAAGCAGGTCTTTCAAAGCGTTTCACTCCCGTTCAGGCGCTTCAGGGCATGGACATCGACTAAATCACCTAAGCGAGCCAACACATCGCGCGCCAGGCGAATGTTCTGCTCCGCACGAATCGTCGCCATCTCTCTGGACGTCGTGCACAACTTCATTACACATACGTTGGAAGCCACGAACTGCTTGTCTCCTGCAACCACCGGCTTCGAGTCTATCGAGCGTATTACCGCTAGAACCATTTCGGTGCCCTCCAGAATTTCCAGGACCCTGGACGAAACTACCTGCAGGTCCCCCGATAGCCGTTGCTCTCGGTTGGCAGACTCAATCGCCGCGCGCGAGCGCGCCATTGCCCCTGACATGCTCGCGACAAAGAAGGGAACGAGCATGGTCAAGAGGGCCTTACCCAAGTCAATAGGCAGACCGTGCAGCAGCGCGGAACCCTGGTTGACCAACACCAATGTTGGACCGACCAACGCTGCGACCAGCAGCGCCCTTCGCACGATGGATGCGTCCCAAGGAGTTGCGAGCTTCATGAAATTCAGCGCGAAGCCAACGCAATCCAGTTTGCGAATAGCCGGCCGTCACGTCCCAGACTCAGGGTCGTGTTTCGTCTTGTCCTGAGGAACGTCGACCTGCCCATGCGAGTAAGCTGTTGCTGCTTCATGAAAGAGCCCTATCTGCTTCTTGAAGTTCGAACAGTGCCGGCACATCATCAAATGGGCCTTCATTGCGACCCTCTCACGTAGGCTCAGATGTCGTTCGAGGTCCTGGGAGCAAAGCTCGGTGGTCTCGCGGCAATTCAGCATACCGGCGCCTCCTTTCGTCCCCAGCCGACATCCATGCATTCACGTAGCTTCAGGCGCGCTCGATGCAGGATGACGTGGCAATTGCTCATGGTGATTCCAAGCTGCGTGCAAATTTCTTCGGCCTCAAATCCGAGGAACTCTCGCATCATGAAGACGCGACTCGTCTTGGCCGGTAAGACAGTCAAACAAGCCTCGAAAACATTCCAGAACTGCTGAGATTGAAGCGCCTGCTCCGGATTAGGCCAGGTTGCTGGGCGGTGCCCGTCCTTCCACTTGCCGCCCTCATTGAACAGGACCTCCAAGCGTTGTTCCAAGTCCTCATCTTCCTTGACAAGGCTGGACAGGTTGACGCACCGGTCCGCTTGACGGAGGTGGTCAATGATTCGATTTCGAAGAATGGCGAAAACCCAAGTTTTCAACGTTGAATGGCCAGCAAAGGACGAGGAGCGGCGCAGCGCGGCTTCAATGGCCTCCTGCACGAGGTCTTCCGCCGTCTCCCGGTTTCGAAGCTGAAGCTCAGCAAATCGCAGCATGTCCGCTCGCAGCGCCGTAAGTGCTTCCCAGCTCACGCCAGGGGAAGTCTGCTGTTGGTAGTTGAGGTCAGCGGTATTCCGTCGAGCCATGGCTCTCCTTCCGTGTAACGTCTCGGCATGCCAAGCTTGCCGAGTCAAGTACTGCGGGGCGCAGGACGTAGAAAATGCGGGCCCATCCTAGGGGAGCCAACTCCCAGGCTCTTGACCAGGAGTCTCGGAATCCAGGCCACGCGTTTCATCCTTCCAACGCACCAGCAGCCAGCCGACGGTGAGGCGAGGTAAATGCTGCCGTCAAATTAGACGTGGGGACTCGTCCAAACCTTACACAAGCGCAATCAGTGTAAGTCGGCGACGCCTGTGCTCGTCCAACGCACAAAGGCCACTGTTCCCAAGAAATGCACGCCACCCTCCCGCTACTTCTAAAGTCCGACTTCCCCGCGATACGCCGGCAGTCGGTCGAGACCCTCCAAGTCAATCTCGGATACCGATGCAATCAGAACTGCGTGCACTGTCACGTCAATGCCGGACCGAACCGCACCGAGGAAATGTCTGCCGAAACGGTCGATACCGTCATCGAGTTCCTGGTAGCCAATCCGACGGTGACTACCCTGGACCTGACCGGTGGCGCGCCTGAACTGCACCCGCACTTTCGGCGCCTCGTGGCGGCCGCGCACGCCAGCGGCGTCAAGGTTATCGACCGCTGTAATCTCACCATCCTTGAAGAGCCCGGGCAGGAGACCCTGGCGGAGTTCCTAGCTGCGCACGCCGTCGAGGTGGTGGCATCTTTGCCTTGTTACATGGAAGACAACGTCGACCGCCAGCGAGGTCGTGGAGTCTTCAGTTCAAGCATTCGAGCGCTGCAGCGTCTCAACGCCCTCGGGTACGGCAAACAGGACTCGGCGCTTGTTCTGAACTTGGTTTACAACCCCCAAGGTCCGACCCTGCCGCCTCCCCAGGACAAGTTGGAGCGCGATTACAAGAGCCACCTCGAGAACGAGTTCGGTGTGGTCTTCAACGGACTTTTCACATTGGTCAACATGCCTATCCAGCGGTTCGGCTCCATGTTGGTCTCGAAGGGGCAGTTTAGCGATTACATGCACATCCTCAGGCAGGCGCACCGAGAGCAGAACTTGACCCAGGTCATGTGCCGAAGCCTACTGAGCGTCGACTGGCAGGGGTACTTGTACGACTGCGATTTCAACCAGCAGTTGGGCGTGCCAATTCATGATGCGCATCGGATGCGGGTGCACTTGGGGGACGTCACATTGCCTCAGCTCCTGAACCGCCCGATTCGCGTCGCAGACCACTGCTTCGGCTGCACGGCCGGACAAGGCTCAAGCTGCGGCGGCGCCCTCGAGAACAAGGGCAACACTCTCGTATGTGCTGATGGAGCCTAACCCCATGTCGACGCTCGAACTTGTTCAGGATTACTACGGCCGGCAATTGAAGAGCTCCTCCGACCTCAAGACCAGCGCCTGCTGCGATGCCAGTCAGGTGCCGCATTGGCTCAAACCGTTGCTTGCTCGCATACATCCCGAGGTTCTGTCGCGATACTACGGGTGCGGCCTGGTTTGCCCGACGGCTCTAACGGGATGCCGTGTTCTCGACCTCGGCTGTGGCTCGGGCAGAGACGTCTACGCATTGGCGCAGCTTGTCGGGCCGGAAGGAGAAGTCATCGGCGTTGACATGACGGAGGCGCAACTTGAGGTTGCAGCCAGGCATCATGCGTATCACGCAGGTGTGTTCGGTTACAACAACGTCCGGTTTATCCACGGCTATATCGAACGGCTCGGTGAACTCGGTCTGGACGCCGGGAGCTTTGACGTCATCGTATCGAACTGCGTCGTCAATCTCTCTCAGAACAAGGGGGCTGTGCTTGAGGGCGTTCGTCACCTGCTCACGCCGGGCGGGGAGCTCTACTTCTCGGACGTCTACGCTGACCGTCGAGTCCCCGAGTCGCTTCGCGAAGACCCTGTGCTCTATGGGGAGTGCCTGGGCGGCGCCTTGTACTGGAATGACTTCCTGCGGCTTGCGGGCGAGCATGGCTTTACTGACCCGCGCCTTGTGGAAGACCGTCCCCTCGCCGTCACCGACCCGACGCTGGCCGACAGGCTCGAGGGCGTCGACTTCTACTCAGCAACCTATCGCCTGTTCAAGATTGATGAGCTTGAGCCTGCCTGCGAAGACTATGGGCAGGCCGTCATCTACCGTGGGACCGTGGCAGAAAGCCCGACTCGGTTCGTGCTCGATAAGCACCACGATATCGAAGCCGGCCAGGTGTTTCCCGTCTGCGGAAACACCTGGCGGATGCTGCGCGACTCCCGCTTCTTCCCTCATTTCACGTTTGTCGGCGACTTCCGGCGGCACTACGGCCTCTTCGAGGGCTGTGGCAGCGCCATTCCTTTCGACACCGGCCACGCACAGTTTATGTCTGGCTCTTGCTGCTGAGCGGCTCAATGTCCAAACCGACTTGGCAACTACGCGACGTTCCTTTGTATGAGGCAACACGTTGGAAAGCTCGCCGAGTTCCGACATTCACCGCGACGCTTCGAGCGACCTTGTTGGGCGCTCGAAGCGTGCCCTATTGCCGACATGGAAGGCCAACAAACCAAACACAAAGGAGCAGCATGGAGATTAAAGCATTAGCGTTTGACACCGGCGGAACTGTGCTCGACTGGCACAGTGGCTTGGTACGGGCACTGGCCAAAGTGGGCGCAGCTCATGACGTCTCGCTCGACTGGCATGAGGTGGTGAACGAATGGCGCCGGCGTGCCATGCGGGACATCGTGGGCCAGATATATCCCGCCTTCAACATGGACGACGTTCACCGGCAGACGTTGTCAGAGACTCTGAACCACTTCGGTCTTGCACGGCTGAGCCTAGCTGAGCGCCGAGAGATTTGGGAGGCTTGGCGTCATCTGGACGCTTGGCCCGATTTTCCGGGTGCGCTGGCCGAAATCAGGAAAACTATCCCGGTCGTGTCGTTCACCATGCTCCCAACCGCGTTGGTGGTTGACGTGTCGCGTCGAAACAGCATTTCCTGGGATGCCATCATTTCGTGCGAGATGATAGGGGTGTACAAGCCGCACTCGAGCGCTTACGCGACCGCCGCGAAGTGGATGGGGCTCGAGCCTTCTTCAATTTTGATGGTCGCTTGTCACAACTTCGACTTGAACGCCGCAAAGAAGGCTGGATTCCATACCGCGTTCATCCGGCGGCCCCAGGAATGGGGGCCGCCGGGGCCACCTGACCCCAATCCGAACATGGAGTATGACTTTGTCGAAGATGGATTCCGGGAGCTACAGGCACGCTTGGCGCAGCGGTAGCAGCGAATGTCAATCCGGAACCGGGCCGCTGGACCCGGTTCTTTTTTGTCACTGCGGCCTGTTCAGATTCCCACAGTCAGGTTGACCCACGCATCTGGCAGCCACTGAAGCACATGAGCTTCCACCCACTTGTCCGCTCCGGTCAGGATAAGAACGCCGGACACGCCGAGCACAATCGCAAACACGCTACGAATCCGCTCAATGCGTGCCAACACCCAGTCCCGAGTTCTTGCGAATCCGCTTCTGGACGCGTAAGCAACACCCACAAGCGGTACTGCGGCTCCAAGTCCAAACAGACCGAGGATGAATCCTCCGCGCGCGACGCCGCCCTCGCTGGCGACCAAGGTCAAGGCTGAGCCGAGGAGGGGCCCGGAACATGGACTCCACACAAGTCCCAGGACTGCTCCGAGGAGCGCCGCACCCACGAGAGAGGTGCTGTCTAACTTCGCTGACATCGCGTTGGCACTGCCCGCGACGGGAAGCATCCATCGAGAGAAGCGCTCTCCCTGAGCTGGCACCAGCATCACGACCGCGAACGCGATAAGCATTGCGGCGCCCAGCGTGCGAACTGTGTCGCCGTCGATGCCAAGTACTGGGCCGAGGGCGCCAACAAGCATCCCGACGCCCGCGAAGGACGCTGTCATACCCAGCCCCATCGCGACCGGTGCGAACCTGTTGCCCTGCAGCGCTCCTCCGACAACAAGCGGGAGAACCGGGAACACGCAAGGCGACAAGGTCGTCAGACTTCCCGCCGCCACGCTCAAGGCCAACTGCGGGAGCGATATAGAGAGCGTCGTCGGCAGCATCGTCAGAACGCTGCCTTCAATGCGCGACGAATGCCGTCTGTCGACGTATCACCGACCAGGCGAGTGACTTCTTTGCGCCCATGCAGGACCACCAGCGTGGATTGCGCCTGCACGCCAAACTTGCGTTTCAGTTCCTTCTCGGTGTCATAGTTGGCTTCGAGCACGGTAAGGTCCAGGCCAGGCTCCTTCCGCAGTTCCTGCAATGCCTTGTCCTGAGCTCGGCACGTCGGGCACCAGTCAGCGCGGAAGTGCACCGCGACAGGTTTATCAGCTTGTTGCGCTGCGGCGAGCGTCGAAGCCGAGTACGGCTGAATTTCGAGCGCTTGCGCTAGGGTCGCAGCACACATGGTCAGCATTACAAATATCCATTTCAAGGTCGACATAGCAGTCCTCCAAACTCAAACAGGATTGGCAACATGAGACGGGTGGGGTCTTCCGTTCCCCTGAGGACAGGGTTCTTGGCGGCGTACAAGCTCCGCTTCTAATGCATCCAGGTCGGCGCCCCAGTCGATGGCTACATGGCTCAACACTTCAAGGCGATGGTCCTTCAGAGCCTCCTTCTTGTCCGGTCTTCGCGCTAGCCGCTCGTCTCGGCGAACCAGCAGCTCTGATATGACGGGTCTGTACATGCGAACAAACTCGTTGAGCCACTCGCATGAGTTTGCGTGCCTCCGGACCGCGCTCATCCGGAATCGGTCTACCAGCGCAAGCGTCGTCACGGCGTCGAACCAGTGGCCATCCGTAACCCACTGGTTCACCGTGAACAGCCCGACAGGCAGCCCACGGTCGTCGAGCGAAATCGCAAACAGATGGGAAGGTGCCGTGTTCACCCAACGGACCTTCCCGCTTGGCAGTCGGCGGCGGCGGCCATTGCGCGTAGCGTGCCAAAATAGGTGCACATGGCCGTGCTCCACGCCGCTCCGATGCGCGTGGTAATAGAACTGCGACCCCGAGACCTCGTCGATGACGTCGTCAGGCGGATAGTGGTCGTATTCGACGACCGTCCGCCCTCGAATCCAACTCTGAATCAGCGAACCAGCCTTTGACGTGGCGCGGCTGAAAGCTTCGACGCTCGCTCGAGCGCCATGCACTTGAGCGAGCAAATCCTCGTCCGAAAGCCTGCGCCAAGACTCTCGTAGAACCCTTCCAGCGTTCGTGCGCAATCTCGGGGTGCCCATCGTCAAACTCGTGACGTCATTTCTTGCCGCCGCACGCGCCGCACTTGGTCTTGCATGCGGCGTTCTGCTGTGTCGTCTGTGCGCTGCACTTACGACCAGTACACGCGCGGCACATCATCGCGCAGCCGCTCAGCGCGGCCGTTGTCACGACCGCCGATGCGAGCGTTTTTGCGAGCATTGAAGACAATCCCTGCATAGTTATTGCTCCGTTAGATGGGGAAGGTTATTGCTTCTTGCCAGCACATGCGCCGCATTTGGCCGCACACTTGGCGGCACCACACGCGGCCTTCTTCTTAGCCTTCATCTTCGGGCCACTGGCCTTGCATGCGCTGCAGCCAGCAGCAGCGGCCTGTTTCGGGCTGCACTTTGCGGCGTTGCAGGTGGCAGCGAACGCGTTGCCCCCAAGTGCCGCAGCGGTAATGACTGCGGATGCCACAGCACGCGAGAGTTGGTTAGACAGATTGCTCATAGAATTCCTCAGTAGGTTGACGTTGTAATAACGAGTACCCGGTGTGTTGCCTGGGACCGCTTGCGCGGCCCGAGCCATTGGCGCGTTCCGTTGCAAGAGCGTGGGTAGTCCGCGCAGGGATTGGCCCGTCGCGTCCGAAATGAGATACCAATAGCTGAGTTCATCGCTGGATGCCGATTGCGAACCGTTTTTCCAGCCAGTTATCGACGGATAATCGTCCCGGGCCATGGACAATCAGATATAACAAGACCGCAGCCCACGTACCGTGCGTTGGGTACGCATCGGGATAAACGAATATCTCAATCACGAGCGTCATCACCAAGAGCCCAAACGCGGAGAAACGTGTGGCAAGCCCCATGAGAAGCAGTACAGGAAAGAAGTGCTCTGCGAACGCCGCCATTGGTGCAGCCAGTTCCGGAGACACCAACGGGAGCCGGTACTCGTCCCGAAACAGCGCGACTGCGGAGTCCGACAGTCTGGGCAAGCCGAAGCTGAACTCGCCGCTGACAAAATTGAGCTTGAAGCCTTCCACCTTCGTCTGGCCAGAAAGCCAAAACACAGCGGCAATCGAGAACCTAGCAACCAGCGCCAACAGCGTGTCAGGGAAAGACGACATCATGCGGATGACCGTCTGAACGCACTGAACAAGGGGCTTGCAAATGGGAGAACTGTTCACTTTAGGTTGCCTCCTGCCTCGATAGTTGAATGAGCGTCACCGCCTGTTGTCGCACAAGCGTGGAAAGCGCAAGGGACAGGTTGAAGTCGTTGTGTGATTCCAGCGCGTACTCTGCTGCGGCCCCCAATGGGTGCCCCGACATCAGCGCCTCAACGAATTCGCCCCCTCCCGGCGCCAATCGAACAAGCTCGACTTCCAGGTCCACACGGCAGACCAGCGTGTCTTCCGGTGTGTCAATGTCGATGCTCTCCAGCAATCCCGTTCCGTTGTGGGCTGCCCATAACGAAGCCACCGCAAATTTGGAGCGAACGAGCCTTGCAGAAGGATGAAAGTTGAATCGAAGCGCGCTCAGGGTTGCGCCGCTTGCGCCGACCAACTCTTGGTCGAGCGCAGTAAGCGGCGTAGCGTCTGCAGCGTGATATGCAGCAACGCGTGTGAACTCCAGCCTCGCGACGTCGGCCAGATACGGTACAGACCATGCCGGCTCAAATGTTTCGATGAATGAGGCGAAGTCGCGCCCATACAGTGCCAAGATGGGCGAACTCGGCGGCAACTGGCGGGCGAATAGTGCTGCTGCCGCGCGGAAGAATTCGATGCCAACCAGCTCCTGAACGACGGGAAAGGTCTCGGCAAGGGCATCGACCAGTGAGACCACGACGTTGTTGCGGTACACGGCAAACCGCCTGGACGGGTCTGAGTTGTTCCACGCCTGGATACCCAAAGGAACAGGAGCCTCGGAGTCCAACAGCGCGCGAGCGAAATCGCGTTGAGCCGCCTGTGTGCGCTGACTCATGCTCGTCTCCCGATTTCGCCGTGAAGAGGGCGACTGAAGCCACGCTCAGCGTGCCGCGCCTCAGCGAGCAAATCGCTCAGCGGCGGCACATTGTTGTCCCATTCGATGAGTGTGGGCGTAGGACCCAGCCATGCAATCGTGCGCCTAAACAGGTCCCAAACGGTGGGGCAAACACGGGAACCGTGGTCATCAATCAGAAGAGGGGCACCGTTGGCATCCCTATCGGTAGAAAAGCCCGCGAGATGAATCTCCCCCACTGCATTCAGCGGAAGACGGGACAGGTAGTCCAAACTGCCCCTGTGATGGTTGACGGAGGACACAAGGACGTTCGTCAGGTCGAGTAAGAGCCCACACCCTGTCTTCAGAACCACCTCGCGGATAAACTCAGCTTCATGGAACTCATTGCCCGCGAACTCAACGTAGGTTGCGGGGTTCTCGAGAAGGATGCGACGCTTCAGACGTTCCTGAACTTGGTCGACGTGGTCGCATATCCGCTCGAGCGTCACGCGGTCGTATCGGATAGGCAGTAGGTCGTTGTAGAAGAAGTCGCCGTGTGTCGACCACGCCAAATGTTCTGAGAACGACTCAGGTTCGTATTGCGCAAGCAGTACCGCGAGCCTTTCCAGATGCGCCTCGTCCAAAGGGGCTTCGCCCCCGATGGACAAACCGACACCATGAATCGACAAGGGGTACGCCTCGCGAACCCGGCTTAGCCAGTGGTGAAACGGCCCACCGTCCACCATGTAGTTCTCGGCATGCACCTCGAAGAAACCAACGTCCGGCCTCGTTTCGACTACTTCCTTCGTGTGCTGCGGCTTCAGTCCCACTCCCGCCCTCGAAGGAAGATGGGAATTCCCACGACGCTCGCAGCGAGCTGCGGGTGTGTCATGAGGAGCGGGGGCGAGGAGCGGGAACATGATTAGGACGCTTGCAAGACGGTCAAGCCTTCTTCTCGGCCGTGAACGCCTGCAGCTGGCCAAAGCCGGTCGGCGACGTCTTCGAGACCGTCTTGTCGCACGTACCCTTCGGAACAAACGACCAGGCGTTGGACTGGTGGTCGACTTTGGAGGTACCGGCACAGGTCGTTCCGGGGCCGGCTGCGCAGTCGTTCTTGCCCTTGAGTGCCACGCCAAAACACTTTTCCTTCTCGGCCGATTGGGCCAAGGCCGGTTGCGCCGCAAAGGCGGCGCCCAGGGCGAGGGCCAGCGCGGCGGCGGGCACCTTGGAAGAAATGCGCAAGTTCATTTGAATCTCCATGATTCGGTGTCGATGGTTTGAGCCTGCAGGACTCGGCGGCCGTTCGGTTGCTGACTGCTAGATAACAGCGGCGCGCTGCCCTACGTTCGAATAGACGAAGGAGTGCCCCGTCGGCTTACAGGTGTGCGTGCTTATTTCGCTAGTGCATTGCCCTGCGCTGACGTATCGAAACGGGCTAGCAGTACCCCCAGGCGCCGACGCGTTGTTTCAGGAATCGCAGAAGGCGGTGTGACCAAGGCGCTGTCGAGCGCGCGATGCGCCAAGGATTCTGGCCAGAGCTTGGCCAGCCGCCGCACGGTCGCCGATACGACTTGCTGGGCCCGCGTAGCGTTCTGCTGAAGGTTGGCAATCGCCAACTCTGCGGTGACACAGGCTTGATGGGGATGCCAGCAATCCCAGTCGGTGACGAGCGCCAGCGTTGCGTAGGCGATTTCGGCTTCGCGCGCCAGCTTCGCTTCCGGCATGTTCGTCATGCCGATGACCGACGCATTCATCGAACGATACCAATGCGACTCGGCCCGTGTAGAGAATGCGGGACCTTCGATGCACACGTAGGTGCCACCTCGGTGGACTTGGACGTCATTCGACGCAACCTCAGTGGCCGCGTCGGCCATCGTCTGCTCCAATTGGGCGCAGACTGGGTCGGCCATCGATACGTGCGCGACCGCCCCACCGCCAAAAAATGTCGATGAGCGCTGTTTCGTGAGGTCGAGGAACTGCCGTGGAAGAACCAGGTCCAGAGGCCTGATGTCCTCCGCCAACGAGCCCACCGCCGATACGGAAATGAGGTACTCGACGCCTAGCTGTTTGAAGGCATGAGTGTTTGCTCGGTACGGGATTTCGTGCGGCAGCAGCGAGTGCGAACGGCCGTGCCGAGCCAAGAAGGCGACCTCCACCTCACCTAGACGTCCCATCAAGAAGGCATCCGAGGGTGCGCCGAATGGGGTTTTGATGCCTATTTCGGAAACGTCGGTAAGCCCCTCCATGCGGTACAACCCGCTTCCGCCTATCACGCCAATTCGCGCTCTGCGCATGACTCCTCCTCCCGTAGGTTGAGTCGTTCTTGACGATTGAGGGGCGGATTTCCTTACGTTTGTCCTGTGTAAGGAACGTTGGCGCTGCATCGTCTATCAAGTGCGGCCAGCACTTTCGCGGGCCCCGAACCTCGAGGCGTCGATGCGTTTGGATAAACGGTGGGTATTTTTGAGCCTTTTCGTCGCGATGGTAGCGACGCTGCATGCTCTCGGCGTTGGGCAGCACCTCAGCCTGGAAGGCTTCAAGCATAGCCAAGCCGGCCTGCTTGTGTGGCGCGATGCAAGCCCCCTCGTCGCTGCCGGGGTGTACTTTGCAATCTATACGGCGGCCGCCGCGCTTTCGCTACCGGGGGCGGCCATTCTCACGCTCGGTGCCGGAGCCATTTTTGGGACGCTCTGGGGAGTGGTTATTGCGTCTTTCGCGTCCACACTGGGCGCAACGGCCGCTTTTCTCAGCGCCAGGTGGCTGATTCGTGACTGGGTGCAAGCTCGGTTTGGAAACCGGCTCCGCGCGTTGAACGCTGGCATTGCGAAGGATGGCGGGTACTACCTATTCAGTCTGCGCCTTGTTCCGGTGGTGCCGTTTTTTGCCATCAATCTCTTGATGGGGCTCACGACCATCCGGACGTGGACGTTCTACTGGGTGAGCCAACTGGGAATGCTCGCCGCCACCATCATCTATGTCAACGCGGGCACGCAGCTCTCGCGTGTCGACTCTATCTCTGCAATCGCTTCGCCCGGTTTGCTAGGCTCTCTGGCATTGCTCGGCCTGTTTCCTCTCGCCGCTCGCAAGATTGCCGACTCGGTCCAAGCGCGAGCGGTCTACAAGCGATGGCCCAAGCCGAGACGATTCGACCGGAACCTCGTTGTCATTGGCGGCGGGTCCGCCGGCCTAGTCACCGCATACATAGGCTCCGCCATGCGTGCCAAGGTGACGCTGGTCGAAAAGCACAAGCTGGGAGGTGATTGCCTGAACACGGGGTGCGTGCCGTCCAAGGCGCTTATCCGTTCCGCGAAGTTTCTGTCGCATGTGCAACGAGCGCAAGACTTCGGTGCCCGCTCGGCCAGCGTCGACTTCGACTTCGCGCAGGTGATGGAGCGCGTGCAGAACGTCATCCAGCGCATCGAGCCGCACGATTCAGCGGAGCGATACACCAGTCTTGGTGTCGACGTCGTCAACGGCGCGGCTCGAATCGTCAGTCCGTGGGAGGTGGAGGTTAGTCAACCGGATGGAACGACTCGACACCTCACGACGCGAGCCATCGTTATCGCCGCCGGTGCACGGCCCACCATTCCGCCTCTGCCCGGCATCGACAAGATTCAGGTGCTCACCTCTGACAACGTCTGGAGCCTCCGGGCGCTGCCACGCCGTCTCGTAGTTCTCGGGGGAGGCCCCATCGGCTGCGAATTGACGCAGGCGTTTGCGCGGCTGGGCAGCCAGGTAACACAGGTTGAGATGGCACCTCGCCTCTTGATGCGCGAAGACCCTGACGTCTCGCAACTGATTGCGCAAAGATTCAGGCTTGAAGGCATTGACGTACGCTTGGAACATGGTGCAAAGCGCATTGAGGTGGACGAAGCGAGTAAGCGGCTCGTTGTCGAGCATCACGGCATTGAGTCTGCCATTGAGTTTGACGAGCTGCTGGTGGCGGTCGGGCGGACGCCAAATCTCTCGGGGTACGGTCTGGAGGAACTCGGTGTCAGTCTCGGTCGAACAGTCGAGGTCAACGGGTATTTGCAGACGAACTATCCGAATATCTACGCTGCGGGCGACGTGGCGGGGCCCTACCAGTTCACACATACGGCGGCACACCAAGCCTGGTACGCGGCCGTCAACGCGTTGCTTGACCCGTTCAAGAAGTTTCGAGCCGACTATCGTGTCATCCCTTGGGCAACATTTACTGAACCCGAAATTGCCAGAGTTGGTTTGAACGAGACCGAAGCGACGGACCGCAACATCCCATATGAGGCCACCGTTTACGGAATCGACGACCTGGACCGTGCCATCGCCGACAGCGAAGCGCACGGCTTCGTCAAGGTGCTCACCGTGCCCGGAAAGGACAAGATTCTGGGCGTCACCATCGTCGGAGAGCATGCGGCGGACTTGCTGGCTGAGTACGTGCTCGCCATGAAGCATGGCATCGGGTTGAACAAGATTCTGGGGACCATACACACGTATCCGACGTTCTCCGAAGCGAACAAGTACGCGGCGGGCGCCTGGAAACGCGCACATATTCCTCACCGGCTGCTCGGTTGGTTGGAGCGCTTCCATGGCTGGCGACTCGGCAGTCAATCATGAAATTGACACTGGCGCGCGGATTCGAATATCGCAGCCGTTCGTGGCGCAACGAGTTCATGGAGACCACGACGTGAGGCCAGCACTATGCATCATCTTGCCGGTCCTCAACGAGGCGCCAACCCTCGAAGAGCGCCTGCGCGCGCTGCAAGCCATGCGCAAACGCGGAGCACGCGTCGTGGTTGTCGACGGTGGCAGCGACGACGACACCCTATCTATCGCCCGCCAACATGCAGACCTGGCGTTTCTGGCACCTCGAGGGCGTGCTTCTCAAATGAACGCGGGTGCGGCCGCTTGCCCGGCCGACATTTTGCTGTTTCTCCATGCGGACACCCTGTTGCCGTCATCGGCTGATGTCCTGGTCGCGCGTGCCTTACGTGGCCCGCGCCAATGGGGACGATTTGACGTCCGCCTGGATTCGCGTCGCCCAGCACTTCGTCTTGTGGAAACGCTGATGAATGTTCGGTCCAGGTGGACCGGCATTGCTACCGGCGACCAAGCCATGTTCGTCAGGTATGAGGCGTTTCAGGAAGCGGGGGCGTTTCCGGACATTCCACTGATGGAGGACGTCGTGATGTCCAAACGACTCAAGAAGCTGAGTCCGCCCGCATGCTTACGGCAAAGGGTTGTCACCTCGGCGCGTCGCTGGGAGCGCTATGGCATCTGGCGAACAGTTCTTCTTATGTGGCGCCTTCGCCTTGCATTCTTCTTTGGCGCCGACCCGAACAAGTTGGCGGTTCAATATGGCTATCAAATCCCATCGCGCTAGGCGTTCTTTTTCTGGCGTTCAGATTGCTGTCTTTGCAAAGGCGCCACTGCCGGGGTTCGCCAAGAGCAGGCTCATTCCAGCACTTGGCGCCACAGGCGCTGCGCATCTGCAGCGTGCGTTTATCAGGGGCACAGTGGCAACGGCTATTGCGGCAAACCTAGGCCCCTTAACGCTCTGGTGCACACCGGATACTGAGCACCACCTCTTTCGCGCCCTGCGGCACCACTATGGAATTCAGATTCTGATACAGGCTGACGGAGACCTCGGTGCCAAGATGACCGACGCTTTCGCGCGCCATTGCGCTACAGGGCCGCTCCTCCTTATCGGGACAGACTGTCCTGCACTTTCTCCTGCGCATCTCCGGCTTGCAGGAGAAGCTCTCTTGCGCGGCAATGACGCGGTATTTATCCCCTCGGAGGATGGAGGGTATGCGCTCGTTGGGTTGCACGAGCCGCAGCCTGCGTTGTTTGACGGTATTCCATGGAGTACTTCGGATGTATTGCGAGCGACGCTCGAGCGTGCGGCTTCACTTGGTCTGAGGGCAGAACTGCTTGACATGCTTTGGGACGTTGACGTGCCTTCGGACTTAGCACGGCTGGAGCGGCTATCCGAGGTGAAAGCCAGCAGTTCGGAGAGAGGTCATTGGTCAAATTGGCACCGGCGTGTCAGACGGGCAGCAGCTTCCTCTGAGTCTGTTCGGTCGACAACCGCTGCGCAGACAGAGTCCGCAGCAGAGGACTACACGTGAAACGGCTCGTTCTCCTTGGCGGCGGACATGCTCACGTCCACGTGCTCACCGAACTTCGCAAGAAGCCGATTGCCGGATGGGAAGTTCACCTGATTTCGCCATACCCGCGCCAAATCTACTCGGGGATGCTCCCAGGTTGGATTGCCGGGCACTACGACATCGAACAGTGCGCGGTGCGCCTCGATGCCCTCACCGCAGCGGCTGGGATACCGTTCCATCGGACATCCGGCATCGAAATCGACCTGCGCCGGAACGTCATTGCATGCGAAGACGGGAGTCAGGAGCCCTTCGACGCGCTATCCATCGACACGGGGCCGCAAACCTCGCTCGATGGCATCGTCGGAGCCACACGAAATGTCATCCCAATCCGACCCATCGAGGCGTTTGTGGCGGCCTTGCCAGAGCTCGCTTCCCGCATCGCTTCGCACCATGGTCCCTTTGACCTGGCTGTCGTCGGCGCCGGTGCAGCAGGTGTCGAGCTTGCTTTTGCCATTCAGCGTCGCGCCATCAGCGAGGGTTGGTCGCATTTGCGTCTGTCCTTAATCGGCTCCAGTTCGCTGCCACTGGATGGGGTCTCGCGTGTGGCTCGTCTTCGCGCCGTGCGGTTGCTGCATCGACTTGGGGTCGGTTGGATTGGCGGTCGACGTGTTACGGCTGCGTTCAAGGACAACCTCACTTTCGAAAGCGGACCTCCGCTAAAGGTTGACGCGTGCCTTGCTGTGACGGGCGCTTCTGCGCCGGCGTGGGCGGTACAAAGCGGGCTTTCCACAGACGCCGCAGGTTTTATCGCGGTTGAACCGACTCTCCAGAGCACATCACATCCCAACGTTTTTGCAGCAGGAGACGTCGCGGCGTACCACTCGGCTCGCCCCAAGGCAGGGGTCTACGCTGTTCGAGCGGGGCCGGTGTTGGCCTCGAACCTTCGTGCCTTCTGCGAAGGGCGGACGCTGGTCGATTGGGAGCCGCAGGAGCGAGCGCTGTATTTGGTAAGCACGGGAGGCCGTCACGCAATTGCATCCTGGGGCAAATGGTCTTGGAGCGGGTCGTGGGTCTGGTATTGGAAAGATTGGATTGACCGCCGTTTCGTAAGGCGCTTCTCCATTGTGGGCGGTCAGCGATAGGGGGATGGCAGAAATGCGACTGTGGAAATCTCGTGTCGAGACAGAACACGACAAGGATGTAAATCAGCATGCGGCACACGGCGAGCAGTTGCTTTCGAACCTGCTCGCTTTGGCCTGGGTTATTGACTCCAGGGACCCATTCTCGGGAGGCCGACTCTGGAGAGTCTCGCGCTACTGTGCTTTGCTGTGCGAGGGCATCGGTCTACCCATCGAACAGAGCGCCAGCATTACGCTGGCTGGCTTCGTGCATGACCTCGGCAAAATCGCCATGCCGGATAGCGCCCTTCGCAAAGACGGCCCATTGAATGCACAGGATTTAGCGGTTATCAAGACGCATCCGGACGTTGGCGCTCGGCTTATGTCGGGGGGTAATGCCCCCGTTTTCCACAGTCGGCAGAAGTAGAAACTAAGCGGCCATGGCCAGCCGCTGCTTCGGGGTAAAGCCGCCCAATGCCATATT
>NZ_JBSFAI010000009.1:0-217472 GCF_056280165.1 Ralstonia sp. 110700041-2 | reverse complement strand
CCTCGCTTTCAACGTAATTAAAATTGTCACTACAGAGCCCGCGTTGGCTCAGTTTCGCCAAACCGTAGTGACATTTTTATTTTGTTCTACGCCGATGCGCTCCGCGAGGTCGCGGGATCGGGACCGGGCTATCGAAGGACTGACTTTTCCCCATAAGATCAAGGCCTTACGAAGGGAGTGGAAGTCTAGGATGCCAATTGACAAATTTAATGCGGGCTTACGCCTATTGACGCTATTGCCTCGCTTTCAACGTAATTAAAATTGTCACTACAGAGCCCGCGTTGGCTCAGTTTCGCCAAACCGTAGTGACATTTTTATTTTGTTCTACGCCGAGCAAATCAAGCCGACGCTAAGCGCAGTGCGCGAGCGGCTGGGCACTGGCAGCATGAACACCATCCACCGCCATCTGGTTACTTGGCAGGGTCAACAAAAGCCTGCCGCGCGCAAGATTGGCGATCCGAACCCCCGCCTGCTGGCCGCACTGGGCACCGAGTTTTCGCGGGTGGCCGAGGACGCCGCGGCCGACGCCGAGGCCGCACTGGCGCAGGTCATGAGTGAAAACGCGGTGCTGGCCAGCACTGGCGAGGCTCTGGAAGCTGAACGCGACGCCCTGACGCAGGAGCTGCAGCAGGTTGCGACAGAGCGCGACAAGCTTGCCGGCAAGGCGGCCGAGCAGGCAGCAGAGATCGAACGCTTGAATGCAGAGTCGGAGCGGGAGCGCGGCGAACTCGCCGCCGTTCGTCGGGCGCTCGCGCAAGTGGAGTTGCGCCTGGAAGCGCTGCCACACTTGGAGCGCGAACTGAGCGAACTGCGCGCCCAACTGGCGGCGGAACAGGCCGCCCGGGTCGCTGCCGATCGCACCGCCGCCGTCGCCGATGCGCAGCGTGAAGCTGCTGACATCGCCCGAATCCAGGCCAACGAGCGCTTGGCCAACGCCGAATCGCGCGAGCACCAGGTGCGTGCCCAACTGGCTGAAGCGCAGGCCGCGCATGAGCGCACCCGCGAGAAACTAACCGAGGTCGTCGGTCTTGAGGCCGGTGCCCAGGCCGAGTTGCGAATGCTGCGCGAGCAAATTGAGGCCGCGAAGCCGACACCAGAGTCGGCACCAGATCAGCAGACCGGTCAACCGCCGAGCAAACCAAACTCACGGCGCAAGGGGGCGTAGCAACGCCGCTTACCTACCCACTGGGCGGCACGGCCCCCCTCTGCATTGCGCCCTGCCCGCCATACAGTCCTTCCCCTAGCCCTCTTCACATCCGGAGTCATCGCATGCTGCGGTCGTTTGGCCTGGTTGACCAATTTCGCACACTGGCGGCATTCGTTTGTGCCGCCACCCTCGCCTCCACACCGGCTATTGCACAGGATGGCGTACCCGCACTCGCAATCACCGCGCCGAACGGGGCCAAAAGCGTGCTGGTCGCCACTCTCCACGTCCCCTATCAGGGCATGCGCCAGCCGGCGATGTCGGTGCTCCAGGGCGCCACAAGTTTTGTCATTGAAAGTTCGAGGGCCCAAGGTCCACAGCCTGTCGAACTCCAGGGCGCCGATCTACTGGACCCCGAGGTGTTTGCTGGTCGGGCCTCTCGTGCACCATGGGCCCGGTCATTGACCGATACACAGGTTGAATTTCTTCAGCTGCGCGCGAAATGCGCAGCACCTCAACGTCCCGACCTGGCCATCGAAATGCTGCAGCACAAGAGTCCGCGTATGGCCGCCGCGTACGCTTGGATTCCCTGCACAGAATTGAGCAACCTGTCCAGAGACGCGATATTCGCGATAGCGGCACTGCGCTACAACGTAGCGATAGTGCCTCTCGAAGATCAGACCGACTTGGAAAACCGGCGACGCGCGGTCCCGGATCGGATCTATTGGCGCCTGCTGATGGGCGGCTTGAACATCGCCCGCCAGCGAGAGGATTTCCGTCAAGCTGTTATCGCATTCAATCGCGGCGACTATGAGAGGATCGCCGCTCTCGCGAGTCTGGGTAACGAATCTCCAGAGGATGCGGCGATCTATCACCGCCTGATGGTCCACGACCGCAATTTGTCCTGGATGCCGCGCTTGCGCCAAGCCCTCGACGCCGGCGGCGCGGTGGTCGCGGTTGGTGCTGCTCACCTGCCAGGGTCCGACGGACTCATCGCACTCTTGCGAGCGGACGGCTACCAAGTCAACGACATTCTGCTGCCGAATGACACAGCAATGGAGATGCAAGCACCATGATGGATGATGCAATGCATCGCGCTCAAGATGTCGTCTATGGCCAAGACCAAGCCGCGCAGATGCGAAAGGCACCGGGCCTTGCGCGCATCCGCGCGGCAGCATCTGACTCCAGTTGCACGGTATTGGACCAGTCGGTCTGGAAGCGCACTGAGCTGGGCCCGGTCCTTGATCTCCTCACGACTGAAGGATCAACCCAGCGGGTCTACGTCGACGTGCCCATCGCCGCCGTGGTTGGCTTAACGCATCGGAATTTCAGCAAGGCCTTGACGTGGCGCGGCATGCTGCAGGACCTGCACGGTTTTGGCTGGGACGAGCGCGTCATTGACTACTGCGAATCGGAAATCGGCCACCAATCATTTCCCGCCCCTGAGGCAGCGTACGAACTGAAGCTGGCCGCCTACGGCGGGGCTGTGACGTGCACCAACGGCGTCCACCGCCTGGTCGCGGCCGTGAACTGGTTGGGCGCCACGCAAGGTGAACACGCCGTGCTGCGCAAGGTCTCGGTCTGGTACCGGCCGACCGATGCCTCGTTGGTCAGTGCGTTGCGCGCGCTCGAGCAGCAAGGCGCCCGATTGCGTCTCGGCTGCGCCAGAGACGACGCCGGCATCCGCCGTATGTGGTTCATCGAATCAACCACCGCGCACCGCGTCAGCTATTTCCACGTCACGCCCGGACGCTGCACTCCAATTCAGGTCGGACCGCGCTGGGTGGCAAAAGCACGAGCATGGGCGGGCCTAGAGGCCGACGCCGTACATTTCGTGTCGGAGTGGTTCGATATTCCCCCGACCGTTCTCGATACGGTGGTAAAGGATGCTTGGATCGACGCGCAGATCCGCGCGCCCCGCTACGAGGCCCCTCTTGACTAAATGAAGACGGTGAGTCCCGTTGTCCAGCACGACTGGCCTTGCTATTCTTCCCTCGCACGCAGTAGCGCGCACAATTCGCCATCTCGCGATGGTCAACCACCTTGAAATCTACGCACTCCATGGCGACGAAATCCAAGACCGCAGCAAAGAAAGCCGCACCGGCAAAGAAGACCGCCGCCGCCGCGGCCCCGACCATCAAGCCGCTGAAGGACACCTTCACCAAAGCCAGCCTGGTGAGTCACTTGGCCGAGCAGACAGAACTTGAGGCCAAGGCCGTGAAGTCCGTGCTCCTGCATCTGGAGAACACCATCCTGAGTGCGCTGCACAAGAAAGGCGCCGGCGAGTTCACGCTGCCTGGTCTCTTCAAGGTGGTATCCGTGAAGGTACCGGCCACCAAGCGTCGCTTCGGCAAAAACCCTTTCACGGGCCAAGAGCAATGGTTCGAGGCCAAGCCGGCCAGCGTGCGTGTCAAGGTGCGCCCGCTGAAGAAGGTGAAGGACGCCGCTCAGTAAGTCCTCCGCTGCCATTCGTGCCAACGGGAGGCCAAGCCTCCCGTTTTCATTGGCGCGTGTGCCCAACGCAACCCATGAGGATGTCTTGTCTCTCTTTCCCCAGCGTAGCGCGGACGTGCGCCGCTACAAGTTCATCAATTGGAACGTCGTACTGAAGCCGGCTCTGCAAGAGAAATTTGAGAAGGTCATCACTGCAGCCGAGCAAGCAGGCTACCTCGAACGGCTATACGTGCGCGTCGAACGCGAGCACCGAACTGTCACCCTATTCCCAGGCCAGCATCCGGTGGGCGCTTCGCTGAGAAAACAGGGCTCGACAGCGGCGGAGCACGGAGCCGCACTTGTGTTCTCTCAAGCCAAAACCGGCAATGTCGCCGTGCTGCTCTATCCGTACGAGTCTGAATTCATGCGGCAGCCCGAAAAGCTCATCGTTTGGCGAGTGTTCGTGGGCCCGAACGATGTCACACAAAGCGTCATCGACGCAGCCGTGGCCGACGCGTTCCGATACTGGCGCGTATCCAGTGTGCTCGACGGTGGTTCGCGGTGGGATCGTTGGCGCATCGGAATGCTGCGGCGCCGAGACCGTTACCAATCGGCGGAGAAGGCGATGACGACTCGGCCAAGCCTGGTAGCAAGGGCCGTCGGCGCGTTCCTTGCCTGGTGGCCTGTTGCTGCCTTCGTCGCGTTTAGTGCCCTCGTGACGGTCGTGACCGGCTGGCACGACTTCAGCGACAAGTTTGGTGCCGCTTTCCACTCAACATCCACCGCAGCGAAAGAGTCGACGACTACATCAAAGACAGGCCGCGCCAGCGAAGCGGCGGCGGCCCCCTCGACAGCGCAGGATCGCTAGGCCCGCACCCGTAGTTACGGGTTCAACCGAACTGGGGGGCGAGGCATCCCTGTTTTCGGGTAGTAGCTGTAGTACACGTCAACAGCGCGGGCCCAGCAGTCGAGCAACTCGTCCGAGTGGTCGCGTACCCACTTGGCCAAGGCCTCAGCGTTCGGGTGGCTCATTCCGAACGCCGGCGCACCAGTCGCCACGTCGAACGCGCTTCGTGTCCAAGCAGAAAGCGAACGCCTTCGCCTTCTCGAAGGGATAGTCGCAGGGCACCAGGGGGTGCAGCGACTGTAGCGTGGCGGCGCTGGGCACCACAAAGCCTGCGTCATGGAAGTGCTGCCGGCCATGCGCTTCAAAGTCGTAGTCTACGAACCCAGCCGGGCTGTTGTATTCGACCCGCGTAATCTCGGAGGCGGTGATCGGCGCAAACGAGAGCCACCACGTGCCTTCTTTGGTTGTGGTCGATTTCAATAAATGCCGCCGTCTCGTGAGAGGCAGACGCCAAGGATTTTCGACGTATGCGGAAAGGCCCATAAGCTTGGCTTCATCGGGCTTTTCGCCACGACGCGCGTAGTACTCGACAAAGGGCATCAGAGTGGCTGTGTCGGCCGACATCTCCACCGTCAGGCGCACTCGGGTTTTGTTCATGACGATGCCATTCTTGGGTGCGACCCCATCGACGCGGGTCAGATACTCCATGTCTCTCGCGGTCAACGTTTTGTCGCCTGTCGTCAGGCCGTGACCATCAGCATCGGGATCCGTCGTCAGCCAGACCACTGAGTTGCGAATGCTTCCGTCACCATGCTTCACGTGGCCACGCGAAATCCCCATCGAGAGGATCGTTTCGGCGTACGAGACGGACGTGAAATGGTAGAACTTCATCCGCGTTCCTTCATCGTTGTGTGTGTTGATAGTTCAGCAACGCGATTGACCGAATGCGGTGTCAAACGGGTGCCGACAAGCTTTCTTCATTCAATTAGTCGCAACTGTCCTAGGCGCTCCAATCGCTCGCGGTCGGCCTGATCACTATGCTCCGGTGCGACCGGGTGGGCAGCGCCGCAAATCGTGCAGATCCAAAGCTGCACCCGGTGTGCCGCGTCGAACGATGTTACGCCGGCATTTTCGGGAACGTGGTCACGCAGGACGCCACAACTGTTGCAGGCGAGCCATCGTGTGTGGGATCTCATGGGAGTGCTTCGAGGGTTTTGGCCCGTTCGATGATAGCGCGCACGTTCGCAAGGCAAGGTGCTCGCTCATACAGTGAACCAACTTCAATGCCGATTTTGGCGCCACTGAGCAAATTGCTGGCCGTCGATTAGTTCGAAGCCAAACTCGCGCCCGACCTCGGCGGCCCCCGAAGTAAAGCGGCTTGTGGTAATGACGATCCCTTTGCTGGTGCCGCTGCTGCCGCGATCAGCAAAGGCAATGGCCCCATGCAGTTCACGCACGATTTCCGGGCCGACACTGCGATGCGCCGCCCAGCATTTGCATTGTACGATCCAAGATTGGCCGCTCTCGTCAACCGCGTATAGATCGACGCCACCATCGCCATCCCGACTGGCGGCCTGGTGAATCACGCGCAGCCCTCGTTCCCTGAGCAGTTGCATACAATCCCGCTCGAACTCAAACCATGCCGGCCGCGCACCTTCTGGCGCGGTTGATACCTCTTCGTAGATCATGCGCGATGCCGAGCGGCTGCGGTAGACACGCACCCGCTCAGCCTCCGCCATTGCCCCGCGAGTGTGTGGGCGCACGAATGTGAACCCTTCTGGAAGGTGCATTCCATACCGCTGTGCGAGAAAACGCTGAGTCGCCGATGTTGTTGCCGCCCGGCGCAGGTGTTGAGTGACAGCGTGTGGGGCACGACCAGATTCGTGCGCGTGTTGTGTCGCCTGCCGTAGATTGGGCCGGCTATAGCGTACGCGCGGCAGGTACACCACCGTCGTCAAGTCACGGCCACGGCTGCGGCGCGTTGTCGTTCGCGTACCAAACAGCGACTCTCGCTCCTCCACCACAAGAAAGTCCCGGATGATCGCAGCTGCGATCAACTGCAAGCTCAACTCGGCGTCCGTGTTCCACGTCACTTCGCCATCATCATCGCGCGGGCGGATCAAGCGGCCACCTGTTGCGCGCGGCGGATCGCTGGCAATGCCAATCGCGACATGGTGGTAGCGCTGCGCTGCGTCGAGAAATTGGCACGCGAACTCGCCTTGGTTCTCAAAGATCCGCACCGCCACGAATGGGCCGAACGCCACTTCTACTCGTGCGCCCCACGGGATAGTCCATTGCCGAGCTTCCTGTGCTTCGCGCAGCATCGCCTGAATCGTCGCTTCAGCTTCGTCTTCGGTGCCATCGAGCGCGACGCCGCGCATGGCTTCACAGACATCCGACAACGGGACCGGAAAATCGTTTGGCCCGAGGCGCTGGCCCGCGTCAATGAGGTCCAGCATGTCCAGACCGCTGCGCCACATCTCCTCGATGTCGGACAGCGACGCTTCGAGGTTGAACGGCGCACTACGCAATTCCAAACCGTGTTGCCCAGTGTTGGCGAACCAGGGCCGGTGGGTGCCGCCCTGCGTGATCTTGTCATCCAACAGAGCAGCCTCGAACGTCCAACGTGCGGCTTCGGACAACATTTGGTCGCCCGCATCGTTGAGCAGCGGAATCAGCTTGTCGAGCAAACAGAACAGCGCGTACGTGTCATGCAGCACCTCAACACACGCCCGATACGCAGCTTCCGCATCGGGGGCTGGACCCGCCAATGCTGCCAGCCAACGTCCGATCAATGGCGCACGCGCCACTAGCACCCTGCCCTGCTCGGCAATAATGCCCTCACCGAGCCAGTTGCCCTCTTCCGTGACGACCGGTGGTACGCGGTCATATGCCTGTCGCTCTGCAATTCCGCGCACGAAGCCAGCGGCGAGGCGGCGATTCCGATACACCTGCCTGCCCCATGCGACGCGAGCCTTGTCTGTTGCATTTAGGTCGCCTGCCCAGGGCCCGTCATAGTTCAGCTCCGACCAGACGTCTGACGCGGGTTCCGCCCAAAGCGGGATCGCAGGAGCGGCATCGGTTGTGTCAGCCTTTCGTTCGCGCTCGAATGGATCGAATCGCTGACCCTCGCGTGACCCCTGCAGTCCAGGCACCGGATGTTGCCATTGCTGCTCCATGCCTTGGAGTGAGGGAGCGGTTTCCCCAAAACCCGAATGCAACTGCGCCTCAAACCAAACAGTTTGGTACCCCTCCGGCGAAACGGCGATCATGCGAAAGCGACCGCGCTGGCGAATCGCCGCAACCACTGGATCAGCGCTCGGCCGCATCCACCGTGTGTGGGGATGGGGATTCTTTCCCTCTGTCATCAACGTAAAGGAAAACACCATGGAGGGGGTGTTGTTCCAACGCCAACCAATTGCGACGCACGTCCGCTGTCGACGTAGCCGTTGGATGGTGTCACGGTCCTGGGCGATGAACACTATGCAAGCAACGCCATCTTCACCGATCCAGCCAGGTCCGAAGAACCGTTGACCCACCGAGGTTCCCTTGAACGGCTCCGCCAGCGCTTTGACTTGGGCGGCCGTGGCATGTTCTATCGTCGTGGCAACCGCGCGCGCCACCGGCACTCGTTCGTTCCGGGGGAATTGCTTAGCAGGTGGGTTTTGGTCGGCGGGCATAGGCGAATCGGCAAGCTCAGTTCGTTGTGCCATACAGGGCAGACTGGCGATCAGCGGTCAGATGCCACCGCTGGGCAAGGTTGGCCGCTTCGGTGTTGCTGGCCAGGACCGCCTCAGCCTGCGGAAACAAGGCAACGTAGCTCGTTGCAAAGAAGCTCATGAAAACGAGGGCCACGCTTACGAACCTAGCGGCCATCGCCTCCTGGTCGCAAAGCGCTTGTGCATCGCGAATCTGCAGAATGCTGAGCCAGCTCGAGTGCGCGTAGCCGCAGAGGAAGCTGTAGATTTGGCGGATATAGACGGGGTGGAAACCGGCGGCGATGCCAGTGTCGATCCAAGACTGGCCGGCGCGCCATTCGCCCTTCAGAACCTTTTTACGCATCGGTTCGGAATACTGCTGCCAGACGCCGTGGGCTTCGATCTCGATCTGGAGTTGATCGATCCTTGTCTTCTCGTCGGCCAACTTCTGTTGGTGCTCTGGCGCACGTGCCGGATACGCCTGTCGGTCCAGTAGGCCGGCACGACGCCAGATCATATGGCGGAATTGTCGGACCTCCACATCTTTGCTGCCGTAGATGTAGGCGAACGTGAGGTAGGTCTCCAGAGCCGCGCGCGCAAGAATCATCACGGAACTGTGGTCGATGTGAAGATCTGCGCCATACCCGGCAATATCGATTTGGACCGGTTGGGCTATCAGGCGCAGCGAGGCTACGTGGTAACAGAATTTTTTGCCCAGCACTTGCGCATCGTTCATCCAAAGCTGGTCCACCGGGATCTGCTGCCCGGCCTGGGACTCAACGAGCTGCATCACCAACGTGAGCAGGCGCTCAAAGTCCCCCGAAAGATCATGGTTCAGCACTGATGCAGTCATTGCAGATATGAAAAAGCCGCCCGAAGGCGGCTCCTGTAACGTGCGAGTGTGGCCTCAGCCTGCAACCCTTACGCGCCGGCCTGCCAACACCGATCCTGCTACTTTGGGCTCCACTACCGACCGGCGCGCGACCGCCTGTTCGCGCGTCAATTTGGCGAACACGGCGAGGCGCGCGGCGACCTGTTCCGGCTTTTCGGCCAGGAGCGCTTGGCGTCGAATTTTGCGTGCTGTCGGCTTCATGGTTGATCTCCCTTGCGCATTGCGGACAGGACTGCCCCCAGATCGCGCTCAAGTCTCTCAATCTTACCCTTTTTCTCCACGACCCGTGAGTAGCCCAGGCTTTTGTAGAAATCTACCAACTCGGGAATGGGCCGCTGCAATGAGGCCGTCGTGCAGTCAAACGCCGCCGCACAGAATTCCAGGTAGCGCACTGCGATCTTGGCAAAGCGGCCCTGCAGCGGGTTAGGTGCCGGCGCACGGCTGAGCAGGTGGATCGACGCGACCACGTGTCGATTACTGATCCGCCCCAGGATCAAGCCACACAAGACATGCGTGTGATCCGGCAACTCCGCATAAACGGCGGCCTCCACGCGGCGCGGCCGACGGCGAGCCCGTGTCAACTCGCGGGACCATAGCCAGCCTGGGGCATAGCCTCCGAAGGTCCAGCGATCTGCAGCATCGACGTCCGTCCGTCCGATCGGCCGGAAGCGCACCGTTACCCCCTCTTCTACCGCGACGGCCGCGCTGGCCGCCGCGCCTGCCAGCTCGCGACGCTCAGCGCAGCGGCTTTCGGCAGTGTCCCAGTCTTGGCGCTGGGCCGCCATTTTTGAGGTCGGCGACGACATTTCGGTCTGGATGGAGGCTATTGGGCTGATTCTAACATGCCTAAAAGCGCACTCCATCGAGTGAAGTGCGCTTTTTACTGTGGTTGATAAGTATTCTTATCATGTACTGTGAAATTAATGTACGCTTTCGAGAACGTCACTTTTTCGCGTTTTCCAACAGGCCCGGAAACCCAAGCCCGACAACGCTTCGCCGCCCATGGACCCGCTCGACCCCGACCACAACCCTGAACCACCCCCCAGCCTCGAGACGCTGCAAAGTGAAATAAAGCGCACTCGACCCACCCGCCGCCGCGTTGTCGTTCGACGCCACCTCCACCGTGGCCATTTCGCGTTCCTGCGCGCGGTCGTCCAGGGGCTGGATGCCCGGCCGATGTGGGCGCGCTACCTGGCCATCGATGGCGAACTGGAGGCGCAGGCCGAGCTGACGCAGGAGACCTTCGTCGCGCACCCGAAGGTACGGCGCATGACCGCCTGGCTGCGCGCTGAACTGGCGGCGGCCGTGCGCCGCGCCGGCCACTACGGCAAGGTGCGCCTGATCCGCATCGACCTCTCCGGCCTTGCGCAGCGCGGACCCGCGTTGCCAGCGCTGGAGGAGTTCGCGCTGGAGAACGGGCTGGATGACTTCAGCATCGAGGAGCAGCTCGAAGCCTATCGGGAGCGCTTCGGAGACGCGGTGCAGCGGGCCGAGCGCCGGACCAAGCTGATGGAGCGGCAGCTGCGCCTGCTGGCCGACCTGGAACAGGTGCTGGCGGAGCCGGTGCGGGTCGACGACCACTGCCACGCGTGGCTGGCCGCGGGCGTCGCGGATCGGCTGGAGGCCGCCGGCGTAGCCACCATCGGCACCCTGATCGACCGTATCAACAGCCTGGGCGGCGGCTGGTTCCGCGCGCTGCGCGGGGTCGGCGAGAAGAAAGCCCACGCCATCGAGCGCTTCCTGCGCGCGAACGCCGACACGCTGGCGCGCAAACTGGGCGAACACGCCCGGATCCCGCGCCGGCAACTCACCGCGCACGAGCGTGACCGCGTGGTGGCATCCGGCACTGGCCTCCTGCCCCTGGAAAAGATCGTTGTGCCGGCCGCGCTCGACGGCAGTAACGGCCGTTTCCGGCGGCCCCCGGTCGAGTGCCTGCTGGACGCCCAGAACGACTACGAGGCGGTACTCACCTGGCTGCGCTCGAAACCGGGGCTGCCGCCTGCCGAGATCGCCCGGCGGCGCACCGGCCGGCGCGATGTCATCACCGAGCCCGGCCCGCTGGATTGGCTGCACTACCTGTCCAACACCCAGCGCAGTTATCGCAAGGAGGCAGAACGCTTTCTGCTGTGGGCCATCTGGATTCGGCGCAAGCCGCTCTCGTCGATGACGACTGAGGACTGCGTCGCCTACCGCGATTTCCTGGCCGACGTGCCCGACGACTGGTGTGCGCCACGCTCTCGGGAACGGTGGACGCCGAGCTGGAAACCGTTCGAGGGCAAGCTGTCGCCCGAGTCGCAGGCCTATGCCCTGACCGTGCTGCAGAACCTGTACCGGTACCTCAACGACAAGAACTATCTGAGCGGCAATCCGTGGGGCGGCGTGCGGGCGACGAATGGTGGCAAACCACAGCTGGACGTTGGGCGCAGTCTGACCGAGGACCAATGGGCGTTTGTGGTGGAGCGCCTGTTCCTGCTGGAGCGCACGTCATCGAACCTGCGGCTGCAGGTCGCCTTGCCCTTGCTCTACGCCACGGGCTTGCGTCTCGCGGAGATCGTGGGAGCGACAACGGCCGACCTGGCATGGCGCAGTCTCGCCCTCCCCCGCTCCGGCGAACGCATGGACGGCTGGTGGCTGACCGTGGTCGGCAAGGGGTCGCGTGTACGTGAGGTGCCAGTGCCCGATGAGGTCGTGCACGCGCTGGGCGCGTACCTGGACTCCCGCGGCTTCCCCAGCGACCCCGCCCAGATTCGTGAGCCGGTGGCCCTGCTCGGCCACGCGACCGATCAGGCTGAGCGTGCGCCGTGGGCAAAGCGGGACACGGCGAGCCCTGCCGCTCCGCTGACGCCGGGTGTGCTCTACCGGCAGATCAAGCGCTTCTTCCAGGCCTGCGCAACCGAGTTGGAGGCAACCGATCCGCAGGGAGCAGCACGGCTGAACGAAGCCAGCACGCACTGGCTGCGACACTCACACGCATCACATGCCATTGCCGCCGGCACGCCGGTCGAGATCATGCAGCAGAACCTGGGGCACAAGTCGCTCGACACCACGACGGTCTACGTGACGTCGGAAGAGGCCATTCGGATGAAGGAGCTGCGGGGGTTTTGGAAGCGTTCGTGATTTTCGAATGCGGGGGCCGCAACTTCCCCGTCTTTGCAGGCTTAGCCGGCACTGTCCTTAAGCTGGCGCCAAGATCAAACGAAGCCCGTCCTTCATTGGGCTAACTTTCAGTATATAGCGAGCCCCCGTGAACCCCTCAATGAGTTGTCACGTGGAAACTCGCCCCGCAAGCATCCCCAGCTGCATTGCTGCAGTTTCCACGTGACAACTTATCAGACGAGTGTCATGCGCACGCAGAATCATGCGACATGTTGTCGCCGACTGCCGCCAGAGACCGTACTTCTGAACCTTCTATTGCATCACATAGATGCTGGATAGTGACGCCAGCAAAGGGGCCCATCGCGTTTCCAGGTGGCAGCTACCAATGGGGTTCGGTAGATCCGTAAAAGTTTCGCCCAGACTTCGCGTCATTGCGATCGCCGATTCGGCTAATAGCTCCAAGTGTTCCCGTCAGCCACGAAGCCCGTTCGCCCGAACCGCACATGCAACGTATGCTTGGCACGAGTTTCCACGTGACAACTGCACTCCAGCGTCAGGAAAGATGTGACGGGTTGTCACGTGGAAACTGGTCGCAAAGTTCAGTCCACAGTGCATGACGAGGATAGTTTCCACGTGGCAACTCATTTACAACGGCTGATGAGAAAAACACTAAGAGAGATAAGAAATTCCTTGAGTTCACAGCAAGTCTCGCTAAAATCACAAAAACCTTGGAGAACCTATGAGCGCATTTACGATTGCAATCGCAAACCAAAAAGGTGGCGTAGGTAAGACAACGCTGAGTCTCAATCTCGCATCTGCCTTCCAATCTGGAGGCACGGACGTCGCTCTAGTCGACGCAGATCCTCAGAACACCTCATTGCGATGGGCAACAAGCGGTGAGGAGCCTCTCAAGATTTCGGTGGCGAGTCTCGCTCCCGCAGGTTCTAAGATCGGAAACGAAATCCAAAAATTGCAAGGCAAATACGATCTTGTCGTTGTGGACTGCCCTGGTAACCTTGAGGACCCGCGAACGCCCGAGGTGCTCGGCATCGCAGATTTCTGCCTGATCCCAATGGGGCCATCGCCGGCTGACTTGTTCAGCACTCTGGCAATGATTAACGAAATCAAGAACATCAAACGGCGCATCAATCCGGAATTAGCTTCCGCACTGATGCTGAACAACATCAATGGCCGTACACGCATGCGAGAAGAAATCCTTTCGCTGCTGAACCAGCAAGACGTTGGTACGCATCTGCTCCAGAGTCAAATTGCCCAACGTGAAATCTATCGGCAGCTGTTTGCTCTTGGGACTACCGCACATGAGTGCGGGCGATACATGAAGGGGTTGAAGGAAGCACGCGCTGAAATCGAGTCGCTGGTCCTTGAGTTGACGCAGCACATCACTCAATCGCGTTCGCAAAAGGTGGAAAATGTCTAAGAATACTAAGGACACTAAAGTGCAAGGCGCCTCGACAACAAAGGGGCAGCCCATCCCAAAGCTCACCCTCGCGAGCGGGCTGATTAAGGGGTTCAAGAACGAGCAGCAGGCCATTCAGACTCGCGAGCGAGAGCAGGAACCGCCTCCGGCTTCCCCTCAGGAGCAAGAATCTCAACCCGTTACCGAGACAACCGCCAACACGGTGGAACCTGCTGCCGGCCCAACTGCGTCCGCAGTTGGTGGGCGCAAGAGCATCGCAATTGCCGATTGCGTCTCGAACCCGTACAACCCTCGCGTCTTCTATCCAGAGGCGAAAATCCAAGAGTTGGCCCTAACCCTTCAAAGGGAAGGCCAAATTGAGGCCATCAAGTTCACGCGCCTACCTCAGTTCCCTGGCAAGTATGTGATCATCGACGGCGAGCGTCGGCTGCGTGCGAAGAGATCGCTGGGCGAGACGCACATCGATGCCGAAGAACGTCATGACGTACTGCCCATCGACCTCTACACCACGGCTTACCGAGCGAACAACGACCACGAGCGGCAGTCAATCTTCGATGACGCGATTGCGTGGCAGCAATTGATCGAGCAACAGGTGGTCGCGGATCAAAATTCGCTGGCTGAGAAGGTCACCAAAGACAAGGCATACGTCAGCAAGGTTCTTTCGCTGAACGCACTGCCGAGAGCCATTCTAGAGCGCATGGCAGAAAGTGCTGATCGTGTGGGGTTGCAGGCGGCCTACTGCCTCAAGTTGATCTTCGACCGTGTCGGGGAGGAAGGCGCTGATCGTCATCTGACGGCAGTTATCGAAGGCAAGAGAACGGTGCGCGAATTGGAGCTCATCTTGCGCAACCTGCAAGGCCCGGGCGCTACCGCGAAGCGAAGTCGCACTCGCTACCACCAGCTTTTCGATTTCAAAGCTGATGGTGTGCAGCGCGGCCAACTTAAGACATTTCCTGACGGCCGAATTAGCTTGGAGCTGAAGGAAATTCCGGCTGATAAACAAGAGGCGCTGGCTGAGAAGCTGAAGGCACTGGTTGACCAAGAGTTGGTAGAGCCATCAGCGGGCTAGCAACAGCACGCTGTATGCAGGTTTTTCAACGACGAGGCCCAGGTGTACCTGGGTCTTTGTCTTTTTTTGACGCTCTCTGAAAGAGACGCAGCGTTTACTTTGTTTACGTAAACACTTTAAACCTTTAAACAACATTTAGGCTCCGGAAACCCAAGCCCAGTAAGGCTTTGCCGGTCATATGGTGCATAGATTTGTGGATTGGGTGAACACCATTGGGGAACGCCGGTTGTGGATTTGGGGCTACGGTGAAAGCCATTGGGGCCAAGGGGTTGTGGATTTGGGGCTTTGGTGAACGGATTTGGGGCGCCGCCAGCGAACCCTAAAGGTGAAAGGATTTGGGGATGGCGAGGGTGAACAGATTTGGGGAGAGCCACCCTAGAGTACAGCCCAGGTGCGACACACGAGACCGTAGGTTGGACCCGCTTGGTGAACGGATTTGGGGAGATGAAAGGTGAAAGGATTTGGGGCGCATGCGAGCAGGCACTCCCGCACAAATCCATGCCTGCAAACATAGGTGAAAGGATTTGGGGATTCCATAGGTGAACGAATTTGGGGTAACCCCGTGAGTACCCACTTCCATCCAGCCCCAGGCTCCCGGGCATAGGTGAAAGGATTTGGGGAGGGGAAGGGTGAAAGGATTTGGGGCAATTGGCTCCGAAAGCGCACCCGAGACGACTTCAAGAGTCTGTCGCCCCTTCCAATGCTTACGAAATGGGCAAATGAGCGCTATGGAGCACAATAGATGGACGGGCAACTGCGGAAAGCCCCCCCAAATCCGTTCACCTTTCGAGGAATGCGGGGCCGAAAGCCCGCGTAAAAGGTGAACGTTTTTGGGGAGAGCGAGATCAAGAGTCGAACACTCAGGCAGCGAGCGCTGTCCCTTCCTGGCAACGTAAGATTGCCAAACGAGCGCTATAGGTGAAAAATCTACCCCTAGTTTTTCACCTATAGCGAACCCACCCACTAGGTCATGGCACGCGTACCCGAAGCAAAGAAGGGTTCCCAGATCGCCCTGTTTCAACAACAGGAGGCTCCTGAGCCGTTCAAGAAGGCGGTTCAAGCGATCCACGTTTCACCGGTAGGTAGTGCGCTGTCGCTCCAGCAGCGCCGCATCTTCAATGCACTGATCAAGAACGCCATCGAGCAACGCCTGGCAGGCCGAGAAACAAACAACACGTTTCAGGTCTCTATCCCTCAGATGATGGCAGCGCTCGACCTCACCACGAAGGACAACGCATACATCAAAGAGACCGCAAAATCGTTGATGCGCACTGTCGTGGATTGGGATCAGCTCAATAGCGACGGCACGTCGACATGGACGGGTTCAACACTCATTGCCGGCGCCAAGATTGTGGGCTCCGTCTTGTCGTATTCGTTCGCTCCGCAGATCAGTGAGGAGCTACTGGATCCCCAACGGTACGCAATGATCGACATGCGGATCGCCAAGCTGTTCCGGCGGTCCTATTCGCTTGCGTTGTGGGAGAACACTGTACGGTTCGAACGGATAGGCCTGACCGCACGTATCCCACTGGCCACCTTTCGCAATCTCATACTCGGACGCGAAGAGAGCGAGACCAAATACAAGGAATACAAGATCTTCAAGCGAGCGGTGTTGACGCCGAGTATTGCCGAAATCAATGATGTATCAGACCATGAGATCGAGTTGATCGAGCACAAGGTCGGCCGAACCGTCGGTGAGATTCAATTCAAGATCAGTCGCAAAGTGAGCGCACTGGAGGAGGAGCCTCACCAAGACCTAGTCAACACAGTGGTCAAGTTCGGTGTCCCGCATTCCGAGGCCAAGCGCCTCGTTCGCACGTTCGGAGCCGAACGCATCCTGGAGGCAATCAGCTACACGCGCGCTCGACAAGCGAAGAAGGGTGTTCCGCCGTTGGATAACATCCCGGCGTACTTTCGCAAGTCGCTTACGGAGGATTGGGGCAAGGGCGCGGGCAAGGCTGAGTCTGCCGGAGCTGGTCAACAGCAGCAGAAGCCGTTGGCACGAAGCCCAAAGAATGAAGAGGATGCGCGGGCGCAATACCTCGCAGCTCGCATTCCGCATGCGCAGGGCTACTTTGGGGAACTATCCGCTGACGATCAGTCGGCGATGCTCTCGCGTTACAACGATCAGTGTTCTGTGAAGGAGTTGAAGGTCGTCGCAGGCAAGAAGCCCTCCAAGGCAGCGGAATCGAATTTTTTCGAATGGGTGGCACACGAAACTTGGGGCGAACCCAATGCCGGCGAAATTCTGAACTTCGTGCTGTCGGGAAAAGTCTAGCTGATTATTTCGACACACCGGCTTCAAGAACGAATCGAGAGGTTGGATTCTTCTTCGCCGTGCTCATCTCAAGACGGTCGCGCGCACGGGTCATGGCCACGTAGAACAAGCGACGCTCCTCGGACTCTGTGCTCTTCTCGTTCGGCACCACGGTTTCTTCAGCCCTGATGATGCATACGTGATCCCACTCCAAGCCCTTTGAGTTGTGCATGGTCGTGAGAATCAGCGCGTCGGCCGCCGGTACGTTGTTCTCGCGCCGCAGGAAGGCGATACGATCCGAGAATGGACCGTTGAGGCGGCTCAGCACGTCGTAGGTCGTGGTGACCGCACGCTTGGCGGTGTCTGCTTTGGCACGTTGAGCCATCCACTCGTAGACACCTTCCAGCACGAGCGGATAGAACTTCCGATCGCAGAGACCGCGCCATTCGGCAAGCCGCTTCATCAGCTCCCGGTACGTGTCCGCGGTGCTCTCGGCCAGGCCCATCTCGACCAGCTCCTTGCGCGGCCGCTGCTCAAGACTGGGACCGATCCGGCTGTGCAACGTCTTGAGGTCTTGCGCTCCGACGCCAGCGAACGCCAGCACGGCATCGAGGCCGTTGGTCTTCGTTTTCTGGATGAGTTCGAGCAGGTTGCACATTAGCGCGGCCTCGGCCCGGCTCAGGATTGATTTGCCGGACGCTCGGAAATACTTCACGCCATGGGAGCGGCAGACGGCCTCAACTGGGTCGAGGATACGGTTCGTTCTTGCCAGGATCGCTGCCGATTTGCTGGCGCGCATCGACGCTGCGAGGGCCTCCACTGCGTTCACGGCCTCGGCATATTCGTCATCGAAGCGCCGAAACGAGATGTGGCCGCCGGGGCCACGCGCGGCGACCAGATCTTTGCGGATGCGCTCCTTGTTGTTCCGAATGACGTTGTCGGCAGCGGCGAGGATTTCTGACTTGCAGCGATAGTTCTCCCCCAGAATCACGGGACGCGCGTCGAACTCCTTGATGAACGACTCCATGCCTCGGAATCCGAGCGCGGCCCTGAAGCCGTAGATGCTTTGGTCATCGTCACCGACTACGGTCACGATCGAGCCACTGCGCGCGTGCTGCGCGACCCACTGGTATTGCAGCGGATCGGTGTCCTGGAACTCATCGACCAGCAGGTGCGTGAAAGGGTAGGGCGAGATGGTTCCGCGCTCCATGCCCTCGATGGCCATACAGAGCATGTCCTGGAAGTCGAGCTTCCCGTTCCGCGCCAGCGCTTGTTGGTATGCCGAATACAGGCGCTCCTCAACGCTGCCAGGCGGAACCCTGCCGAAGTCCATTTTGATTGCCTCGATGGCGGCCAAAGCGGCTTCTTCCTTCCAATCAAGGTCGGCTTCCTTCAGGGCTTGTGCAACCAGCGCCAACTGGTCCCCCTCGTTGGCGATGTCCTGCTGCTTGCATCCCTTTGGTGTGAGCTGCTTGAACGCCAGCCCGTGAAAGGTCCCTGCCAACAGGCGAGCCTTCGATGCCGGCCCGGCCAGCGCGCGAATGCGCTCCTGCAGTTCCGTGGCCGCCTCCTTGTTGAAGGTCACAGCACCGACCCTGCATGCGGGATCGGCGAGAAGAATGGCTGCCTTGGTCGCAATTGTCTTTGTCTTTCCGGCGCCCGGGCAGGCAACGGCGACACAGTGCAGGCGTAGGTCTGCCACTTCGCGCTGTGACGGGTTCAGTTCGTCTAGGATTGACGTGGGCATCTGAGAAACCAATACGGTGGCCAACCCCGAGCCTGCGATGGCCGATGGGGTCGGCAAGTGGCCTGCGAGCCGGGTGAAGCTTCTGGAAACTCGCAGGCACCCGGGACTTAGGCTCGACGGACCTTCTGAAGCGACGAGCGGAATGCGCGCAGGCTGTCGTTGAAGGACCCAGAGAACAAGTACCAACCCCAGCCCAGAAGCGCGAAGATGCTGTACATCAGCGCCAGATTCATCCCCGCTTCGCGCGCCGAAGCGTCGATCGACTGCTGTTCGAAGCCAAACGTCTTGCACAGGGCCTGCGGCGGGGGCAAGCCTTTGACGGCAGACGTGGTGTCCTTGCATGTCTGCATCGTGATATAGCCAGCCGGAGCCGCCGGATACTTGGCTCTATCAGCGACGGACTGGAGCAGCTCGCGCGGGATCGCGGAGAATGAGAAGTCACTATGGATCGCAAGCAGTAGGCAGAACGCGACGCTCGGCACGACAACCAGCAAGCGGAAAGCCCAACCACCCCAGAATGCGATGTGGCGGACCAGCGTCCATGCGACGGACAGCTTTGTCAGTGTGGCCTGTGAGTTCATGGTGTTCCCAATGGATGTGTAAGCGGTTAGCGATCGAGTGCGTCGCCACTCCATAAATGGCAGTGACTCGCAAAAACCGGCAATCGGCTTCAAAAAATGTCGGTGGAGTAGACCGCTGCGCGCCGAACCCGGGGCGTCACGCAATCGCGGGGGCCGCCTTGCCCGCCGAGGCAGGGCTTTCCAACAGCTCCAGGCGAGGTCCAGCCAACAGCGCAGCGAGCACCCGATCATCAAAGTGGATGCGGCACAAAAACAGATTGGTCTGTGCCATGCGCACGCATGCCTCTTCGTCGAGGGTCAGCAATGCCTCGCCCATCGATTGAGAGATACCCAGCGCAGTTGTCGCCAGGGCTTGATCGGTGGCTAGCAGCCTGCGAGCAAGGCGCAGATACGCGATATTGAGAGATCGAATCTCGCTCAGCAGCGATGTCGCTTCCATGGTGATGTCGTTTGCAGGCGATTCAGGAAATGCCGAGCGCATGTGGCCCGCCGCCGGCGGAACCCTCTGTGCCGATGCGTACGCCGTACCGCCACCAACAGGTGAAGATACGGCGGAGGTCGTCCGGCAGGGCACGAGCGCGCTCAGATCAGATGTTGCGCACGGTGGTCATCAGACGCAGGTGCGTCGTGTAGCAACGAATGGCCAGCGGTTGGAACTTGCGCAGGAAGCGATTCACTTCCTCGTTCACGTCCGACTGATCGCGGATGGCGTTCCACACCATGAAGTCGAAGTGATCCATGGCCCGGTCGAACTTGTTCAGCACGCCCAGAGCCCGCATCGAGAAGGGCGAGTATGCTTCGACCACCATCTCCATCGACGGCTTTGTGACCGACGGCTTCCAGATCATTGCGCCGCTGGATTCCATGTCCTTCTCGCGTGCTGCGCGATAGCCCTCGGCGACGCGCAGCTGCTCATCGACGTAGGCTTCCAGATTGGCCATTTGTGTCTCGAAGTGCTTTGTGATGGTCGACAGCTCCGACGCGGTGAACGTGCTGTGTCCGAAGCGGGTCAGGTTGATGGTCATCCGGTTCATGAACGGCCACCACTGCTCGAACAGGGGCTTGAGGCGCGTGTGGTTGAGTTTGACCATAGTCTCGACAACAGACGCACCCGCGAGCTGACGGGTCAGGATCTGGCGCCCCAGTTCGCGCCGGCGGGACACGATCTTGGCGCGATCATCCGGCGACATTTCGCGGAACATTTTGCGGGTGCGCGCAACCTCGCCCTTCTGGCTGTCCGCGTCGGCCGCCGAGATCAGACTGTCGCGCTGCAGCGCATCGACCGCGCTCTCCATCTCGTTGAGTTCTTGTTCAACGTCGGACGGTGTTGTTGCGCCTGCCGTATTCGCTGCGGCGCTGGATTCAACTTCATCGTTGGGAAGGGTATCCCCGTTCGTCGTCACGGCAACGTCGGAGTTGTCGGCGCCTGCAACCTTATCGATCGTGTTCTGCATGGTGTGCTCCTTAAAATTTGCTCCCAAAATGGGCGCCAGTGGGACGGAATGAAACGCGGCTATCGGCCTACGTGAAACGATGCAGCCATCCGCCAGCCGAGCACGCCCAACACCAGCGCGCCGACTGACCACCACATCGTGTTCAAGGAAAATGGAAACAGGAGGGCGGACGTGCCCAATCCCAGGGTGATGACCGTGGCGTGTGCCGCCACGTGAAAAGCAACGGGGCTTGCGAACCCGGCAGCAGCTGCTTTGATTCGGCGCGAGACGGCACCGTCGTTCATCATGGCCATGCCGAAGACGAAGGCACCGAATGCCCACGAGAGAGCGACGTTCGCGCGGAAGATGCCTCGGTAGATGGACATCCAGAAGTGCCGCAGCCAAGCGTTGCTCATGTCCGTCGCGCCAGCGTCGGAGATATCGGTGCTGTTCGGCAGCGTGGACGTCCACGCCTTCATGGCGCCAGACTCGACGAACCAGTGCCGAAACTGCGTGTTGGTCCGATCCGCAGCCCGCGTCGCCGCGGTGTCTCCCAGGTTCAGTTCAACCGACGCCAGTTCGGCGTCGGAAATCTCGAATGTGGTATCGCCTTCGAGGAAGGGACAGCCGACCGCGAGCATGATCGGGGCAACAAGCGTCCACAGGCGAAGGTGCGAGGCGAAGCGACTGTCAGCCATCAGAGCACCACGCGCAGGATCAGCAACGCCGGCGTCACGATGACGGAAGCCAACCCAAACCAGAACAGCGCCGGTCGGCGAAGTGCGACGCTCTGCAGCGCGAAGCACAGTGCTTCGCGGCCGCGGGCGTACTCGGGCGGAATCTCGGCCAGTTCCTGCAGGTAGCCTCGGGCGGCGAGTTCGATACGGCCGACCGTATCGAGATCGAGCCGGGACACCTTAGCGATGAGCGAATTCTTCAGCGACATCGTATTCCTCGAAATAGCGGCAGAAGACGTGCCCACTGAGCACCCGCGCAGCCATTTGCATGGCAGCGCTGCGCGGCGTCACGTCGTCAGGGCAGGGCTCATCGACCATGCGGCACTGGTAGCCGGCGCTTTGGCGTGCCTCGAAGTCCGGGATGGGTTCCTGCAGTGGTGCCCAGACGTGGTACTTCTCGCCCTTGAACGCGGCGTAGCGCATGGAAAAGATCTCGTGCGAGCGGGTGAAGAGGCCGCGCACGAAAGCAATATTCGCGTCGCCCTCCTTGCGCGCCTGGCGGTAAGCCGACAACGCATCCATCAGCATCTCGGCCACGAGGGGTTCTTCGCGCACGCGAAAATTGACGCCGAGAAAATCGACGACGCGCTTGCAGGAGTCATCCAGCTCCGGGAAGGCGATGAAGACGGGCGCGAGCTTCGACGAAAGCTTGTACTGGTTCACGACTTGTCGAAACAGACTGGGCATGCTGCAGTTATCCTTGGATGATGGGAATGCGACCTTGGTAGACCGAGCCACCGGAGATGCGCATGAAGTACTGGAGGTTCGGCAGTTCGGTGATGAGGCGTGGCGGAATCAGCGGCGCCTTCTCCAACTGCGTCGAGCGAGATACGGAGCCGCTGAATTCCCCGACGTGCGACTCGGAACCTGTGCTTGCGCTGCTCGACACCACGATGTTGCGAATGGCTGTCTCGCCCACCTTGTCGGAGAACCATTGCGCGGTGTCGGTATCCTCAAGGCGCAGGATGATCTGGTTGTTCAGGTTGCCGAGCACCTGCAGCATCTTTGCAGCACTGCCAAGCTTGGCTTCCAGGTCGGAGCGGCTTTGGAACGCCACGAACGACCGGAAGCCGGCGCCACGGCCTTTGTTGAGAATCTGGATCACCTGCTCGTTGATGGCTTCGGCCACCTCATCGACCAGCAAGACGATGTCGGGTGGCGTCTCGTAGAAGTTGTAGATGGCGCCCGCGACAGAAGCCACGTCGGCCAGCAGCATGGAAGCGATCGCCTTGGCGACGATGCTGTTGGACATCGAATCCAGGCCAACGTACAGGACGGCCTTCTGCTTGATCACGCGCTCGATATCCCAGATCTCACGGTCATCCGTGAAATCGTCGGCCTTCGGCGCGAGCATGAGACCGGTTTCGCCGGTAGCCAGCATCTGCAGCAGCGGCAGCGCCGAGGCGATGATCCGCATGTAGTGCTCGCGATCGTGCACGAAGGTGGCCACCAGGCCGTCGATCGTCTCGTGGCCGAGGCCCTTCTTTGCGAAGTTGTCGACGTAGAGCTGAACCATCCCCTGCAGAGGATCCACCCCGCCCTTCTGGGCGATGCGCTGCAGAAAGCCTCTGGCCTCGTCTTCCCAGTCGAGCATGCCCGCTTCCGGAAAGAATCGGCGCAGGCATCGATCGAGCAGACCATTGATGCCGGACTGTGCGTAATTCAGGATCGAGCGGAGGTTCGGCTTGTCGCCGACGTACAGCTCACCCTTGACTGCGCGGTCGATGAAGAGGAAGGCAAAGTCGCGGAAAGGGCCTTCTTCCATCAGTTGGGAGACGCGGCTGGCGATTTCCGACGGCTGCGACCAATTCTCAACCGGATTCATCCGAATCGATTCGGACGGCGCAGCCTGCTTCCAGTACAGGAACTTGCGACCGGCACGCTTGCATTCACGCTCGACGCGCTTCTTGAAGTCCTTGTCGTTCTTCGGGTCGACAATAATGAGGACGTCTTTGTTGGGGCTGTGAATGACCTGTGTCGCAATCAGCTCGTAGGTCTTGGTTTTCCCGGCACCCGTGGTGCCGCTCACGGCCGTGTGACCGCCGAGCGCCTTATAGTGCAGGGGCACTTCGATCTTGTTGGGTTCCATCCCGTGGATCCAGGACTTGCCCTGCGGGGCCGTGTCGGGGACGCTGTTGGGCGGCGCAAACGCGGTCTCGATTCGCTTGGCGACTTTCGGCGGGAGCCACTTCGGAAGACCCGGAATTTCGGTGGACGGCATGCGCAAGATGTCGTGCGCGATCTGGCAATGGCGCTGCGTCCATTCGAAGCCGTTACCGAAGTACATCGCGTCAAGGTCGGCTCGCATGCGGGCACTCGTGCGCAGCAGCACGTCGATCTGAATGAGGGTGAGCCAACGCGTCGAAATCGACATGCGAAAGGCCAGCGCCTTGCGCACCTGGTAGGCGCGCGCCACGAGGAACAGAGCACAAATGACCGCGAACGCCCATGCGTGGGGCATGCCGGACAGGGGGAGCAAGATCAAACCGATCAGCCAACCGACGGCCGCGCGGGCCTCGAAGATCGGGCGAAAGTGGCTCACGTAGTTCATTGCTGCGGACGGGCGAGGATCAGCGAGCCAATGCGCTCGACCAGCACGATGTCAGCGCCCTGCGAGCTGGCGAGGAGGTTGAGCTTGCGCAGGTTGTCCACCAGCGTTTCGCTGGCGATGCCGTAGCTGCCGAGAATCCGCTTTTGCAGCACCAGCCCCTTTTCGGCCCAGTGCACGGCCACCTTGCCCGACTCGACGTCCTGCACGAGTGCGCGGAAGAACTCGCGCATGAGCGTGCTCGCAGAACTCAGGATTTCGGCAAACGGGTCTTCCTGTTTGACCGTTGGCTCTTTGGGCACCTGCATCGAGTCCAAGTCGAACAGTGAGCTTTGGGTGTTGGGCTTCTCCGATGTCGGCGCTGGCGTCTCAGGCGAAGCTGAAGCGGTTGACGTCGGCGTGGCCTTGGCCTGCTCGAACAGCGCCGAGACGCTATCCGCTGCCGACGGCTCGCTCTTTGCCGCCTTGGCTTTGGGCTGCGATGGACGTTTCTCGGCCGCCGGGGCCGGTTGAGCGTGAGCGGCAAATCCGTCCTCCAACGTCTTCGCGGGAGGAATCGGCGTGGTATCGGGGGCAAAGCGCGCGCGCCGTGCTTTGTCCTCGGTGTCGCAGGTCACCGCCACGGCTTGACGCAGGACCTTGTGCAGCAGCGACTCGGTACCGGCCGGGCGGCTCTCCGGATTGATCGCACCGAAGAGGTCGGTTTGCACCATGCTCTCGAGCAGCTCCAGCCGAGTGTTGCCGAGGATGGAACGTGCGAGCAGGGCGGTACGCATCCGCTCGATGGGCAATGGCGCCTCTCGGCGTTGCACACGGTATTCGCCACCTTCCAGCCAAGCCGAGAAGGCGCCATGCGCGGCAGGGCTCCACTCGGCCTGGTCTCTCAGTCGGTAGAACTGGAAATGGCGGAACGGTTCGTCCAGCCAGGTGCAGCACGCCGCGAGGAACACGGCATACAGGTATTGTGGTTCGAGCTTGCGCCGACGCTCCGAGGGCTGGTCGGCGCCGAACTTCTGTCCCCCGGATAGCCGCAGGGCGTAGTAGACGGTCTCGACCGTGGCGCGAAACGCGCCACCGGGTTCCGGATGCTGTTCGGGGCGCAGCGGCATCGACGAATACCAGTCGGCGCAGGTTTCGAGCACGGACAACCACTTGCGCTCGAAATCCGCGCTCGACGACTCGTTCGCGTACTGCCGAACGAGGTCCAGCCGCGAACCGAGCGTGGCGGTCAATGCAGCGATGGGCATTGGCGTGTGGTTCATATCGTCAGCCCGCCATGCGCTTGCCAAGGCCCCACGCCGCCTTGATGCCGCCCTTTACGGCCCCGCCGCTGATGCCGGCACCATTGCCAAACAGCTTGCCTGCAATGCTCGGAATCTCGAACGAAATGAACAGCAGGAAGATGCTCAGCACGAGCGCATAACAGGCGCCCGCCATCGTGTCGGTACCGATCGAGTTCACGTCACCGAGTGAAGATGCGAACGACGCGGTCACCAGCTTCGACATGATTGCCGCGACCACTGCATACAGAGAGCCGGACACCATGTAGTCAAACCAGGCGAGGAAGTATTTGCGCGTGAATTCGGAAAAACCCAGGGCGACCGCGAGCTGGCCGACGACGATGCCGATGGCCACCTGAATTTGACCGAGCGAGATGTAGAAGTTGTAGATCACCGATGTCGCCACCGTCACGGCGAAGGCAAGCAGCAGGGGGATCAGGGCCAGGGCCACCCCAATCTTCTGGTACCAGGTCGCGGCATTCAGGGCATTGCCGTAGGAGTCCCACAAATTGCCGGCCGTCGTGGCCAACGTCGCACCGGGCGAAAGGTCGCCGCCGGCGATGGACGTGGCCATGGTGTTGAAGTACTGGTAGATGCCTGGCGCGAACCGCTCGTATCCCACATAGATCGCGGCGAATATCCCGAGCGTCGCCATCTCTTCCAGGAAGTTCGTCCACGCGGTGACGGGGTGGTGAGCGCCAGCGAAGCGCATTGCCGCCAGGACAATGGTGATGATGCCCAGCGCCGCCGCGAACTTGGCGGCTTCTGGGGTAATCGTGTGACTGATACCGACCGCGGCATTGATGACCTGCGCCGTCGAATCGGTGAACTTCTTGAGCGCGCTAGAGATGGCTTCCCCGACCGCGCCTTTCGGCCCGGCGAGGTTGGGACCGGATTGGTTATCCGCGCCTGACCCCGCAGAGCCGGTGGGAGACGGCGTCGAGGGTGTCGTGACAGGGAAGGTCGCGTCTGCCTGCGCCGTTGCACCTGTCGACAACGCCGCGAGGCAGACCAGCAACGCTATGCGCATCAGGCCCATCAGTCGAGGAAAGCTCATCTGTGCCACTCTCACTGGGCGGTGCTGCTGCGCGTGTACACGGACTGGCGCAGCTTCTGGAGCTGAGCGTCCTGGCTGGAGATCACGCTCTGCATGGCCGCCGTTTTTTCTTCCGTGTCGGCGTTCTCCTTCCGGTCTTTCACGGCGTCAGCCTGCACCTTGGTGCCAATCAGCTTGATGAGGTCGGCGTTCTGGCTGGAGAGCAGGTCCAGGTATTGATTGGTGGTCTGGGCGGTGGCCTGCGCCGTCGGGCTCAGCGTCATCTGTGACTGCAGGTCCTGACGACGTTGGGCCAGATGCGCGATGTTCTTGGCGACGTCGGTGCCGGCATCGAACAAGGCTTGCGCCGTCTTATTCCCAGAGGTCAGGAGCGTGCGTTGGTCCTCGAACCATTGCGCGGGCGACTTGCCGGACACCACCACCAGGCCGTTCACCTTGTCCAAGAAGCTCGCATCGCTGGAGACTGCCCCGTAAAGCTGCTGGAGCACTTGGCCGTAGTCCGAGTAGCGCTTCACGTCCGCCAGGATCGAGTCGATCTGCGCTTGGTTCTTGATGTCATCAAGGCCCACAGCCTGCTGGAGCTGGTTCAGCATCATCTTGTACTGGTAGATGATGTTGGTGTTCTCGTACACCTCGGTCTTCAACGCTTGCGCCGCGCTGATGGTGTTCTTGAGGAAGTTAGCGGCATCGAACACCGGCCAGCCGGAGGCATGGGCGGGGCTCGACAGCACGACGGCGGATGCGGCCACGACGAATGTGCCGCGCATCTTTCGCAAAGTTGCAGAGAATGTGGTCTTGAGCATGGGTGGCTCCTTCGATTGAGAGATGGCGCAACGCAGCGCCGTGGTACGACTTCGGCTTAGGCGGCCAGAAGTTCACGCACGTAGCGGTCCTCCCAGCCATCGCCCTGCATGTAGTGCTTGTCGAAAACCGCTTGCGCCTTGCCGTCGGAGCGCAGCCGGGCAACCATCTCAGGCTTGAAGTCCGTCTGGAGCATGCGCGACGTGGTCCGGGTGACCCACAGGTAGTCGCGGTTCGGCACGGCGTCGTTGATCATTTGCACCTGGTCGACGGTCAGGCCGAACGTGTCGCAGTACAGGTTCTTGCTGGTATTGGCGAGGCTGTTGGGCAGGTAGATGAAGTTCGCGATGGTTTCCTTCAGCACCTCGAAGTCGGTAATCCGCGCGATCTGGCGCAGCGACTGTGTTGCCATCCACACGGCACCGTTGAGCTTGCGGATGGTGGTCAGCCACGTTTCCAAGCGCCTGTAGAAGCGTTCGTACTTGAAGAAGAAGCCCGCCTCTTCAATCTCGATCAGCGTGAATCGCTGACCATCCATGCTCTTGCTGATCCGGAAGAAGGCGTAGTCTAGGAATAGAACCGCCGCGCGCTCGTAGTTGATGAGCAGCTCACCCATCTCGATGGTCAGGTCATCGCTGATTTGGAACGCGTCGTCGACGTTGTCGAAGAAGTCACCGTACTGACCACCCTTCATCCAGAGCTGCAGCCGCTCGCGCAGATCGGCGTGGATCAGTGTGGCGAAGAAGGACAGGGTCCATTGCTCGCGGCTATAGCCGGCCAGAATCTGAACCGCGTCGAAGATGTCCGTCTTCTGTGTGGGGGTGAGCCTGAATCCGTCTTCGTCCTCGATGGCCAAGATCAGCCATTCCGTCACGTAGGCGTGGTTCTCCGCCTCGCCGAGCAGGGACAGCGGGTTGCAGCGTGTGGCGGTCGCAAACTTACCGGTGACATCGATGAATTGACCACCACCGAGTTGCGTGGTGATGCGTGTCGACCGGTCCTTATCAAACCGGATGCGCCGGGGGTTATGGCGCCCCGACTGTGACATGAGGAAATTCAGGAATACCGACTTACCGGCACCGATCGGGCCGATCACGAAGAGGTGGCCATTGCCCCCGGGCTCGTGCATGTCGACGCGCTGGGCAGTCAGGTGGCGTGTCGGCAAGCAGGTGAGTGGTGGCATCTCCTTGCCGGCCTTGTCCGAGAGCCAGTCGTTGCGGGTCGGCCCCGGATTGATCGTACAAATCGGGGCGACGTCCGACACGGCCGGTGTTTCGACAAATTGCAGGCGCCGCTGGTTGTCCCAACGACCGGGCAGCGTGCAGTTCCAGGCGGGCATCAGGTTCGTACCTTCACGAATCGTGCCGAACCCCGCGTTACTGATGGCGCCAACGACCAGACTGACCGCGTCCGAGCATTCCTCTTCGGTGTTGCCGTAGACGATGACGGAGATGTTGGCGAAGCCATGCTGCTGACCATCCGCGGTCAGCCGGCGAAGTGCCTGACCCGCCTCGTCGGCGAGCTGTTCCCGGCCCTCATCGTTCTCCTGTTCTTCCTTGGCAGCGAACTGCTTCAGAATCTTCCACAGGTTGAAGCTCGCCATCTTGTAGAAGCTGCGGATCTTCTCGATGTAGACGTTGGCCTTGGAGTTGTCCAAGAAGCGGTAGAGGACGCAGACGTCCAGCTCAACATCGAGCTTCGTCAGGACGTCCAGCGCCGCTTCTTGGAAGCCGAGCCATTCCTTGACGGCGACCACGGCCGCGTAGCGCATTCCATGCGCCGACTCAAAGAGCAGTTGCTCGGCACCCGGCGTCACGATCGACTCGGTGAGGTGGGTGTCCAGCAGCGTCATCGGGAAGCGAATCCTGCGTGGCGGCACCGATGGGTTCGCCGCTTGATGCAGAAGTGCCATGGACTCCTGCAGCATCTGCCGTTTGAGCCCGATCTTGGTGTTGCCGCCAACAAACGCATCGAGCATGCCTTCGAAGCGCTTGGCATCGGCCTGCGTCTTGGCAAGATCGAATGCGAACGCGTTGCGCGCGAGGAACGTGTCCTTTAGCGACTCGAATAACGCCGCGACCAGCCCCTTGCCGCCCACCGTGACGTGGTAGCTGATCTTTTCGAAGATCTTGTCCAGGCCGGATGCGGGCGTGTAGCTGAGCGCGAGCGAGTGCGTGTTCTGGTAGAACTTGCCCGATGACATGTTGGCCCGATTGAGCTCGTCGATCTTGGCGTCATGAGCACTGGCGAACTCGCCGGCGATGTAGTCGTGTGCGCGGCGGTGCTTGATGCGCCACCACGCAGTGATGCGACCGTCCAGGCTGCGGCAGGCCTGATCGAGCTGATCCCGAGCGGATGTGATCTCACTCTTGTTGGGGTGGTCCGCGTCAACGCCCCCCAGCCCGTAGGTGGCCAGCAAACTGCCATCCTTGCCGAGCACCAGCGAGGGCGTGATAAAGGTGAGCCAGGGAGCGATTTCCTGGATGGGCCGTTTTTTCTTCAGCATGGCAGATCACTGTCGAACCCGTAGGGCCGGCGAAAGCGCGCGCCGAGCTTGCCGTGCCAGGGGCCTGGCTCGTACAAGTCGCCATAGCGGTCATAGACCATCAGGATTTGGTTCCACCACGGGTCCTTGTTGGTCAGCCAACGCAGCGCCATGTGAACCACCATGCCGAGCGCGAGGAATCCACAGATAAACTGCCAACCCGCCCGGTAGGTGATGTAGACCAGCACTGCGGTGAGCGTGCCGTTGGCAATGGCGAAGCCACGCACGACACCACCGATCATGCGAGGCAGTGACAGCGAGCGACTAACCTTGTGCTGGCGCATGGTTAGACGAACGTGCAGTACGTGGCGGAGATGCCGAACTTCTGCAGCAGCGGGATACAAGCCGCTGCAATGCCGATACCGATACCAATCGTCGAGACGAATTTGACGATGGTGGATTCGGACTGCGCGATGGCGATTGCACCGATCACGATCACAATCACGCCGCCCGCGAGCAGGTAGCCGCTCTTGACGAAGTTCGCGATCATGCAAACGAAACCGGACAGAGAGGCCAATTCGTCGGCGCGGGCCTCCGCCCCATAGAGCAGGGTGGTGATGGCAACGGCTTGTGCCACCGTGCCGCGCCAGGTGGTTGCGCGTTTGAGCAGGCGCTGGACTGCTTGGATCATGATGAAACCCCCTTAGAAAACACGTTTGATGACGTAGTCGTTGTTTGCGTAGCCCTGGATCTCCAGAATCTCGGAGACGTGCCGCATCTCGCCCGTGCGCCGCATGTGCACGACGTAGTGGAAGCAGTCGGCGATGAGCTTGCGCATGTCGCTCAGATCCCATCGCGAGCCGAGCGGGATGCCGAGCATGGCGAGGCTCTCCAGGCGGGAGAGCGCAGTGCGGCCGTTGTTGGCGTGCAGGGAGCCCATCCCGCCGTCGTGGCCGGTATTGAGGGCTTGAATGAAGTCGAAGGCCTCGCCGCCACGCACCTCGCCAACCAGCACACGGTCGGGACGAAAACGCAGGCTCAGCGCGACCAATTGCTGGGTCGTGACCTTCTTGTCGGGATTCGAAAGAAGACGAACGCAGTTCGGGACGCTTAGCTTCAGTTCCTGGGTGTCCTCGATGGAGATGATTCGCTCTTCGTGTGGAATCTCGCCAACGAGCGCGTTGAGAAAGGTGGTTTTGCCGGACGATGTGCCACCGGCGACGAGCACGTTCTTGCGCTGCCGCACCATGGTCGACAGCGCGTGCGCGAGCCCGTCGTCGGAGACGTCGGGCGGGAAGATGATCTGATCGTCGTCAGGGTTGCGCGCGACGGAAGAAGAGAACGCGCCCATCGCCGTGTAGTCGGAGAGCGTCAGGTTCTTTTCACGGTGACGGCGAATGCTGAGGGCGTGCCCGTCGATTGCGGTCGGGCGCATGACTGCGGCGATCCGCAGCCCCTTATGGCCGGCGTTGATGATCCCTTGATCGGTGCCTTTGACCGCCGATTTCTCAACCGACGAAGCCAGCGCGCGGATTGCGCCTTCAAGCTTCTTGGGCTCCAGCATGAGATCGAGACGCTCCAATCGGCCCTTGCGTTCAACCCACACGCTGTTGTGGTGATTGATCATGACTTCGGCCACGGTCGCCTCTTCAAGCACCGGTTGAATCGGCTTGAGCGATTCAAAGAACATCTTCACGGCGCTTTCTTCGAGCGGCGTGAGCTGATTGGAATAGGGGTCATGATTCGCGGTCATGGCGCTATTCTTTTGGAAAACGGATCAGGCCCTCGCGGCGAAAGCGGGGTCATTTTTTTCAGCTTTCGCGGAATGAATGCATTGGCGACGATGCAAGGCTCGAAGAGCTGGGGTGCTCAACTGCGCTAAGACCGTCTTGCTTGTCGCGCAGGACGTAGAACGACAATCCGGGGCGGATACCCGCGATGGACCAAAGTGCGGAAAGCCTCTATGCGGATGGGCGCTTTCCGGGGATTTATCCCGAACGCGGTAAACCAACGCGCGCTTTTTGGCACCCAAACTTCACTCCGTGAACGCGCTAGTCAGGTGGCTCACCGACTGACATGACATCGGTGAAAAGCTCGCAAATATCGCGGGGCTTTTGAATCAAGCGTCCGCATTCATTCCTGATTCAATTGTCGGCATCTAATTGGGTGCCGGAATGGGTCTTTTCAAAAGCAAGAAATCCGAACAAGCGAAGGTGCTTTCACCGCATCCCGGCATGTATGCGGAGAAAAGCATTGCCCAGGCCGTCTTCGATCAAACGACCGCGGTCAAGGTCGACCGCAACCATTGGAAGATCGCCTTCTTGATTGCGAGCTTGACGGCCCTGGTTGCCGTGGCGACGCGCGAGCCGGCACCTTCCGTGGTGAAGTCCTATGGCGTCAGCTCCGACGCCAACGGCCAGCCCCTGGTCAGAGTGCTGCAGCCCTACGAGCCGAAAGGACGTGACCTGACGGTCGGGTTCAAGGACCTCATCACGCGCTGGTTCACGATCGAACCGATGCTGACGCCGGTGGTCGAGGATGCGCGGATGTACAAGAGCATCAAGTCCGCGAAGGAGCAGATGGTTGGGACTGCACGCAAGCAGTTCGATCAATGGTTTGACGAGGACGCACCGTTCCGGGCCGTGACGTCCAGCCCGACGCTCACCCGCGAACCCGAAATCAAGAACATCGCGCCGCTGCCTGACAACACCGTCGCCGTCGAATTCATCGCGACGACGAACGAAGAAGGCCAGAAGCCCAAGCGCATGCGGTACGCGATCACGTTCCGCTACGAAATCAAGCCTCCCCAAAGTGATGCGGAGGCGCTGGGTCCGAATCCGTTCGGGATCTACCCAGTCTTCTTCACCCTCCAGAAGACCCCGGCATGACCATGTCCCTATTGCGCACAACTTCCTCGGCGCTCGCATGCGCTTGTCTCGCGCTGGCTGTTGTCGGAGGCGCGTGGGCTGCTGCCGAGCGCCCCGCGAAGCGCGCCGAACCTGTTATCCCCCCGCTGAACTTGGGATCAATGGCGGATGCCATGAACCCCATGAATCCGTTCAACGGTGGAGCGGAACCGCTGGCTATGCCGGGCGATTCCCGCCTCGTCGTCTTTACGTACAGCAAGGATCAGATTTATCGCGTCCTGACCGCGCCACTGAAGGGAACCACCATTGAGTTCCCGGACGATGAGCAGATCGTGTCGGAGCCGGCGTGGGGTGACAGCGTGCGCTGGGAATCGTCAACGGACAACGGCAATCATCTCTATCTCAAGCCGCACGCTGCCGGTCTGGTCAACACCCTGTCGGTGACCACAAACAAGCGCTCCTACGAGTTCACGCTGGTGTCGTCCCCCCTGGGCGGGATCTTCTACCAGAAGGTTCGCTTCCGCATCCCTGAGACCGTGATGGCCAAGATCAAGGCGCGGGCAGATGGCGAGGCACGCGAGCAGGGAGAGCGTCCGGCGAACACCGTCGGCGTTTCGCCGGACAAGCTCAACTTCGACTATTCGACGTCGGGAAGCGCGGACTTCAAGCCCGACGCTGTCTTTGATGACGGCAAGCTCATCTGGATGCGCATGCCCGCGACTGCCAGCGAGTGGCCCGTCGCGCTGGTGAAGGACGGAAGTGATTTCGTCGTAGCGAACTTCATTCGCCGAGGCGACTACCTCGTGCTGCAGCGCCTGGCAGAGACCGTGGCGCTTCGGTCGGGTAGCACGGAGGTGATCGTGCGCCGCGGCCGCGGTCGCTTCTTGGGTCTCTTCTAAAGGATCGGCCGTGGCTAAGCAGGTTGAGGACGTGACCGACGCTCGCGAGCGAGTCTCCAAGGGGAAGATCCCCAAAGGGATTATCTACGTCGCAGCAGGCATTGCTGCGGTGCTGATCGGCACGCTTGCCTTCTACTACCAGAGCAAAACCGACGCCGAAGTGAAAGAGGCGTCGGAGGAGCAGCGCGCGGAGAAGATGAAATCGCGGGCGACGGCGGGTGAGGCGTCGCAGAACCTCGGCCAGCAGATCCGTGCCCAGCAGCAGGCCGCCAAGGATGAGGCGTCCCGCCAAGAGGCCTCTGCGGTAAGAGCCGACTCCGGTCAGCGCGCACCGGTCATGTCGGCGAAAGACTTCACGACGGGCCGTCAGGGCACCGAGGTGATGGGGAAGAAGAATGAAGAGGACAGCATCTTTACTGCGCCGCTCTACAAGGCAGGCATGAACAAGGTGCGTGACAACGCACGCCCGAAAGTCGACCTTCAAGGTACGCTGGACCCTGCGTCCATGCGGGCGATGCAGCAGGCTGCCGCAGCGGCTGCCAACGCAACCGGCGCACCGCCTGCTGATGCTGCGCCCGTCAACAGCGATCAACAGTTTCTGAAACAGACAGCAGCAACGAAGTACGAGCGCACAGGTATTGCGGGCCGTTTGCCGAGTTGCACCGTATCCCAGGGCTTTGTGATTCCAGCGACGTTTGTCGGCGGCAACAACTCGGATAAGCCGGGCGAGTTTCGCGCGATGGTGTCGCAGAACGTATGGGACACGGTGGATGGCACCTGCCTCGCGATTCCGGCAGGTTCGATGCTGGTTGGGACTTACAGCAGCGACATCAGCATCGGGCAGGAGCGCCTTCTCGTGGCGTTCACCCGTCTGCAGCTCCCCAATAAGAAGTGGGTTCCTCTCGGCTCGATGCAGGGTGCCGACACCAATGGCTATTCCGGTGTGAGCGGGGACGTCAACAACCATTTCTTCAAGATCTTCTATGGCGCGGTTGTCATCGCCGTGCTGGAGCAACGCTTCAACAATCAGCAGACGGCGACGACCTCCAATTCGAACGGCCTGACTACTTACGGCAACGCGGCGGGCCAGGTCGCCACACAGACGGCGCAGACCATCCTGAACCGCAACCAGAACATTCGGCCGACCATCACCACGGAACCTGCCCAGAAGCTGTTGGTACAGGTCAAGCAAGACATCGTCCTGGAGCCGTACCGTGAATAGGGCGATTGGGCTTCTCCTGATGGCGGCCTGTGTGTCCGCGCACGCCGTGGTGGTCGATGCGGTGATTTCACCGACGGCCTACGTCGTGCGCGACGGTGGACAGGTTCGGCTGCAGACGCTTCCGGGCAAGCCGGTCTTGTACTGCGGCCTGGGCGCCTTCGAAACCTGGGCTCAGCGTTTGGTCGGCCAGGAGTTCCAGATCGGGTCCGCGCGACAGCCCGACGGAGTGACTCATGCCGAGACGCTTGTCAGCGTTGTTGCCGGTGCCGGGTGGCTGCGTCCCGCCTCGTTGGATGACGCGGGTCAAGCCGCCATCGTCGAGCGCAAGGGCGGTTGGGCCTGCGCACCGAAAGCCGCCCCCTTTGCGGAATTCAGTGATCGCGTCGATCCGACCATCCTGGCCGGCATTGCGCTGAACGAATCGTCGTATCAGGGGCGACCATGGCCGTGGACGTTGAACGTCGCGGGGCGTGGCTACTACTTCGCCACCCGAGACGATGCCTATGGTGCCATCCGCCGCCTGATCGAGGCGAAGCGGTGCGATTTCGATGTCGGAATCATGCAGGTGAACTGGTGCTACCACGGCCAGCGCTTCGCATCGCCCTGGGATGCCCTGTCGCCTGCATCGAACATCCGTGTCGCGGAAACCATCCTGCTCGAAAACCGGCAACGCAGCGGCTCTCCGATGAAGGCGGTCGCTTGGTATCACAGCGCTGACCCCGCGCGTGGAGGGCCCTACTTCGCCCGATTCCTGAACCACCTGAAGCGGCTGGACTCCGCCAATAGCCCATGACGAAGTTCCGACACCTCGCTTTGCTGCTGCCCGTTCTGTCCGTGCAGGCCTTCGCCGCAGACACCGATCCGCTGGATTTCGATTACCAGGTGGTGGCGCCATCCACGGCTCGCCCCGCGATGATCTTCAACGACGGGTCGAGCACGTACATTCAGCCGCGTGCCGGGCAGACCATCGTGGCCGACAACGGGCAATCATCCGGTCCGTACATCATGGTTGATGGTGTCCCCGACGTTCTGCACTTCACTGCGAACGGGCAAATGGTGACGGCGCGCTGGAAACGCTCCAACGCGATCACGCGCGAGCCGGCGAATCCGTCGGGGGACTTGCCCCATGGGTTCACTGGCTTCTCCGGCCGCATCGCGATGGTCGGCGAGCACGGCAATCTGCAACTCGTGCGTCCCGGGAGCGTCACGCAGCCGCTGGCGCAAATCGTCAAGGCGATAGCTCCCAGCGGTTGGACGGGGACCGCCCAAAAGACCATTGCGCTGACGGAGGAGACGACGTTCGTCACGCGGGATGCCGAGAACTGGCTTCAGGCGCTCGGGCGGTTGCTGGACCAGAAGGGTCTCTACGCGGAGGTCGACTTCGGCCGTCGCAACATCGCGCTGCGTGTTGAGCCGCCCAAGTCGATCGCCGTGGGCGTCGCGGTGGCTTCGTCCGATGCCAGCAACGGCGCGAATGTCGGCAACACAGGTGCGCCAGCAACGGTCCCAAACGATCAAGGCAGTGGTGACGGTGGCGTGGCCAGCTCGCTATTGGCCGAGGCGTTTGACGCGCAGGCCATCCGCGACACAAAGGCCGGGACGATTCAAATTCGCTTTGCGACGAAGCCTGAGGGTCTCCAGATCAGGAACAGCGAGGGCAGCAAGCAGGGCCTGACGTGGCTGGACGGTGATCGCGTGGTCGCGTTCGATACCGTGGATCGTTTCACCGTCTCTGCCGCGGGTAAGGCTGTCGAAGTTCGGCGAGCTGCTGAGATTCGCTATGACTTCGCGGCCGACAACGCAGCGGGCCTCGAATCGGTCTTCGAGAAGGACAACGCGACCTACCTCGTATTCCGAACTTCAAAGGCCAATGTGAGCGCACGCAACGACAACGGCGAGGGCTCGGGCGAACTGAAGGACCGCTACTTCAAGTTCAACGGAATCGCTGAGCGCTTGACTGTGGTGGCCGACGGCCGCTCAGTGATCGTGGAACGTGTCCCTGAAGTGCGCTTCTACGAGCGCAAGGCGAGGGTGGAATGAGCGGATCACGACTCCGAGTGCGAGACGTGAGCGGTGCGAAAAGGCTGTTCGCTTTTTTCGCACTTCTGCTGGCTCTTGCCAGTTTAGCGCGGGCGGATTGTCTCGACGACGCGGCCAATTACTACCGGCTCGATCCGACGCTCGTTCGCGCCATCGCGTGGCACGAGTCCGGCATGCGGCCGCTTGCTGTCAATCGCAACTCTAACGGCAGTGTTGACGTTGGCCTCATGCAGATCAACTCCTCCTGGTTTCCGACGCTGGCGCGTGTGGGCATTGCCCCTGAGCACTTGTGGAATCCCTGTGTTAACGCCTACGTCGGGGCGTGGATTCTGAGCTCGAACATCGCGCGCCTGGGGCCGAACTGGAAAGCCGTCGGCGCATACAACGCCACTTCACCGGACAAGCAGTTGCGCTACGCCAACCAAATCTACGCGCGCTGGCAGGCATTGCAGCGCGCTGGTGCCAGTCATTGACACATTGCGAGACCGTTATGAGAAGCCTTCTTTCCCACAAGCGCATGGCCGTCATCGCGATGGCTGCATGCACCTTCGTTTCCTCCGTCCACGCGGGGACCCGTACCCAGAGCGTTGACGGCGATGGTTGGCAGCCGCTTGGCAGCAGTGTTCGCAAAGCAAGCGTCGCTGGCCAAGCCAATCGCAACGGAGCCTCCGATCCCAACACGCTCGTCGCCGCGGCTTCCGCGTTGGCGAGTACCTCACCTGAACCAGCAGTGTCAGTCACGTCCGTTCCCTCAAATAGGCCGTTCGAACTCATCGCCGACGAGTCAGTAGAGCAGCAATTGCTTGAGTGGGCGAGGCGCGCGGGTTGGAAGGTCTTGTGGAGGGTGCAGGACGCATGGGTAGTGCCGGGCAATAAATCCTATGGCGATGACTTTGAATCTGCTGTGAAGCGCGTCACGGAAGACTTGGCAGCCAACGGAACAGACGTGCTCGGCGACAGCTGGCGCGGCAACCACACGATCGTTATCACCCAGAACGGAGCAGCTGAGCAATGAGGATCTTCTATCAACCGAAGCTGATCGCCGGTGCTGTGGCAACGGTCTTGAGTCTGTCGGGATGCGGTATCGCGGAGGTGCGCGGCATCCAGAAAGACGCGATGCGCGACACGCGCGCGCAGCTCGACGCTGCCCCGAGCAGCCGCCCGGTCTTCCAGATCCATGAGGGGGCATGGCTTCTTGGCGAGAAGGTCAAGGCGACCAAGCCGCAACCGGAACTCTTCAACAAGCCCGTGTCGTACAACGACGCACGGGACCGCATCAGTACGCTTGCCGACGTTGCCGACTGGATTGCTCGCACTTACAACGTACGGGTGGTCATCGATCCCTCGGTGAATGCACCGTTCCCCTCGGCGCAGTCCATTGTGACCACCGGCGCAACCGGCGCAGTCAAGGGGCCGCAACTACCCGCAGGGCTCGCCACGAGTCTTGCAGGCGCGCCCAACGCAACGTTGGCCGCCCCAGGTGGCATGCAGTCTGGGGCCGCAGCGATGCCGACGCAGTCACCGCTGCACTACGTTGGCGATTTCAAGGGTTTTATGCGGACGAACGAGCAGCGCTACAACGTCTACTCGCGCTTTCGCGACGGCACCCTCACGTTCTTCCGAGTCGAGACCCGGAACTTCACGTTGCCTGACATGGGAGCCTTCGCTTCCATGAGCGGGACGATCTCCAGTGACGGCAACCTGTCTTCCAGCTCGGGCGGCACGTCGGCTTCTACCACTAGCTCCACATCTGGCGGTTCAAGCGGTTCGGGCACCGGCGGACAAACAGCCAGCCAGTCGTTGGAAGTGAAACCGTGGAAACGCTTGGAGGAGATCGCCAAGCAAATTGCGGGGAATGGTGCGGAGGTCATCGCCGACCCGAATCTGGGGACTGTCACTGTCACCGGGACGCCGCCACAGTGTGATCGTGTTGAGGACTGGGTCCGTACTCTTGATGCCATGTTCGGTAAGCAGGTCGCCATCGACGTGCGCATCTACGAAGTCCGGCTCAATCAAGAGGACAACTACGGCTTGAATCTCTCGCTCGGGTACAAGAGCGGAAATGGGCACACCGGTGCCACGTTCACCGGGGTGGCGCCGCCAACGGTGTCGAGCAACGCGACACCCATGTCCGTCGGCGCGACGATTGTCGGCGGCAAGCTGGACGGTACCAAGGTGGCAGTGCAAGCGCTGTCGACGCTGGGCAACGTTACGCAGGTTGTGTCGCGTTCGGGAGTTACCCAAAACGGCAAGGTCATGGCAATGCAGTCTGCAACTTTGCAGGACTACATCCCGAGCTCGCAGACCACGTTGGCGTCGAACGTGGGTTCCACGTCTTCCATGCAAACCGCCCCTGACATCTCCGGCTTCACAAGCACGTTCACGCCAAAGGTTGTCAACGGCCGCATCTTGATCATGTTCGACATGACCCTGTCGAATCTGAACCCGCTACAAGAACAGACCCAGGGCAGCGGGGCCTCCTTGTCCAAGGTGCAGCTGCGAACCAAGCCACTGGCACGTTTCCAGCAGACCGTCGGCCTGAAGCCGGGCGAGTCGCTGGTACTTACCGGCTTGCGCGATCAAACGACCAGTACCACGAACAACGGCGTTGGCTCGCCCTACGTCCCAGTGACGGGCGGTGGGGTGGATGCCGCAAAGCGCGAAACGATGATTGCCGTCGTTATCACCGCACGGCTTCTTTGATACCTGGGGTTCATGATGAATCGACATTTCTTGTCTGCAGCGGTTGGACTTGCGCTGAGCGCCGGTGCAGGATTTGCAATTGCGCAGGGTGCCTCGGCGCCTCGCATGGAGAAGGCGATGCAGGCCGCTCAATCCATTCGTGATGCGCAGCCTTCGGCAACAACAACTCCGCCAACGACAACACCTGCGGCTCGTACCGCGCAAGTTGCAGAAACGTCTGTACGGCCAACCCAGGCTGCTCCATCACCCCAGGCGTCGATTCCTGTTGCGGCTGCGCCTTCGCCGAAGACCGAAGCCGCTCAGGCAGGTGCTGAGGCCGACGAACTCAGCATCCTGCAACGGCAAGCGGCAGTCCTGAAGGTCAAGGCTGAAATTGCGAAGTACCAGGCGGACATCAAAAGCTCGGAGTCGCGCGCGATGCAGGCTGCAACGAGCGTGACGCCTGGGCAGGCAGGGGAACCGGGAGTTGTTCCGTCGCTGGTCGTTCCCGGCAACGTTACGAAGCCACCGATTCCGCTACCTGCGGCCAAACATGGGAAACCGCGTCTGGTTCACATCGGGGGAGCTGACGGCGTCTACTCGGCTCTCATCGAAATCAACGGCATCACGATTTCGGATGCAGTGGCTGGCACTCAGCTCGGCGATGGCTGGCAAGTCATCGGCGTCGATGCGAAACAAGTCAGAGTGGGTCGCGGCAAGCAAGTTCTGAAGCTCGCGGTGTGACATGGCTCAAGTCCTCAACCTTCCAGGGATCAAGGGCACCTATGCCGTCGGCCTGACTTGGCGGCATGAGGATGCCAGGCCAAGCCGCGCGGCACTGCGCAAGAAGGCTCGTGATCTGCAAGCACGGTGGAGTGTCGTCCATCAGACGCGCACAGGGCACGTACAGGCCGGCTTTTGTGCGGGCCTCGAGGGCGCTGCCTCCAACTGGCGAACCAAGCCGCTTGCAGCCCTTGTCGCTGACTCACATCCTCAGCCTTGGTGCGGCTTCTATCGGATCAGCGCTGACCTGTATTGGTACATCGCGGTGCGCGACGGCCAGGAGGTTTTACCGGACGGGGACCGGACTGGCACGCTCGAAGAATTGGAGCAACTCCATGCGTTGCACAAAGCGTCCGGTGACTGGAACGTAGTCCGCGGGACCGAAGCCGAACTCGCAGACATCGTTCGCACTTCGCGATCGGTGAAGGGGCTGACCGATCTGGAGCCGGGGCCGCGACGCTACGTGCTACCGGTGGCCGGGGTGCTGACAGTGGCGGCATTGGCCGGCGTCGGCACGTGGTGGTATCAGCAACGGCAGGCTGAGGCACAGCGCGCTGCGGATCTCGCGCGACAACGTGCTGCACAGGCGATGCACGCGGCAAAGCAAGCCAAGCAACAAATTCCGCCATGGACACTTCAACCTGTGCCGTCTGCTGTTGTCGACGCATGTCGTTCGGCTTGGCACGGCAGGGCACTCGCCACGAAAGGTTGGTTGCTGACCGGCTGGAGCTGCCAGTTCGGTAGTCCCGTCACGGTCAACGTTGCCGCTCAATGGGAGCGCGACGGGGGTGTGGCTGAGGACGCGCCCGGCACGCTCCTCGACGATGGAAACCACTCTCGCTCGACGGAAGTTAAGCCCTATACGTTCACGATCCAACCAACAGGTATTGATGATTTTGAGGTTGCGAAGCGCATCGTTTGGAGCGTGTCGCACCGCAAAGCTTTCCAGTTGAAGCTGGCGGCGACGCAGCCCGCCGCGCTTCCTGGCGCGAATGGCCCCGATGCACCTGAACCGGCCCCGTGGATTGGGAATGCGGCCGATTTCACGCTTGCGATGGCTCCATGGTTCAGCGGTGCTTCTGCATTCGATCAAGTCCCAGGTTTGCGGCTGACCGAGGTCAGCGTCGACCTGCGAGATGGCCAGTGGCATGCGAAAGGGACGCTCTACGTTAACCGTTTTCCTGGGGCGACTGCTGCCCTCAAGGTGGGGAGCTGACATGGTGGCTTTGGTTGAGCGGTTCAGGGCATTCTCGCGCGTTGACGCGCATGTCGAGCCAATGCGGCTCCCGCCTGTTCCTGCCACGCTGATGCAACACGTCGTGTGGGCGGGGGTCGGCGAGAAGATTCAGGTCGATGGCCGCTATGCAGGTGGTTCGGCCTTTCTCACATGGTTGGCTGACCTCAAACGCCATGGTCTGGAGCCGGTTGTTGAATCTCTTGCCCCGCAGGAGCTGGCGCAAGCGCGCGAAAGCACGTCGGACGGGCAATCGGGCGACGCATACCTTGAGTTTCTGGAAATGTCGCGCCGGCGGCACGTCGAGGCTGCCGAACTGGGGGCGTCCGACCTTCACGTTCTGCAGCGAGAAGACCATGCTGAATTTCAGTTGCGCATTGACGGCGAGCTATGGACGGTGCCCGAGTGGGAACTGAACGCTGCGCAGGGGGAAGCTTTTGTGCGAGCAACTTGCGTCGGCCTCGCAACCGTCAAAGAGCCGACATTCAATCCGCTCGAGTTCCAGGAAGCGCAGATCAGCGGCAACAAGCTGCCTGAGACCGATATTGAAAGTGTTCGCATTACGCGCGGCCCAGCCTATCCGATCGAGGCCGGTGGTGGCGTCATGGTTAATCGCCTGCAACCGCGCAGGCACACGGCCACACTTCAGCGACGCGAGACGCCGGCGAGTCGTCTGCGACTGGTGAGACCGGAGGCGCCGGCCGGCAAAGTCGACTTTGAGCGGATGGGATTCACGACGCTGCAGCTCGCGATGTTCGAGCAGGTCGTCCTGATGCCGGATGGTCTGTTTATTCAGACGGGGCCGACGGGAAGTGGCAAGACCACGACCGGCTACGAAATGCTGCGCTACAAGGGGCAGATTTCGCCCGAGCTGCGGCAGATCACCCGTGAGCATCCGGTCGAGTACCCGCGTGAATGGGCAGTGCAACTGCTTTCGACGGGGCAGAACTCCTCATACCTCGTCGAACGCATGCTCCGGATGGACCCGGACATCATCGACATCGGCGAGATCCGCACAGGCAATGAAGGTGTTGCAGCAGTTCAGGCAGCGCAGACCGGGCACTTGGTCTTCGGCTCGCTCCACGTTCTTGATCCGTTCGAACTGATTGGTCGCCTGCAAATGCTCGACCACACGCTGCTTTCCAAGGAGTTGATGTGCAACCACAAAATCATCGCGGGTTTCATGGGGCAGCGGATGGTTCCCGTGCTGTGCACGGAGTGTCGGGAGCCATTGGCCAAACATCTCGACGCAATGCCGGGAATTCTGCTCGACCGCATCAAAACCTGGGGAAACATCGAACAGGTCCATGTGCGGGGAAAGGGATGTCCGCACTGCTTCGGCCGGCAAATCCGCGGGCGTGAGGCAGTTGCAGAGGTTGTCCTTAGCACCGAAGAGCTGATGGAAGACTTCCTCAGGGGGACGTCGTTGGCACGTCGAAATCACCGCCTGCGTGAGGGCTCCGACAAATCCATGCTCGGCAATGTCATGGAACGTGTGTTGGCCGGCAGGATCGATCCGCGCGACGCGCAGAAGAACGTGCCCATTGAGGCGTATCGCGAGGGCGTATGAATCTCCAGAAAGCTCTGCAGTGGCTGAAGGGCAATCCTCTGCCATGGAAGCTCCGAAAACGCCTCTATGAACGTGCGTCAACGCATCTGGCGAACGACGTAACGCTAGAGCGCGTGCTTACCCGGTTCGGGGCCGGCTTGCTACGACGGCGAAAACGTCGCGCTGCTGCTGCAATCGATGCCGTGACACAAGGCGTCCGCAACGGCCAGACGCTGGCGGCGGCAATGGACTCGTCGCTCACCAATCTTGAGCGAACCGTGCTCGACGCTGGTGATCGAGCGGGCAAGCTTCCCGAGGCAATGAAGCTCGTCATCGAGGTGCGCGAACTGGTGGATCGCATCTTTTGGAAGCTGATCCTCGGCTTCGCGCCGGCGCTTGTCTATGTCTACGCGCTCTACAAGGTACTCGGCTTTATCGGTGCCGACGTAGTGCCCGAGTTCGCAGGAATCTTGCCGGCCGAGAAGTGGACCGGATGGGCACGCGTCCTCTACCTGATGGGCGTGTTTGCACAAAGCGCGGCAATGCCTTTGGCGACGTACGGGCTGCTTACCTATGCGCTCTGGTGCGCATGGGCGTTACCGAACTGGGCTGGCCGTGGGAGGGCGTTCTTTGATCGATGGGTTTTTCCGTTCCCACTCTATCGGGAGATCGCAGGGTTCTCTTGGTTGCTGTCGTTTCTTGCTCTGCAGCGGGCGGGCATCCCTGAAGTGGAATCGCTGGCCGCACAGGTGCGCACGGCATCGCCATGGTTGGCGTCGCGGCTGCTCGCCATTTCATCCGGCACACGCAATGGCTTTGATCTTGCAACTTCCATGATGCGGACTGGGCACGACTTCCCTTCCGTGGATCTGATCGATGAGATCGGCGAGTACATGGGCAAAGCCGACTCGTCGGAAAAGCTGGCGAACGTGGCGCGAGAGAACGCGGCCTATGTCGAGCGAAAGGTGCTTGCGATCGGCGGTGGCATGGCGTTGACCCTGAGTCTTCTTGTGTACGCAGCCATGTTTGTCATGCAGTTTGGCTCAAACGCGCTTTCGTCGGCTCTCACGTCGTCGATGAGGCAGATGTAAATCGTTGGACGTGGTTTTACTTTAGGAGAGGGTGATATGGAACGGATCATTGGGGCGCTCGTGGCGATCGCGCTGGCAATCCTCGCAGTGGGCAACACGCTCAGCAACAGCGGGCAGGCGAAGTCGGATCAGAAGAGTGGTGGCGCGGCGACGGATATTGGCTACGTCATGACAAAGGCCCGAGCAGGGTTCGCGCAGAGCAATACCGGCTTTGCCAATTTTTCGAACGCGAACCTGGGCGGGCTTATTAACGGAGGCACCTTCCCTCCGACCATGGTCAAGAGCGGAGGCATTTTCGACAAGTGGGGCAATCCCATTACTTTGAGTTCGGCAAATAGTGGCACGAGCGGGGTGATCTCTTTTGGGGGTGGCGGGTCGCAAACAACTGACGAATGCACGTCCACCGTGACGAGTCTGTCAGGCTACGACTTGTTGACGGTTGGCGGTCAGAGTTTTACACGCAGCAACATGCCTGACACGTCGCAGGCCGGCGCTGTTTGCTCCGCGACCGCAACGATTGTCGTGACGTTCCACTGAGCCCCAGCGAGTCAGCGTTTCGATGGCATTCGCACTCCTTCCGCTCGCCGCAGTCATGCTGCTGTTCGGGCTTGGCATTCAAGCGTTCCAGCTCGCCGACAGTGTTCCTGGTGCCGGCCCCGCAGGCCAGATGGAGACGCGCTCGGTGGTGTCATCTCAGCAAGCTGCGATGTTTGGGACCGCATGTGTTAGCACAGCGATCGCGCAGCGTGGCGCAATCAGTCCAAACATGACCGTGACGCTACCGGCAGGTGTGTTGCTGCCTGCTGGTGCTGTTTGTATGACGACGGCGAATGGTAGCGGTCGCAACGTCTACGGGTACCTGCCAGCGGCACCTGGTGCAGCGGGAAAGTTACTCGCCGATGCGCAGGGCGGCAACAATTGGTTCGTCATCCGGGCCGCAGGTGTGGCGGTGAGTTTGGCGGGCGGAAACACCATGTCAGTACCCACGACCATCCCCGTTAGCTCACTCCTCAATTGGGTTCAGACGTCTTCCTGAAGGCGACGCGCAATGGATGCAATTCTCGGTTACATGATCGCCATCGCCCTGTCGTTGCTGAGCGTGGGGCAGTTCTACCAGTGGCAGGCGTCGGGCATGACAAACGTGCAGACTGCGGCCGCGGCAAGCCAGCAGGTGATCTACAACAAGGCCGCGGCTCAGTACGTTCAAGACAACGGGACATCGATCGCGGCGATTGCAACGCCTACCGTGCCGGTGACCATCACCACCGCAATGCTGATCAGCAGCGGTTACTTGCCGAACGGCTTTTCGACCACGAATGTTTTCGGACAGACATGGCAACTTCAGGTCCTGCAGCCCACCGCGGGGACGTTGCAGTCGGTCGTGCAATCGGTTGGCGGGAGGGCAATCGCGGACACTGTCCAGCTTGTTCAGATTGCCGCCCAAGCAGGGGCGCAGGGCGGATTCGTCCCCTATGCCGGCCAGAATGGTGACGCAACCATGACCCCCGCAAATGCTTACGGCGCATACGGGGCATGGAAGCTTCCGTTGACCAATTTCACCAATCCAGGCAGCGGTCACCTGGTGTCACTGCTTGCGTTCACAGGCGTGAGTGCGAACAACAGCTATCTGTACCGCGTTCAGGTTCCTGGCCATCCCGAGCTGAACAACATGCAGACCGACCTTGGTATGACCGATCAAGGGGGGGCGCTGCACAACATCAGTGGCGCACAGCAGATCAGCTCACAAAGCTTGCAGGCTCTTTCCGGTGGTTCGCTTGCCGTGCCATCGATCACGACCGCAAACGGCAAAGTAGTCACTTGGGAGCAGGTGGGCGAGGGCGGTGTGCTAGGCCTGAAAGGATCGAACGGTACATCGATCTACCTTGAGAGCTTGAATGGCACGTTCCGTATCGTCAACAACCCTTGGACACAGTCCATATTCTCGGTCGACCAGTCCGGCGATGTGGTCGCGGCGGGAACGCAGAGGCTGGGTAACGTTGCTTCGCCCAACACGGCGTGTGCCCAAAACGGAACACAGGCAGGCAATGCTGATGGCTCTGGCCAGCAATTAGTTTGTCTGTACAACGTGTGGAAACCAATTGGCGGGAGCTTGCAGCGCTTCGGGTATTACACCGCGCAACATGGTTCTGGAATTCCGAGGCCGACTTGTCCGGCGGGCGGAACCCCGATGATCGTTGTGACCCCGGCGAACTTTGCGGTCGATCCGACGACGGTCGTCAACTATGGAGCGTGGGGATCAGGCCCGTGGACTGTCTACATCATGGATGGATCAAATGCCGGCATCGGTGGCGCGACTGCCACTGTTGGGACCTATTGCGGATACTAATGGAGTCGTGAAATGAGGATGCTACTTAGGGTCTTGTCGGTGATTGTGCTTCTGGCGGGATCCAGACTTGCAATGGCGAACCCTGTGCTTTGTTCACCGGGATACCAAGACTCGACTTGCCCGAGCCCTATCGCAAGGGGCCCAGTCCCGGCACCGCAGTGTTCGTCTGGCGCTGGATGGACGACGACTTCAAGTCCCGTTTGGAAGGGTTCCTATTGGAGTGCGCCTGGCTGCAACTATCAGCCACCGCCTTCGTGTCCTTCGGGCTACTACGCTGCCAGTGGCCCTTCTTGGAATGGATCGAGCTGGGTAGGCCTGAACTGTCAGCCGACGGCACCTCCGCCCCCGCCGCCGCCTGCAGGTCACGTGTTGGTGGCAACGTATACAACCAACAGCTGTGGCAACCTTGGGCCCTTTAATGGATACGCAGACGGAACGTATGACGCCAGCAACTCCGATTGGGGAGGGCAGACTTTCTCTGGTACTTGGGACCAGATGTATTACAACGGGGTAGCGTATATGAACTCGAACTATGCTCGTTACATTGCTCCAGCTTACATCTCCCAGCCTTCGGACCCAGCGACGGCTACACAATATTTGTCGCGAGTGTTCTTTGTCTACAACCCGTGGGCATGCGGCGGCGGTGTTGGCTAAAGCAAAATGGCGTTTGTCCTGACCGCAGGCAAGTTATTGAGAGATCGGCGACACAAAGAAAAAGCCCCACGGTGACTGTGGGGCTTTCTTTTTGATGGCTAGACTGTTTAGCCCACCACGTTGCCGGTCGTGAATGTGAAGCTGCGCGTGAACGGCGTGCCGTTGATCGTACCGGACAGGTTCACCGTGTACGGCGTGTTCGGTTGCAGCGGTGCGGTCGGGTAGGCGACGGCTTCGAACGCGGGGACCAACTTGTTCGGATCAGTTGACGAGTTGAGCAGTTGCAACGTCACCGTGTGCGAGGCGTTGTCGGTCATCGTGCCGGAAGTCAGCACAACGGTGTCGCTCGGGTTGGCCGCAACCGCGACAGGAATGCCCCACGAACCGCTGGTGTTCGGCGGCGCCGGCGTTTCACCGTTCGACGAGTAGGCCACACCGGTGGTGCCTTGGCACGGGAAGGTCAAGGGCATGTTGCCCGGCATCGTCTTAGGCGCATCGAAGCTCATCGAGGCGCGCACGTCGGGGAAACCGTTGAACAGCGTCTTGGAGACGCCGATGCCAACAATGCTCGACGGCCACACGCCCGCAGCGATGTGGTAGACGCCGGACAGCCAGCCGATAATGTGTTGCTGACCGTATTGGGCGTCGGTCAATGTCGCATTGGTGTAGTAGCCCCCGCTCACGCCGCCGACGTACTGATTGGGGAAGCCAGCCGCCACCGCGCGATCCTGATAGGTGACACCGGTGAAGCCAGTTTTGCCCGCCGTCTCGCTATCCGCAACTACGCCATTCGTGCTCATGTAGGCAGCGTGTGCTTGGGCGGCAGTGTCCAGCACAGTGTTTTCGGACAGTGCCGGAAAGCCACACTGCGTACGGTACTGGTTCAGCGTGTTGAACGCTGCCAGTTGTGCGCTCGTGCTGCCGTACTGCGGTGTCGTCTGGGTGCCGGTGACAGTCTGTGCCGGCGGAGTCGTAGTGCCGCCGGTCGAACCGCCAGTCGTGGACGTGCCACCGTCACCGCCACCGCCGCATGCGGTCAGTGCGAGAGTCGATGCAGCAGCAATTGCGAGGAGAGAGAGTTTGTTCGTCATTGATTTTCTCCGGTGATTTTGAGGTCGGTGATCGATATGCGACCACTTGATTTAATCGTAGCGTGCGGCTCAAGAAGTCAAGGATGCACTCCAGGTACTTCAGATGCCGCGCTCAACGTGTGCGGGGGCGGTCGGCAGCAACGCGTTGCTACTTGACCTTGTGCAGTTCCACGGGCCCGAGCATCGAAACGAGCAGATACCCCGTCGTCGTTGGGAAGTCCTTGTTGCTCCAGTTCGAAGGGACATGGACGAGCGCAAAGTCCTTCGTGGATATCCCGCTGACTGATTCACTAACGGCGCGGCCGAAGAGCGCTTGAGCTTGCTCTTTGGTCAGATCATTGACCGGGCCCTGGATGGCTCGCCAATTGCCGTTGTGGAACTCCTGAACGGCGAGTTTGCCGTCTGCCTTCTCGATCCGAAGCGTTGGCTCGAGCCCGTTCTTTCCCTGGACGGAGTATTCGCCGACGATGTCGCTCGTCGACGAGCCACATGCCGTGATGATGGCGGTGGCGGCGATGGCCAGCAGGAGCTTTGCCTTCTTGCGCACGGTTGCGGTAAACGCCGGGATGTCGAACTTGCAGAATGTGGTCATGTGATTGTGGGCTGTGAGTTGTGTCGGCTGGGGCCGTCGTGCTGATCGTGGTGAATGCATTATGGGTAAGCGCGCTTTCTCGCTTGCCGGTGCCGAAGAGTTGCGCGCTCCTAGCACCCCTCTGCCGAGAAATAGAGCGTCTTGCCGCAGGTCTTGCAAAAATGGGCGCGTGTGCCGGGCGCACGTCGAAGCGCGTGCACGCTGAGATGCTTGGACGAGCAGCGATCACACGTGATCGTGCCAGCGTCAGATACCAACCCCGGATGCTTCTTTCGATACCAGAAAAACGTATGTGTTCGAAACCGGTAGAGCCGGTACCAGCGCGGTGCGAAGAAGATCATGAGCGCGAGACCGAGGACCAGCGCAGGAGCGGTGCCGGCGTGCGATTTCCCGACTAGGGACGCGCCAGTCAGTGCGGTACCAAACAGCGATGCGGTACCAGAAACGAAGCGGGAAGCAAGATGGCGCATATCGTTGTCCTTTGTGGATGGGGAGGCACCCGCCGCCAGTCGTGACGCCGCGGCAGAGGCTTCTACGTCTTGAGCGTACGCCGAGAGAATCAGAGTCAAGCTCGGGCGGCATCGCCAGCCCATCCACCATTCGGGGCCCGATCCAGCTATGCGAGTTGTTTGCGCGGTTTGCCCTTGCGTGGCGCCGTCAACGCACCTGTGCATGACGGGCAATAGAAGGACGCCGCCAGTTCGATTTTTGGCGTGGTATTGCACGTCAGATAGTGCGTGGAACAGGTGCGGCAACTGGACATGGACAAATCGCTGCCGGTGGACACTGATCGGGCCAAATGGAACGCCCGGTCCGGGGTCAGCCGCGCGGCATCGCCGAACAGACGCCCGACGGTGTCGAGTGCGGTGATGAACGCCTCTGGCTCGTTCGCACGTGCGGCAAGGGCGCTCCAGTACAGCCAAATCAGCGTCGTCGACTGAATGCGGCTCGACACCGACTCCACGTACCAGGATGACGAGGAGGGCATCAGGCCGCAGGGAGACGATTCGCCGTGGATTTGTCGATAGAGAGCGCGCGCCGTAGCCGCGGTGCCAGGGAACATCGAGGCCACGCTGGATGCGCGGCAACGCAGGCCAATGAGCGCCTCGGTATAGCGTTCCATCTGCGCGCGGCCGACGCGGAAATTTCCCCAGCGTTCACGTTGCAGGGGCCGCGGGGCACGTGAGTCGCCGGCGTTCATCACGTGGTGGCAGATCGTCTCTTCCGAGATGAGGTTGGCCGAATACTCAAGCCAGAACATCGGATTCTCAAAACGCCAACGGAACATCGGGAAGTTGGCGCCGAAGATGGCAAGCTCCAGCTCGTGCTGAGACACGGTCACGAGATAGTCAGCCAGGTCTTGCGGCATGCCCAGCAGTTGAGCGGCAACGGGCGTGGAGTGGAGTAGGTCGACTACCATCCAGACGTAATCCTTGTTCTGGTGGAACAAGCTCATCTTCAGGCTGGGATCAAGGTTGCCGAATTCCGCCTTCACCTTGTCAATGGCCAGGGTTGGTGTCGTCTTCTTGATGAGGCTGCGCCAATCTTCGACGTTCTTGAACATCGGTGTCACGACCAGGAACGGTGTTCCCATCAACTGCCGCTGCCCTGCAGCGTTCTGCGCGAGCATGGCCAGCTCTTCCGGCCGCACTCCAAATACTGGCGCCACTTCCCGGTGCCGAAGCATGCAGGTGCCCATGAAATCCGCAAGCTGGTAGTTGATGGAACGGATCCGGTCGGTAATCCGGTCGGGAAGGATGAGCGAGTCTTTGGCAGAAAGAGCAGTCGAACGAGTCATGGCGAGAGAGTCAGTTGTTGTTTTTGGGACCGGCGCTTGAATCAGGCGGTTTACGTGCGTGTCCGGCGGGACACGCGGTTTGTGGTCTCGGTGGTCGCGAGCGCAGCGTTCACTTCACCGAGGAATTTGGTCAGGACGCCAGCGAGGCCTTCGAGAATGGGACGGCATTCGGCCGATGCGTTGGCAAAGATGGCCGTGAGTTGCGCAGACTGGTATTTGTGTGCGACGGATTCGATGTCGGCAACCAGCGTGATCATCTTCGCTCTGGCGTCAGCAGACGAGTTGATGTCGTCCTGCTGTTGTGCGATTTCCAGGTTGAGTCGATCAAGCTCGTCCTGCTTGCGCTTAACGTCCTCATTGGCCGCTTCGAGGCGACGGTTGGCTTCTTGGAGCGCATCGTCCAGGGTCTGGAGTCCTGGCGGCAGAACGTGCACTTCGACTGTCTCTTTCACAGCCGCCGGTTGGCCGCTCTCTGCCCTTGCTGCTAGCGCGTTGCGTTCGCGCGTGAGACGGTCGATCTCTTGCTGTAGCGTGCTGACGGTCGAAGAGCTGCGGGTGACCTGGAGTTGTGCTTCGTCCATGGCACGCTGCCGATTGGCCACCTCCTCCTGGGACACCGTGAGTTGGGCAGCCAGAGTTCGAATCTGTGCTTCAAGATCGCGGTTGTTGTTCAGGTTTTCGTTCAGCTCTTCCTGCGTGACTTGGAGCTGCAGGCCGGTATTGGTCAGATCCTCTTCTGTCTTCCGAAGCTTCTCGATGATCGGCCGGATGTCCTCGCGTTTAAAGCTATCCGTCTTCAACTTGTGCTCGATGACCTTGTCGACTTCGTCATCGGTGATGTCCTTGCGGGCCAAGATCTTCATCTCACCCAAGGTCAGGTTGGTGATGGCCCGGCTGTTGTTCGCAAACTTCCTGTAGATGTTGATGTAGAGAGCCACGCGTGAATCGGTCATCCGAAGGACGGTGCTTGCGTAGCTGGACAGCATGGCACTCCCGCGCTTCCTGGCCACGGTCTCATCACCGAGGGTGCGCGTGAGGCTCCCCATGATGATGCCGTCAATGTGGACCAGCCGTGCCCCAATTGCGATGAACTCGGCCACGACACGGTTTTGCGACTGCCAGATTTCCTCGGTCGCCTGTGCGATTCGGCCAATCGACGATTCGTCCAGGTCCATGAACTGGGTCCTCGCGAATGTCATGGCGGAGACAGAACCGTCGTCCGTGATCGTTTGCGCAAGCTGGAAGTCCGTATGAGTCATGTCGATGTAAGCCAGTGGAGTGTTCTCGTGACCGGAGCCAGATGTGCTCAGGCGCCAAACGGGCGGTGCGATGCGGATGGTTACCGCGAATGCACCTCCTCTTCGAGCCATCGTAAGGCGGTCAGGGAGAAGTCAAGTGAACGCGTGGCCTGCGATGTGCGAGAGCAAAATCGAAGGTCATCGGTTGGGGCGGGTCGGAAAGCGGCTACATACGAACGGCCTATTACGAATTGCTAAAGGAAGACGCGACTCTATCGTTGTATCGTTCGCCGAATCGCAATACTTAACCCCAATGAGGTGGGGTGTGGGTGCAGTATTTGGAGGGGTGCGTGAATTAAATGAAGCTAATATCAGTCGTCAAAGCGAATTAAGATTTTCTGAATGCATCTTCAAATGCCCCACAAAAGGGGGGCATCCGATGGCATGAGCGTCGCGTCATCCACTGCCTTGCAGCGGATAGGCTCGCGCGTGCGAGCTTGCGCGGATCCACTGCATCCGCTAAAGTTCGTGACATCTCCGCGTCGTTGACGCATCGAACTTGCGCTTGATGGAGCAACTCCATCTGGCTTCACAGCCGCTCAGCGCCATTCTCCCTTTCTGATTTGTCCCGGCTCAGCTTGTTTGCCTGACGCTCGCGCGTGAGGCAAGCACGTTGTTGCTTGCGGGATTCCTTGCTCATCCGAGCATCGAATGATCGCCTGGCAGCCGCCAGGAAATCCCTTGCCGCGTTTTCTGGAGAGAGAACCATGGAATCCCTGCTCAAGTTCGTCAATACCCCCTTTCGTCTGTTCTGCACGATGCTGGTGCTGTACATGGCCGCGCATTCGCATGCCATCGCCGTTGTCGTAGGCATCGTGTTCCTCTCGGTCATCTGGCATAGCCTGAAGAGCGAGAAGGCTGCACCGATCCCTGCTGCACCCGTCATCATCCCGCCGAAGCCTGCACAAGCCGAGGCGGACAAGGCCGCTCCCGCGGTGCGCCCGGCTGCCAACACGGCACGCTATGCGAAGTCCGCGGTTGTCACGCCCATGCTTCGCCCCAAGGCCGCCACGCGCCCTTGACCTCAGGCCTTCCCTTGGAAGGCGCCTTTAACCCCCTGTTGGTGGGAGTCTTCTCCCGCCAGCAGGTGGGGGGAGGCTGCCCCATGGAGAAGTCACCATGAATACCAATGCAGTCGCGTGGCAACTCGATTTCTTCGGGGATGCTGCTGCCGTAACCCCCACGCAACACAAGCAAGACCCTCTCCCGGATCCGGCCTACTGGTCCGACTCGGTCAAGGAGAAGATGGTCGACGCTCTCATCAGCCTCGCATGCGACAGCCGCCGAGGCGACAACATGCCCGAGTCCCTTATCGACTGCGCCGACATGCTTCGCGCGCGGATGCGCGGAACCCTCTATGACTTGGAGGATTACCGCATGACGCTCGGCTGGATCTTTCACTACTGGGACGGTGCGCTGCCGTACCTGTACGTGTGCGCAGTGACCGGGGTGAACCCCGAAGTCCTGCAGGACGTCATCCTGAACCAGCCTAGGCTGAAGAAGGATCTCGACGAACTGAGGCATTCGTTCTGCGGCACGCTGTTGTAGGAGGCCGCATGACGTTCCTCGAATCGCTCGTGAAGGTGCTCCTTCCCAAAGCCGACAACCCTCAGCGTCACGCAGACGCCGAACCCATCAAGGTTGGTGCTGGCGGCAACAACGAAACACAGATGACCATCAGCGGTGAGCCGCACCTGTTTCGCGATGAAGGTGATCGAGTCGCGCATTTCGTTGCGCTCTTCGAGAGCCGTCTCACCGAGACCCCGTTCGGTCCCAAGCTGCTGCCTGCCTTAATCCCCCATTGGTCTCTCAAAGCAGTCCACGAGGGCTTGAAGGTGACGGAGGTGGTGGCACAGGTCATTCAGGGCGGCGTCCAGCCTTCCTCAGTCAAGCAGGAGCCGACTCGCAGTGCGGCTGCCCCTAGACGGGCAGTGCCCGAAACGACGGAGGAAGCACCGGTTGAGGCCGATGCGCAGGCCCGCCGCGCACGTGCCCCTGAAGCGCGCTCGCGTGCCACCTATCACGGTCGCATCAAGTCGTGGGGCGAAGAGCGGTTCCCTGATCGCAAACGTCCCGGTAAGTCCTACAAGAATTTTGCGTTGAAGCTCGAAATGGCCTCAGGCATGGAGACGCTGCAGGGCGAAGGCCTGAAGGACGCAATCTCGGAGGCGGGCTGCAAGCTCGGCGACGCAGTTGAGGTCAAACGCCTTCGCAAGATCAAGGTCCCGGCCTTCGATGAAAAGAGTGGTGACCCCGTTCTCGATGAGAACGGCAACCAAAAGGTTCATGACAAGTGGCTGTGGTCCATCTCCGTAGCCCATTAACCAAAAGGTAATTCCGTATGGCTTCAGTCAACAAGGTCATCATCGTGGGCAACCTCGGTGCTGATCCGGAAACACGTTACATGCCCAGTGGCGACGCGGTCACCAACATCCGCGTGGCAACCACCGATCGCTTTAAGGACAAGGGTAGCGGTGAGATGCGCGAAGCCACCGAATGGCATCGCATCGCGTTCTTCGGTCGCTTGGCGGAAATCGCTGGCGAGTATCTGAAGAAGGGATCGTCGGTCTACATCGAGGGTCGTCTGAAAACCCGTCAATGGGAGAAAGACGGCCAGAAGCAATACAGCACCGAGATTGTCGCGGAGCAGATGCAGATGCTTGGCGGCCGACAGGGCGCCGGTGGTGAAAGTGAAGGCGGTGGTGGTTACTCGCGCGGTGGCGATGATACTAGCGGTGGCCATGGCGGTAGCCGCAGCCAGGCTGGAGGAATGAGCCGCAGCGCAGGCGGCAGTGGCCAGGGCAGTAGTGCACGTCGTCAACCCGCGCCGTCCAACGGCTTCGAGGATTTTGACGACCCGGACATCCCGTTCTAGTCCTGATCGACAGGGCTCATTTGTAGTTCTTCTCAAGCGCCTCTGGGCTTCCACGAAAGTGGAACCTGGAGGGGCAACTTCCTCTCCTGCGCCGGCGGTCGCTTGGCGCATCCCCCTTCGAATCTCACCCCCAAGACGTCGTGCTGAAAAGACGGTCTGCCCGTGCGGGCCGTCCTTTGAGCAAGCGTTCCCTCGCCTGTCTCAGGCATCGACCAACACTCCACCTGGAGTCATCCCATGAAGAAACTGAGTGAAATAGTGCAAAACTGGACGCCCACTCAATGGGATGCTCTGGTGAACCAATACCTGCCGGCGGCTTTCCTCACGGAGAGCTTCTGGAAGGGTAGGCCTGGCCCGTGCCCGATCTGTGGTGGGCACGATCGATTTACCTACGACAACAAACGTGGTCGCGGCGATTGGGTCTGCCGCAAATGCAACGCTGGTAGCCCCAAAGCCGGAGACGGCATTGAGCTCGTGTGTCGCGCGACTGGTATGTCGTATCACGAATTGACCTGCAGATTGAACGGCGAACCCGTTCATCCAATCGGTCCCTTGGTCAATCGGCCGGTCGCCTGTCGGCAAAAGAAGTCAGCCGATCCCGTCTGGAAGAAGCGCCGCATCCATAAGCAGTGGGATGAAGCAGTGTCTCTCACGCCAGGCGACCACGTGATGCACTACTTGGCCGCACGGGTTCCGGGGCTCCGGGCGCCGCGTCCGCAATCGTTGCGGGTTGCGATGCAGGACTACCTGTTTGAGGACGAGGTGATCGGCCGTTATCTAACCATCATCGCCAAATTCACCTTGCCCGATGGCCAGATGGCGACCGTGCATCGAACCTCGTTGGACCCCGTCAAGCCGATGAAGGCGACCATCATCAGCAAGGACGGGGAGGTATTGCCCGCCAAGCGCAATGACGTGTCGGCGTTGCCGCTCGCCGGCGGCGCGGTGCGGCTGATGACGCCTCGTAACGGTGAGATCGGGATCGCGGAAGGGCTGGAGACTTCCTACGCTGCCTACATGCTCTTCGGTGTGCCGATGTGGTATTGCCTCAATCGCGTGCTGGTCAGCCAGTTCGTTGTGCCAGAAGGTCTTGGCATCCACACCGTGCACATCTTTGCCGACTTTGATGCAGTGGATCCAAAGACGGGAAAGTCGCCGGGAATGTCCGATGCCTTGACGCTCGCCAAGCGCTTGCGTGCGGAAGGCTTCACGGTTGTCATCCATCGGCCGAAGCTGCGCGGTACAGATTTCTGTGACGAGTGGTGTGCTGAATATCAGTCGCGCGCTGTGCATCACGAGGCGGTTGCCGCCTAAGTTCGTTGCCGCCTTCGGGTGGCATTTTCTCTTTACTTCTGCCCTGTGGGTTCGTCCCACAGGGCGAATTCCCTGGGCGCATTCTGGAGTTCGCTATGCCCATGAAGGGATTCATTCAAGTGGTCGGAAAACTGCAGATCCACGCGATGCGCATTGTCGATTCGCTGGAGGTTCCAGCGGGCAAGTCTGATGCGCAGTGCTACCACGTCTTTCGCCGCAGCGACGGCGGCAGCATGGAGTTCGTTGGCAAGGACAGCGATCTCGATTTCGTCGAGACGTTCTGTCTGCAACGTGCATCGCTGCACTGATTGAAGTACCCAACCCTAACGAAAAACGCCCGGCACTGCCGGGCGTTTTTTTTCGCCTTCGATTCGTGATTCGCCGGGCCGTTACTCGTGGCCGACGGGCCGCTGGGCAAACCGGCCGAGCACGACGCGCGCGGCTTCCAGAATTGCCATGCCGGTGCCGGCGATCAACCAGAATTTGGCGGTATTGACGTAGTTGAGGTGAGCGAAGAAGTCAGCCATTTCAATGCCTCCTGAAGGGTGTGAGGTTACACGAACGCGGTTGCCTTTGACCGCTTGATGTCTTCAGGATACCCGGGCTGTCGCCATGTCAACCTTTGGCGCCGCTACGCTGCAGGGTTAGTTTGGAAAGAATCGCGCCATGGCTTCACCGAGGTGCTCGGCCATCGCCGTTGGCAGTCCATCAGGCGAAGGCGAGTCGGACTCGGACAAGGCGGCCGGATCGAAAGCGGGGGCGGGCGAAGGATTTGGCCGTGCCACAGACTCCGCGAGAGCGAACGGCGCTGGTGCTGCAGACACGAGTGTGGCGACAGCCGGTGCAATGGCCTGTGCCGGCACCAGATTTGTCTGCACCGCTTGCCTAGCCAGGAACGCGGTGTAGCCGAGTTCTGCCATGTGCCGCAGCGCGTGCGCGCGTTGTTTGGAATCCAGGATGCCGGCCAGATAGGGGAAGAGAGTCGGCGCGGTGACGGGCGTCAGCGTGACCTTGATCGAGAGCTTGTCCATGGTGGAATGGCGCCCCCGATTACTTCTGCTTCACCGGGCGCGTGCTACCAATGTCGTAGAAGCCGCTCACATTAGCGAAGCACGGGGAGGAAAGGGCATGGATGGGGGTGCGCGGGAACGCGGCACGAATGGCAGGCACATAGAGTGCGCTGCCGCCGCCGGCGAGGATGATCGCGCGGATGTCTTCGGTTCGGCCGACGCGGGTCTGGATTTCCTTGACGGCGAGCTGGCAGACGCTGCGCGCTTTTTCCAGATACGGCGTGAGATCGATCTCCTTGTCGAAGAACAGCATCGGCTTTTTGTCGCGCAGGCACTTGTCGATGCGCTCAATGCCGGTGACAGGCTCACCCTCGTCCTGCTCAATCAGCGATGCGATCTGCTGATAGATCTTGGACGAGCCGCCCGGTACGCCGCCGCTGCGATTGTCGTCCATCGTGAAGCCCTGGGCGACCACCCAATCGGTGGTGAAGTAGCCGACATCGATGACCAGGTGCGCGTTGTCGGCATCGAACTTGGTGTTCTGTTGGCGCATAAACGTCACCAGCGCGCCGAGCGGTTGCGGCAAGCAGATGACCGATCCGATCTCAACGGGTTCGCCCCCGAAATCAAGCGTTCCTGTGAAGCGATCGCGCAAGTAGGAAGCGTATTTCTGGGTCGTGTGAACGGGCAGGCCTAGGATCAGTTGGCCCACCTCCGATACCTGGGCGAGGCGCAGGGCGCCACCCAGCAGCGCGGCGTACTCGTCTTTGGTCACAAAGTCCTCCGACAGCGTGCGGCCGGTCTGACCATATGCCGAGGAGAGCGACACACCGGGGCCGACTTCGTATTCCACGCCGTCAATGGCAATGGTGATTACGTCGCGCGCTTTGAAGAAGCCGTTCCCGTGGTTGGCAAGCGCGCGTGGCGCGGCTTGCGGCGCGAGGGACGGGAACATGTTCAGCTTGGTCTCGGAGCCCATCGGGAACGCGAACTTGGTGTTTCCGTATCCGACGTCGACGGCAACGGTGGCGGCTTTCATGGTGCAGACCTTGTGTTGGGGCGGAGCAGCTTCCGCCGGGGCAGTGGAATGACGCGTGAGGGCGACATGACACGTAGCTCCCCCTTGCGGGAGACGTAGATGTCACGACGAGCTGGGCGAGATTGGTCAGCCTCTGCTAGTGACACGTAGCTGCACCGTGCGGTGCACGTGAGTGTCACGTGGTTCAGCGCATAACCGATCGGTGCCCGCCGGTGACACGTAGCTTCCCCTTACGGGGTATGTACGTGTCACGTCGCCTTACGTTGGGACTGTACGAGGCTGCGCCGGCTGTTTGATGGAAGAAAGCCCGTCAATCTTGCGTAGCTTTCGTGCGGCGCAATTCACTGGGCTGCCCTATCCTTGAGTCACCACACGCGTCCCCCGACGCATCGATAGCTCCGCGAAGACCGCGGAAACTCAGGGTGAGCCGGCGACCAAGAGGTTGTTGGGCACCAATGTTCGTGCCGGATAGTCATCCGGCATTTTTTTCAAGCAAATCAAGTGGATGGGGCCGGAGAGTGAGGCCACCGGACACCGCGATACCAAAACGATCAGCGCGCTGGCTGTGAAGCTAGACCGCAGTGCGTACAAATCCGAAGCCGAACACCGAACAGTGTTTGTGGATGGAACGCGATAAGACGCACCCGTTCAGCCAGAGGGCTGGGCACGAATCACAAGGCCCGATACACAGCGGCGGAGATGGTTCGGCTTGTGGGTGGGATACGAGAGCGACCCGAGCAAGGGTGACCGCACGTATCTGAACGTGACGACCGGTAGGCGCAGCCGGCACCAGAAATGCGCAAGGAGAATCTCACACCAGGGCAAAAGCCTGTGGGCGAGTGAAGGCCGCGGAGTCGCGTGCCTTGCTCGTGTCGGCAGGAAGGCGTCGCAAGATGCCGGCCGGTGTGTAGGCCGCGAAGCGGTGAGTCAGCGCGCAAGCGCAGGCTCGCTGCAGGACGGACAGTCAGAACGCATTGCTTCCATGCGTCGGGCTGATCGATTGGAATCGCTAAAGGCGGGGAAGTTGGGCCTGGCCGGGGGAACCGGCAGCCGACCGTGGTGGGTCGGGTAAAGGGGAAGCCAGCACGGGGGTGCGGATTCCGTGAGTGCGGCGCGGTTGCCGGCGGGGAAACCTGCGTCGAGGACGTGCGCGCTGCGCAACCAATACTCGGAGTCACGGTGCAGACGCGCATCAATCTCAAGCCGATCCTGGCGAACTACTCGCTGCCGGAACGGTTCAAGTCGGAATTCGCGGTCTTGGCGGGCGAGAACCTGCACAAGCCGCACAGCCAGACCCGCGTCAGCGGTCGCGCGCTGTCGTCGATCTCGCAGAAACAGCGCGCGCAGATGTTGCTCAGTCTCGCAGTGGAGCTGCGTGAGGGCGGCTTCACCATCATGTCGCCCTACAACCTGGCGGAGAAGCACCTGCGATGGTTGGTGCAGCGTTGGGTGACAGAACGAAACCTCGCGGTGGGCAGCGTTGAACTGCGCCTCTCACACCTGCGCGCGCTGTGCTCGTGGATGGGCAAGACCAACATGGTGGGCGGCATCGATGACTACGTGGAGAGGCCGGCAGGCTACACGCGCAGCTACGCCGCCGAGACCGACCGTTCTTGGGACGGCAACAACATCGACGCGCTAGCCAAGATCGAGGAGATCGCCCAGACGGATGCCCACGTCGCAATTCAACTGAAGCTTGAGGCAGCGTTCGGGTTGCGCGCGAAGGAAAGCTGGCGACTGCGCCCAGCGCGCGACCTACTTCCATCGGGCTATCTGCACGTGCAGGACGGCACCAAGGGAGGCCGGCCGCGACAGGTGCTGATCGAGTTCGATTGGCAGTACGACCTGCTTGCGGAGGCGGCTGAGTTGGCCGCGTGCACGAATCCCGAACGGGGCTCCCTGATCCCGGCGACCTATACGCAGGTGCAGTGGCGCAGGCGCTTCTATACCGTGCTGGAAAAGCACGCCGTGACCAAGCGCGGCGACGGTGTCACCGCCCACGGTCTACGACACCAGTTCCTGCAGCAGATGTACCAACGGCTGACCGGTGAGCAAGCGGCCATCAAGGGGGGCGCACGCGTTCTCGACCGTGAAGCGCACAAGGACGCCATGACGCGGGTGGTGGAAGCCGCCGGCCACAGCCGCAAGGAGAAGGCCAACGCCTACCTGTCGACGCATTCCGCGATCGCAGCCCGGAGCCGGCCCGTCGTCACACGTGAGATGGCCGTCGCGGCGGTTGCCGCGGCCAATGGGGTCAAGCTGAAGGCGGCAGAGGCCCTGGGCATTTCGCGCCCCGCACTGTATCGCCTGCTTGCCAAGCCCGCCGAGGCGGGTACTGCGGCCGGCCATCGGCACTTCACGGGATGAGGTCGTGCGATGACTGAAGATGACGCAATGGCCGATGGCGATTGGGATACCTACCTGTTTCCAGAGCCAGAGCTGCGGGCGTGCACAGACGAAGAACTGTACACACTCATCCGAGAGAACCTGCCAAACGCGACCGCGGAGACTGACGGCACCGACCTGTTGACGGACGTGGCCATCGATCACGCTCAAGACCTGATCGAGCAGGCCCGCGATTTGCTGCTGGCTCGTGGGGCTGCTATCTCGCCGCAATGGCGCGCAGCGCTCCGCTTCCTGCGGTGGCCGCTGAGCCCAGCGGAAGTCACGGCCAACCAAGCTCGGCGGCTTCGCGAGATCGAGGAGGATCGGCTTCGGCGGGCGCACGCCGCGAAACTCGGGGTGGACATCCTCCAGGCAATTCGGACGGTGATGGACGGCGGCCGGCTACCGCTCTCCCTCTCGTTAGAGGGGGTGACTGTCAGCATTGGCTGGGGCCTGCGGACATCGGATGGTGAGCGCAGGAGCATCAGCCCCAGTGGGGCCGAAGTTGTGCGTATGCGGGACGCACTTGCCGCAGCGGGGTGCTGCCACTGTCAGATCCACGGCGCGTCCCAAGATGGGATTCCATTCGAGGAGGCGCCTACGCCGGAGTGGTCTCTCAACTTCAGTGTGCCGACGAATCGTGCCGGGTGGGATCTGCTGAAGCAATGGTGGAAGGAAGGGCGGTTCAGCCACGCGCCACACGTCTGGATGTACCGGCCAGAACTTGGCGACCCCGAGTTCTTCTGGCACTGGCCACTCGATGCGTGTTGGCCGGGCAGCGCACCTGCGTGGCGGCGCCTGTATGGGCATCTTGGTTACGTCGACCTCCCTTGGGTGCGCTTTCATCGTCGGGTGCACGGCAATTGCTGGGAGCGCGACGAAGTGAGAGTGGAATGGGCTGCAGGAGAGCTCCGGTACATCGAGTGCGCCGAAGAGGCTGACCGAGAGGCTCAGCGGTTGATCACGTCGGGCGAGATACTCGCCTACAAGATCTCGGCCAGAGCTGCTATGGACGCACATGCCGGTGCCGGTGCCGGTGCCGGCCCGGCCCCGGTTGTGCGATCGCGACTCGCAGAGCTGCTCGCCCGGGTTTGCGGAATGCTTGGGCGTTCGTGCTCATCGGGCGCGGCCGACCCAACGAAGAACTGATCGCGCGCTAGACGCGTTCAGGACAAATAACGCAAAAGCCGCCAACGGTGTGGCGGCTTTTGCGGGATTGGTCGGCGGGTTAGAACGGCGGGCTGGTCCCGGCGATGTAGGAAAGGTACAGCGCGACGGCCACAGCGATCAGCCAGAAGCTGACACGACGGCCCAGGGTTTGGGGAGATCCGTACGGTTGTTGGGCTTTCATGGGATGCCTCCATTTAGATTCCATCTTAGCGAACGGCGGCGCTGATTGCGCGGGCCAGCCGCCATACGTTGGGAACGCGGGCCACGGCAGTCGGTCCGACATCTTCCACCTCCGCTGCCGGCGCGCGGCTCAAGAGATCGTTGAGGGTGGTCTGCCGACCAGCCTTCTCGTGCGGATGCGGGGTGGGCGGCGGCAACTCCATCGCCTGATCGCGCGTCGCGGCCGGCAGCCGGGGGAACGGGTCGACGCCGGTGAATTGTGCGAGTTTGGCGATGCTGACCACCGCATATTTCGGCGTGGCATCGTTGGGTGCGATGTAGGCTGCTGCGCCGACGCCCGGGACGTAGATCGCTTTCCACAGATAGTCGGGTACCCGTACATGTTCGTTGAGGTAACGGGCCTTGCCGTCCGTGAATGCTGGGCCGGTCACCACGTAGGCTTCGCCGGTCTGCCGTACCAGGCGGCGGGTCGACGTCTCCAGGTGGCTCCACATGCGGCGGTTGCTGACCGAGTTCTGCGGGACGACGTTGGCCAAGCTGAAACTTTCCTGTTGCGATGCCAGGTCGCCGAAGTCCCCGCTTGGCGACATGTGGCCACGGTCAATCTGGACGTGCGAGCTACCGTGGTAGTCCTGCAGGGTGGCGCGGGCGGTTGCCGGCAAAGACGTCTCTTCGAAGAAATCGCTTTCGCGCGGCAGCTCACGCGCCTGGTTCACCGCCTGCGCGGTCAGGTGTTCGGCTGACCACAGCGGTGTCCGGGTCGCCGAGGACACGAGCACCGCGTAGGCGCGGTAGCAGAGCAGGTGGCTGGCGCCAGCGTGCTTGCTGGACAGCACCTTCGGTTGCGCGCCGTCCGCGACCGATGCGCCGCAGTGATCGGGAGAGGCGCCGGCGACCTGGAGGAATGCAGAGAGGGCAACGAAGAGCAGGGTTTTTTTGAGCACGGCAGTTGGGATCCGGGTTGACCTAGATCCATCGTGCCTTGTAACGGGCAATGTCAAGTACCCGAAAGCGAGAGCTTCTGCGGGCCGATTTGCGTGAAGGGTTTGGGAGTGCTGGGCACGGAACGAGATCCGGCCGGCCAAAGCATGGCCGTTACCGCACGGTCATCTACCGCGCGTCGACGCCATCGTCAGTTGGAAGGTCAGCGCCTCGCCGATCGCGCGATCATGGTGGCGAGGGGCGCTAGTCGAGCTGAGGCTCCAGGGCATCCACCGCACGCGCGACGAATACGTCCATGCGCGCGAAGGCATTTTCTTCGCCTTCAACCAGTTCGGCGTCGAACGCGTCGAGTGGTTCGAAGCGGATCCAGGGACGGCCATCGACGTAGATGACCTTGGCCAATCGCACGAGCTTGCGATACCGGCCGGCGTCTTCAAGGACGGTGGCCATTGGTACTTCCGCGGCGGCGGGGGAAGCGGGCCTGCTGAGCTGGGCGGCCATTGCCGCGAATATCGGTCCGCGGGTTTCCCAATCCATGGCATTGCGGGCGATCGCGTCCAGCAGCATTGGGATGTCCACCGGCGTCAATTGGCGACGCGCGATCGAGGCCAGCTCGTGTTGATCGGTTGGGCGATACTCGACGCGTCGGTTCCAGATCAAAGCCAGCTCGTCGTAGGCCGCTTCTTTGGAGGTTCCGATTTGCACGGGCGGCGTGCCAATGCCGCACTGTGTACACACAATGACGGCCTCCTTTCGGCCAGCGAAGAACCTGGCCCGTCCGCCGCAGTGACCACAGCCGATCAGATCGTCAAACATACCGTTGGGTCTCGATGATTGGATTTTAAGTCCGGATTATGCCTGTCGCCGAGTTTGTTGAACCACCACTGCAGACGGGTTTATGTTGCAGCGGCTCCAAAATATGCGTGAGACGTCGCCAAAATCCTGATGGCGGCGCTTTCCATGAAGCCTTGGATGATGGCTTCAGCCTCGGCGCGGGCGCGGCCGAACGCCCAGAACTCGTGCAGCCAGTGGCCTCCTGGGCTGTCTGGCCCCTGCTGGAGGCCGATGGACAGGGCGCCGCGCACGGCGATGATCGTTTCAGGGTGGGGAAATTCGGAGGAGAGATCTGCTGGGGGCATGTACTACGTTATTTGGTAAAGGCCAACTTCCTCACTGCGCTTTTGAGGAATGGCTGGAGATAATGCGGAGAATAGCTGGGCGGCACCAGAATGTATGTTCATTGTGCGTGCCGATTGTTGCTGTTGTGCGGGATCAAGTCAGCGAGGCGACGTGGACGGCGCCGCGGGTTTGAGCAACTGGTCGAGCATCCGGCAGCGAAGCTCGCAGGCTGCTTTGCCCCAGGCGCTACCGCTCTACCTGTGGCGTTCGGCGAAGGGAAGGCCGGTCGTCGGGCTGCGACCACTGAAGATGCTGCGGAGGTTGACGTGCTCACGCATGGCCGCCGCCGCCCACCGGGGCGCTGGCATGTGGCTGGCCGGGAAGGCTGGGCCACATGCTGCTATCCGCTCCGGAAATGTTCGTGTGCCAGTTGGCGAGTGCCGCAGCGGTCGTGATCGTGTGATGCAGCGCCTTGTCAACGTTGCCGGCCTGCAGGTACATCATGGAGCGGGTTTCGAGGTGGCCAACGAGAAAGACCCAGTCCGCTGGCGACTTGTCGGCGTCCTTGGCAGTTCCCCAACGCTGGCGCTGGTGGGCGGCTTCTTGCACGACCCCGCGGGCAAAGTCATGCAGCTCGGGGCTGTTGAGCAGTTGCTCTGCATTCAGTGCCCGGGCTCGCCAGTGGTCGAGCTCTGCGATCTGAGGGCGCGTGATGTCGAGAGAATGGCGCAGTGCATGCCAAACATGCGAATCCAGAGATCCCCGCTTGTGCGCGTAGACCGACTGGGCGAGCACCTTGCGATCCGAAGTGCAGCGGCGCAGTGTCACCCAGGTGGAGCCGTCGTCATCGGCCACACTGATTTCCCAGCCGGGAGGTAGCCATGGCGCGGCATTGTTGGATTTCTGGCATGCCCGGCAGGGAACCTTGCCTTTGTACACCGTCAGCTCGCTACCGAAGCCGTGGCAACTCGCACATGGCGCCTCGGGCATTGCCGTTGCCGCCGGCGTGGTGGTCGATTCCCCTTGTGGCCAGCCAAGAGCCTTCTGAGCCCGGTCAAAGGCGGGGCGGACGGTATCCGGAATGCCGTCTTCCTGGCCCGCCCACCATTGCACTGAAAGAACGAGGTCGGCAAGCAGCGTCATGGCTTCGTGTTGAGTTGTTGCCGGGGAAGCGTTCTCATTCGTCTGCTGCATCGTTGACCTCCGTCGTCGTTGCTGTGCTGTGTGGAGCGGCCTTGCCATTGCCTCGTTGGTAGCCTGGACACCCACCGCCCGAATAGTCGAAGCCGGAGCAACCATCGGTTGCGTGTGGGCACAGCGCGGCGCCGCATTCCTTGCTCATCGGGAGTACCTTGTGGCCCCTTGCCTTGTCGATCGTCAGCTTGGTGCGCGCCTCGGCTGGCGTGAGCGAGCGCCCGGTGGCATCACGGAAGAGGCCAATGTAGTCGTCCGGGTACGTGCTGCTCCGCACGAAGCCCTCGATGTCCAGGTGTATATGGAACCCCCACATCAGCGTGGGCCCTCGTCTGCGTCAATCGACGCAGCACCGGGCGTATCGCGCAAAACTGTGTGGCCATCGGCGTCAGCGTTGGCCGTGCCGACTCCGTCAGCGCACAATCGCAGCTCCTGGGGTCCTGGGTAGAACTCGACCACGTCGTAGCCATGCTCCTTCCAGTCGTCGGCGATCGCCTTGCTGTCGGTGATGGGCACGCACACAGCGGGATGCGTCGTTTTCCAGATCGCGGGCCGTGACGTGTCCGGCCGGCCCTTGTCGGCCAGCTCGTCATCCACCGCCGTTGGCCCCAGCCACTGAGAGCCCTCGCCGGGGCACTCGACGTCCCAGGCGAGCAGTCCGTCCTTGTAGGGCACAACGGCGACCTCTGCGTCGTGACCACCGAAGAACTGCTGCAGGCTCTCGGCCTGGCGGAGGGTGATGAGCAGCATGGGGCGCCGCGCCGGTGTAATGCCCGCAGTTTGATGATCGCGGATTCGCTGCAGCACAGCGCGGGTGCGGGGTCCGCAATGGCCTTCGTCGAGACACCAGTCGATCTCGGCAGCCAGCGCGGCATTGTCAACCTCCAGCGTCGCCGGAACGACAGGGGCGCCACTCAACGCCGGTGGCCACGGCTCCGGCATTAGGTGCGTGACGTTGCGTGCCGGCTCGGTACCGGGCTCGCCGTTGCGGTCCGGATCAAGCTCGTAGAAGTCGGTGGCCTTCAAGGTATGGAACCGCTGGCCACCGTACAAGGGGTACACCTCGACTTCACAGCCACGGCCTCGGAAATGCTTCGCGGTGTCGTCTGCTTCACTGCGCGTGCGTACCAGCAATACTTTGTATCCGCTCACAGCCACGTCGAACGCCCTCGGCTCGCCCTGCTGTAGGTCGGAGTGGTGGGGGCAATCATCGTTCGTGCACTGAAACTCCTCGCCCATCTCGGCCAGTGCGCTTTCGATCGTCGGATATGCCGCTGTGTCCCAGCAGCCCGGGTAGTGGATCGCCGCCGCCAGACTACTGCCCAGGACTTTGCGGACGGCGGCCAATGCTCCGTTCCAGCCTTCGTTGTGGTGCTCGGTTGCAAGATAGGCTTCCGTGCCGCTCCTATGCGGGTTGTGATGTTTTTCGCTCAGCATTGCGCTTGTTCGCTGTGGTTTTCTTGAGGTCCGGCCGAACGGCTGGTCCCCATTCTGAAATGGGCTGTCAGGAGGCAAGGCACCGCAACCGTCCTCATGGACAAACAGCTCGTGAACGCCGCGCAGCGCGTCCATGACGCCTTTCGCATGCGCATCGGACAAGGCGATGGCGCCAGCTGGCGCCTCTTCCTCGGCTGCGCGCCTCTCGCGGTCCACAAGGTCCAGCATGGACAGGCGACGTATCACATCGTGGCCGTCAATCTGGCCGACGACCCTGATGGCGGCCAACATGTTGCGAAGGGTGGAGGGTTCACCGGCACCGGCACAGTCCGCGGGAACTGCTGCCGCGGGTGGCATGCTGGCTTGCGGGGCGTCGGCACGCCGCCATTTGTCGAACTCTCGAAGGAAGACCGTGTCGGCGAGCAGGCCAGCGATTGCGTTGGCAATCAGCCCGCGTTCCCGTGGAGTCGGGACATGGGACCCCAGCGTGCCGTGTAGCTGGTATCCGGACACAAACTGGTCGACCACCGCTTGCACCGGCGCGTACGCTGGTTCCTGTCGGTCAGCATCATCTACGGCGGTCACCGCATTCAGCGCGGAGTGGTAGCCGCAACGAAAGCCTGGCACAACGAGTGCGCCATCTGGCACGCATTCGACGCAAGCATGATCGAGGGTGCGGTCTCTGCTGAGCAGAATCCATTTCGCCATGGTGAGCGTGGCGTTCGCGCGGGCGCGGCCATCGGGACCGCATGCGACTGCAGGGCTGGAGGATGCGGAGGTGTTCATCGTCAATTGTGTGCGAGGCGGCTGGCCTCGGGTGGCAATGGATTCAGATCAGCGTAGCCAGCCCAGTACAAAGTCAAGGGATGGCACCAGCCGCTCGGTGGTCATGCCGTCGCGAGTTGCGCGTCAAGCGTGTCGAGTGCCGGAACAGGCAAACGTGGCGAGCCAGTGGTCGGCCCAGCGCGAGGGCGTTCGGTCGACGCGTCGAAGGCCGCCGATTTGTCGCGCGTCAGAAGCTCCCCCAAACGAGAGGGAAGTTCTGCCAACACGAACGCGCATAGGTTCGTGTCTTGATCATCCAATGCACTGGCCGCGCGGCGCCGACCGTCGGTGCCGGCGTTCGAGCGCCGGCAATGTCGATCCCCAGCGCCAGCCATCCGAGCCAGTAGCGGCTGCGCTTCGGAGGGAACCGGTGCGGCGCGATCCTGCACCACCTGGAGCACCCGCAGAAGGTCTGACGCTTGCTCACGTGCGCGTTCCAAGTCAGTGAGGTAGGCCCGCAGGTGGGCAATTTCAGCGTCGAATTCCTTCAATTCCTGGTAGCGGATCTGACTGAGATACGCCGTAAGCGCGTATTGGAGGATCGACAGCGACTCACGGGTTTGCTTGCGGGGAAACACCGCAAGGAATTTGCGCCCGCGGTGGAATTCCGCGATGACGTCGGAGGTCATGAATGCGGGGAGCCTGACCTGAAGCGAACGAACAACCGACCGAGAGACGGCCGGCACCAATATGCCGACCTGCGCGGCGAGATAGGCCGTGCGAATACGCTGCGCAGCACAGAGCTGTGAGTGCACCCGGTCGGCACGACGGCTCAGTGCCGACAGCGCCTTGGCCAGCGTGCTTTGCGCTGCGTCGATCAATTGCTCTGCCATTCCATCCTCCGATGTCGTGTACGCCCGGGAGTCAGTCGTTCAGGCCACCTGCAGGTCGCCGGCGGCCAGCGCTGGCACGCGTGTCACCATGAAGCGGCGCACCGCGCGCAACCCCTGAGCCGAGTAGAAGGCCTCATTGGCCACGGATATCGGAAGCGCAATTACGTAGCAGGGATTGCCGTTGGCAAACTGGATCTGGGTCGACCCGTTGGGCAGCGCCACGTTGTGCTCGCGCCCACGCAAAAAGACGACTGCCACGGTGGGTTTGCCGGGCTCCTGAAACAGTGCATAGGTGGGTTGAGTCGCCAGCACATCGGCCGGCAGGCCCGGCTCCTCGGGATCGCCTGGGAGGAAAACGCGCCGCTCGTCGGACCAGACGTAGATGCGAAGCGCGCCGGCGTGGCGCATGCCGTCGGGTGCCGCGCCGTTCCACCAATCGCATAGAACGCGCACGGCCGGGTCAGCCTCGTAGTCGCTGCCACGACTGGGCATCTCGCCGCCGGCGGCTGTGAGTGCCTTCACCAGTGCGTCATAGTCACCCGTGACCGTCTGGTTGTCGCAGGCCTGCTCGAGGTCAGCGCGCCGGCGCTTCTTGGCCAGTGAGACCGGAATGCCGTGGAAATCAGCCAGGCTCGTCAGGTTGATGCGCTCGACGATGGGCCGATCTGCATTCCAGATGCCGGACAGCCATTCGTCCGTGCGATACAGCAAAACGAATTTTTGGCCTGCATCCGTTTGCGGAGTGGCCGCGAGCGCCTGTTCGAGGTCGCTTGCCGCAATCTCTGACTCCTTGAACCAGCCCAGGAACGCATCGTCGGGCTGCATGAGCATCAAGAGATCCAGGATCAGCCCTACCTCTTCCGGGTCGCAATAGAGCGACGCAAAACGAAGAGCATTGCTTTCGAGGTTGGGCGAGCGCATGACGACCCCGTACACGCTCTTGTCGTCCCGCTCGCTCAGCACCAGCACCGGCCAGTTCGAGAGGCTGTCCTTGGCAGTCAGGCCCCACTTGACCGGCCAGCTGTCCTTGAGCACGTCGTGCTCTGCAAGGTGCAATTCGGCGGACCGGAAAGGCGATTGGGCCAGCAGCTCGCGCACGATGTCGTCGGGCTCGGCAGCGAACGTGCCGGTAATCGGAACCGGGCGCGCCAATGCATAGTGGACCGTCGCGCTTTTGACATCGCTGTCGTTCGGAACAACGGCCACGTAACGGAACAGGCGTGCGGTGCCGGTCACCCTGTCATGCTGGTCAAACAGCCAATCACGAATTGCCAAGCATTGCGTGTCTTGCATGGGGGGTTCCTTGTTGACGATGTTACCGGTCATCGCCGGCGACTTGAGTGAGCTGAGCGGGGCGCCTGGTTGCATGCGTGCGCCATCGGCAGAGCGGTTCAGTGGAGTCTTCATCACCGGTCTCGATGTGTCGGCGGGAGGCGGGTGTCCGCTACGGGGTGTTTGTTCGGGTTCCATTCGACCAACCGGATACCGTTGGTCGCGTAGTACTCGCGCTTTTCCTGCATCCGCCGGTCGTACTCGCGGTTGCCGGTCATGCCGAGCACTTCGATAACGGTGCGCTGGTCGACATCCTTTAACTCGAAGTCCGGGTGGACTGCGGCGGCGCCCACATGGCGCAGTGGCTTCTCGAACCTGCGCTGCAGGCGAATCAGGTGGTCGGCCATGACTGCCTCGTGCGACGAGTCGCATGGCAGGAAGGACGAGTTGGTCAACATGGCTGCCATGTCGGCGACGTGCAAGTAGCCATTGGCGGTCTTCTCGACGGCCAGGACCGCCACGCTCCGCAAATCCTTGCGGCCGAGACCGGCCAGCGCAGTCGCGTAGGAGCGTGAGACCTTCTGAAACAGCGCATTGGACATGAAATACCGCTGGTGGCTTTGGCGCAGCACCAGCATGCCGCCGTGAGCGCTCGGTTTGAACTCGCCGACCTCGCCGATGATCAGCCCCCGGTGCGTCGTGGTGCCAGCAGTGGTCAGCCGCGCGACGAATGCATCGAACTCGGCAAGGATCTCGGCCTTATGTTCCGGGTCCCACCTGCGCATGATGTGCAGCACATCGGCTGCCGGGCGGCCGTTGATTTTCGCGTCGGCGAACTCGGCACTGAGCATGGACCAGCATGCATTCCAACCGCGGTATCCCTGATCGGCCCACGCGTGCAATCCAGCCGCCTCCCAGGCGTATTCGAGAAATGCGAGGAGAGGTGCCGATCGGCGATGCGCTCGCGGCGCACTGGAGGCCTGGGGTGATCGCGGGCCAGGCTGGCCGGTGCCGGGCTGTGTAACCTCCAAGGACAGATCAAGCTGAATGAGGTGCTTGCCGTTCCGGGTTTGGAATGGGCCCTTGGTTCTTGCCGTCGCCGTGGCGTGGCCTTTGCGTTCCTGAAACGGGCACCCCTGACGATGCTTGTAGTTGGCATCTGGCCAGCGCGCCAGGATGAACGCCGACCGGAGGCGCCGGATGACGAGCTTCGGCCGAGGGGCATGCTCTGTGCAGCCGCACTCGGCGAACCCTTGAATTCGCTTGGCGCGCTCGAGCTGGGTTGTGTAGCGGCCCGGGTTCTCCAGCACCTCAGCAAGGTCGAAGTCGGACGGGCCGATCCGGATCTTGATCATGGTGTGCCCCTTTACACCCCGGCATCCCGGAACATTCTGTGCATGTCAACTTGGATGGCAGTGATGTCCAGGTTGCGCTTGGCGCGCGTGAGTGCGACATAGAGGAGGCGCTTCTCTTCCGTGTCCATCGTGTACTTGCCGTCGTCGTCCGTCTTGAACCTGAAGTCGCCGGCAATGCGGACCGAGTCGTACTCAAGGCCCTTGACCTGATGGATGGTCGAGACCACGTAATCGGCTTCGGACTCTGGGCTGACAGTGCTAAGCAGCTGGCGGACGTAGGGGATGCCTTCATCGTCGATCAGCTTGACGAACGGCTTCAGGTCTCGCCCGGCAAACGAGTCGGCGTAGTCCTGCACCTCCGACCAGTTGGCGAACAGGGATAGCGCGGTCGGATAGTCGGTCCGCTGGCCGCACATCAGCCGTTCGGCGCCGTCCAGGAAGGCCATGATGTCGCGGATATTGGCGCGGATCGCGACCTTTTCGCCGCGTTGGAGACCATCGGCGACATAGGACAGCACCGTTGCATTCTTGCGGCAAAGCACGGCGTTGACCTTCAGCTCGCTCGGCGAGATGTCCTTGTGGATACGCGATGCAATGCTGGCCTGGCCCCTGACGGGCACTTCCTCGTCCATCGTGCGCAGGATGCGGGTCGCCAGCGCAGCGATCGGCTCGCCAAAGCGGAAGGACAGCGTCAGCGCACGCTTCTGCGCCTTGATGTGGTCCATCGCGTTGACGGCACCGCGCCACTCGTAGATCTGTTGGTACGGGTCGCCGACATAGATCACCTGGGCCGATTGGCGTCGAAGCACCGAAAGCATCAGGCCGTTTGCGTCTTGCGACTCATCGAATAGGATGTAGTCGGCAGGGATGGTCGGCCGGCTCAACTGCCACAGCTTGACGTACACGTCGTGGGAGATAGCGCCCGGGGATTGGGGGTTTTGTGATTCCTCCCAGAGCTTGACGACCGAAGGCAGCAGCGCATGGCGTAGCGCTTCAGCCGCTTGCTCGGTGATCAGCGGATCGACCGGGATGTGCCAATCGAGCGGCGTCGGCTTGGCAGAGCCACAGAACCTGGCCAAGCCGTCTCGCACCATCCGGCCAAGCTTGGCGGAGGTCAGTTCAAGGTTCTTCCCGATCGTTGTCGGGACCTTGATAGGCTGTAGGCCGAATCGCTCTGCGAGGAGGTAGTTGGGCTCCAACGGATTACGGAGCTTCCGGGTGATGTCGGCCGATACGGATCTGTATGCCTGGGAGTTGACCGTTCCGCACCGCACGGACAAAGGGAACTTGCGCTTGGCCTCCTCCGCAATGAGGCGATTGAAGGCCAAATAGACACCACGAGCCCGCCCTTTGGCGGTCGAGACGAGGCCTAGGGTGGAGGTCTTGCCGGCGCCCGCACGAGCGTCAACCTTCAACGGTTCGCCATCCAAGGACGCATCAACGACAGCGGTTTGCTCTTCGGTAGGCTGCATGTCAGGCGAGGGTCAGTTGTGTGTCAACGAGAGACGCGCGAAACGCCGCATCCCTCTCCCGGATCGCCGCACGGCGGCGCTCGCCCTCGCCGGTTTGCTGCTCAACTACATAGATGAAGTTGTTGGGAGTGGTGGGGCCACGCCATGCTCGCCACGCTTCCTGGATGTGGGCACGAACGGCCGCCGGTTGGGCGAAGTACATGCTGCGACCTTTGCGCCAGTGTTTGGCCTGGAGCGCGCGCATACGCAGCTCCAGACTGTCGGAACGACGCTGGCGCAGGGCGATTTCGTCAGCGACGGTGCGTTGTGACTCGGCTATGTGCTCGGGAAACAGGGGATAGCGCGCACGCTCGCGGGCCTGCTTGCGAGCGAAAGCGGCCTCGCGGCGCGAGGTAAAATCGATCGGGTAGTAACGGAGATAACGTGTGAAGCGCATGTCGGAAAACCATCGGGATATGGTTCCAAGTTACCGGCATGGCTGCGAAGTCAATGGCGCCGGTTGAGCGAACTGGCCGGTACGATTTTGGGGCGGGCAACGACGATCGAATCAAGCAAAAGCTCGATATTCGCGTGGGCTTTCGCCGCATTCCCACACCACAGCACACGACATGCGAGAAGTTGAAATAGGCGGCCGCCCAAAGGCCGAACCCTGCTCCCAGTTTGGGGAGGCTGAAGACCAGGCACTGGCCAGCATTGAGGCGCAGGCCTTCGCGCGCATGCTGGATCGCGTCTTCTGGTTCCCGGAGCCGCATGTGCTGCGGTTCGAGGCGCGCGTGCATTCGGATTCGCAAGGCATACACCACACTGTGGTGGGGGTTGTTGGGCACGGCGGCGAAGCGTGGTTCAGCGAGGACCTCATTCCAGCTCGTTGGGACTATGTGGCGTTCAAGGAGATTGGCTGGAGCGTCTCCAAGCTACTACGCAACAAGCTCATCGCTGACGGCGTGCTTCGTGAGGACGCACCGGGCCTGCTGGCGGGGTTGATGCCAGACTTCTCAGGGATGCAAGAACCAGAGGAGAAGGACCACTATCGCTGGGCCGTCGTCAATCGCTTGCGGAGCGCTGCAATGACGCGGCCGATGCCAGGAAGGTGGTAGCGGGCTGGGCGCGCGTGCGCGCAGCTGCTGGAAAATGCAGAGCAACTGCGATATTCTGAAACGGTTTGCCGCGTCTACGACGCATCGATTTTGACCGCCATCTGGGCGGCCTACATCTTGTTTCCCCCACAGCTGTAGGGTCCGGTTTCATCTCCGACACTGCACGTGTCGGCCTATCGTTCGCATTCTGCGGCCGGTCTTTCCCTTGAACACCTGAGCGAACTTCGCTACGTCGCGGTGTGCCTACGCACGCCGATTCGTTAGCGCTGGTCGGTCAGGTCGTTCCATCTTCTTCCCCGCTGGGAGCCGTCCCAGCAGGGACGTCTCTCGTCCATTTTCTGGAGACGTTCCATGTTCAACGCCGTTATTCAGCGTTTCAAAGAAGCACAGCTCAAAGCCTTCGAAAGCTACCTGGTGGTGGCTCGTTTCGAACAGGAGGCCTTGCCAATCCTCGATCCATCGTTGCGTGCAACGCGGATCAGGAAAGAAGCTGAGGTAACACACGAGTTCGAGCTGTTCTGTGTGCGAATTGCACGTGCTGTTGTGGAGACTGTGCGCAGCAATGCTTCGACTAGTGTGGCATCGACTATCGATGTGGAATCGGAACTCCGGGTCGCTGAAGCCGACATCAAAGCCGCTCTGGCTATTGGCGCGGTCCCCGACATGGATGCCTTTTGCGCATCGCTGAACCAGCGCTTCAATGTGCGAGTTGGGGCTCTGCAATGAGCAGGGCAGCACAACGCCGGCACCTGGAGACCGCCGACGAACACCAAAAGGCCTTGGTCGATTTGATCAAGGCCTTCGGGTACCGTCACCGCGCAAGCGATGTGTTCTCCGACTTCGTTGAGATGTCCGCACTGAGCCTCAGCAATGCGGTCGATCTCGCTCAGCGAGACGGCCGAGAGGCTCGGTACATGGAGATCGTCAAGAAGTACACCAAAGAAGAAGTGGACCAGTTCCCGAAGATGCTTGGCCACCTCGTGCTCACTTACGAGCGCCGGATGACTGATGTCCTTCCCGGGTCGCCGGCGCCGGTCAGAGTCGCCGGTGGCTTTGGCGATGTGCTTGGTCACACCTACATGCTGCTTGAGCTGGGCAACGATAGGGCGGGGCAGTTTTTCACGCCCTATTCGGTATCCAGCATGATGGCTGCGATGCAGGTCAATGACCATGATCCGGACGTCGCGGAACATGGCTTCATCACCGTGATGGAGCCAACCTGCGGCGCTGGTGGCATGGTGATCGCAATGGCGGAGGCTATGCATCAGGCGGGCCACAACTACCAGACGGCCATGCATGCAACGTGCATCGATATCGATCCACGGTGCGTACACATGACGTATGTGCAGCTGGCCTTGCTCCATATCCCTGCGGTTGTCATCCTTGGCAACTCATTGATGCTTGAGGAGCGCGAGGTTTGGTACACACCAGCGCACGTGCTTGGCGGGTGGAACCGGAAACTGGCTGCGCGTGAGCGTAGCCAGGAAACCTCCCCGCCCGTTGATTCCGAACGCAATTTCGTGCCCGCAGAAATGGGTACGGTCCTGTCGATTCTGGAGGCGATTGAACCGCCGCAAGCGCCGGCCATCATTGAAGCGGTGCCGCAACAGCACGCTGAAATTGCCCGGCAACGTGAGCAATTGTCGTTGTTCTAGGTTGGCCACTGGCCGGCCTCGCGCAAGAGCGGGTCCCCATCTGCGGAGGGGGATCCGCTGTCTGGCACCGCAGACGTGTTTCCGGTATTCTCAAAGCTCACTCCGCGTCTTTGACGCATCGATCTCCTGATCGCAGGACGCGCAGCGTCTCGCGGTTGTCCGAGGGCCAGCGGTTCGGTGGCCCTCGCTTTCATTTTCCATCCCATCGGGAACCTGTTCCCGGTGCGGCAACGGGTTCCCCTTTTCCATCCCTGGAGAACCCACAAATGCAAGAAAACCAACAGAGCGTCACCGTCAAACTCGGCCAAATCCGGCCGGGCAAGAACCCCCGGAAGTACTTCGATCCCGCGAAAATGGCGGAGATCACGGAGTCCATCCGTGAGGATGGCGTAATTCAACCTGTACTGGTGCGCCCTCTTGAGGACGGCACCTACGAACTGGTCGCTGGCGAGCGCCGGTACCGTGGGGCGAAAGCTGCCTGCGGTGACGATTACGACATGCCCGTTGTCATCCGTGAGATGACGGAAGGGGAAGCGCGCCGGCTGGCGCTCATCGAGAACGTTCAGCGCGCCGACATGGCGCCGTCTGAAGAAGCCGTTGCGGCCGCGGACATCGTTGGGGACCTGAAAGGTGACCGCGATGAAGCTGCCCGCCAACTCGGCTGGCCGCGATCGACCCTCGACCGCCGGCTGGCGCTAATGAACTGCAGTCCTGCGGTGCTGGACGCGCTGAACACGCGTTCCATCCAGCTTGGGCATGCCGAGCTGCTTGCGACCCTGACGAAGGAAAAGCAGGACCTGTTCTTGCCGATCATTCTGCAAGAGAAAAAGACGGTGGCGGACCTCAAGAAGGCCATCGAACAAGCTGCCTGCAACCTGAAGGACGCGATCTTCGACAAGAGCGAGTGTGCGACATGCGCGCACAACTCGGAATTGCAGTCGGTGATGTTTTCCGAGGCGATTTCCTCCGGTAGCTGTACCAACCCGACCTGCTACAAGGGCAAGACCGAGACGCAGCTGGAAGGTATCTCGTACGGCCTGAAGGACGAATACCCGGTTATCCGTATCGTCCGCGCTGGCGACAACCACACGCGCGTGCAATTGCAGGTGGAGGGACCGACGGGAGTCGGTGCCGAACAGGCGAAAGCATGTCACGGCTGCCAGAATTTCGGCGCCGCGGTGAGTGGTCTGCCGGACAGCCTGGGCAAGGTCTTCCGTGGTCAGTGTTTTGATCCGTCCTGCAATGCCAAGAAGGTTGCAGCGAGGATCAAGGCCGAGCGCGCTGAAGCGCCGTCTACTGTTAAGGGCCCCAAAGCCGCGCCGGCCAAGGAGGGCGCGGACAAGGGCGGAAAGGCCGAACACGCGGCCACGTCGATTGCCGAGTCGGACAAGGTGAAGACCTACCGACAAGGGGTGTGGCGCAAGGCGCTACGCCGGGAGGTGGCGGCCAACGAAGCAACGGCCAACCACTATCTCCTCGCACTTTCGCTGTCCGGTCATGCACGCACCATCACCAGCGACAAGATGGGGACGCTCTTTGAACGGATCGCGGACGAGACCAGCTCTCCCACCGATCTCTCGAAGAACCTTATCTCTGTGGCCGGCCTGGCTACTGACAAGCGGCTCAATCTGACGATCTCGCTCGCGCTTGCCGCGATCGAAGGAATCGATGTGCCTGTCTTGACGTCGCTCTGCAAGTACCACGCGCTCGACCTGACCAAGCACTGGAACCTTCAGAAATCCAAGGATTTTCTGGAACTCCTGACCAAATCGGAGTTGAAGGCTCTCGCCGACGAGCTGGGCATGCGCAACGCGCTCGGCGATCGCTTTTCCAAGCTGTTCAACCAATCGAAGCTCGAAGTCATTGAGGCCCTCCTCAAGGTAGACGGGTTTGACTACACGGGCAAGGTGCCCAAGGTCTTGAAGTTCTGACCACGCCTCGCTTCCCCATCCCATTCATTTTCAAGGAAATCCCTATGTTTCAAGAACTGGTGCCGCTCGTGAAGGCGAGCGACAAGGTTGTTATCACCCTTTCAATGCAGGGTGACGAGATGACCGTGGTCGTCGCGCCGACCGTCAGCAAGCCGGACGACGCAGCCCTGGTTGCGCCGATTGCTCTGACGGCCACGCCGGCGGAGTTGGATGCTGAGTTTGCCAATGCGATCGGTGGTGTGACGCAGGCCCGCCAGGGTCTCGCCGAACAGGTCGAGTCCACGAAGGCGGTGATTCAAGCGGCTACCGCTGCTCAGTCGAACAAGGCGACCAAGGCCCTCGCGACATCCAATCGCGCCAATCCGAAGTTGCCGGCGCCCAAGTCGAAAGGCATGGACGACGACGATGACGATGGTGTGGTCGATGTTGAGGTCACTGAAACGACGTCCGGTAGCACGAGTTCGTCAGCTAAAGATGCGCAAGGCGACAAAAAATCGTCTGGCACCTCCCTCGCTGATCTGCTCGGTTAAGGAGAAGCCATGGCTATCACCATCAACACGGTCAAGCGCGAGTTTTCCTACAACGGCATGACGCTTGCCGATCCGGGAACGCAGTTCACTCCGGACCAAGTGCGCGACATGTACACCGCCCAGTATCCCGAACTCACCACGGCAGCCGTGGAGGGTCCGGAGTACAAGGGGGAAAACGCTGTGTACAAGTTCGTGCGTGCCGCGGGCGCAAAGGGCAACCATGCGTAAGCGCGATCTGATGAATGCGTTGGCCGATCCGGTCAGCATCAATGGAACTGAGAAACCGCCCGATAGGGCGGTTTTTCTACATGATGAGGAGGTGGAATCGTGTTGTTCGATTCTTGCCAAGGTTTATCAGGCTTCAGTGAAAGCCTCACCGGCGGGGCGGCATGTCGATTCGATTCCCCTGCCGGACATAGAGCTGCCGATGGTTTTCTAACACTCCCGGCCATTTCACAATGCGTTCCAGCGATTGCACGCCTTCGGCATACCGACGAGGGAGACCTTACCGGTCTGATACGGGCGCATTTCGAGGCTGGTCCGCTCTCGCCGCGCGACGCTCGCTCCAGCGGCAATGCTGGTGACATGTTCGCAGAGGCGATGTTCGCGTGGCTGCGGCGACGCACACCGACGTGCAAGCGGCTTCTGTTTGGGTTCGCTTTGCTCGACCAGGCGGCAGCACGCGATCAGGTCGATCAGTTTGGATGGGAGACGGACCTCTCGGCGCCGTTGTACTTGGCGATCGAGTTGCCTCATGAGCAGATCTTCGAGATTGGCGCACGGATGCACCCACTGCAGCGCGCCCACCCCGGGCTCTTGTGCTCTGTGATGGCGCTGATCAACGAAGCGTCCTGCAACTCGCTCTTCTTGCGCACACCGAGTTACTTCCTGGAGATGTTCGCCAGGTGGTGGTGGGATTGGGATGAGGGTGTGTCCGACGAGAACGCGAGGGAGAGTCTTGCTGATCGCCTTGGGGCTGACAGTGAGGACATCGAGCGCTACCTGCCTTCCAATGTTCGTCCGGTCCTGGCGCCGGAAGAAATGTTCCCCGAGCGCGGCAAGCGCAAGGGCCGGAAAGGCCCTCGGCGGTCCGTTCTCAAGAGGTCGGAGGTGCTGGAGCTGGCGCGTTCGTCAAGTCGCTGGATTCAGCGGGTATGCCGCGCGATGCTGCAGCTGGAAGATGCACTGCAGCGCGCCAAGGGCTCGAAGCTCTTCGAACATTCGCAATGGGCCGAACCTGCATATTCGGCCGCTTCCATTGCGGTGTTTTCCGAAGAGTGGATCGGCGAACTGCTGGATGACCATTTCGAATGCATTAGCAATAGCGGAGAGGCGACGATGTACCAGGTGCTGATTCCGCTGGCGAGCGACCCGCAACAGGTGCCCAAGCAGTATGAGGACCTGTCGCGCATGTTCGAGATCGTAAAGGCTCTCGACCAATTACTGACCATCATTTCACGATAGGAGGCCCCATGGCCAAGATCTTGACCGCCAGTCGGTCTCATGACGTGGCCCTGCAAGGGGCCATTTTGCTGTATGGGCCGGCCGAGGGGCAGTTCACATACTCGACGGCACACCGCATCACTCACGAGGCGGGGACTCGAAAGCCTGCAATCGGCCCGGGTGTTCCGCTCAATCGGCGAGCACTCATTCACGCTGTGACCCAGGTTGCTTTGTCAGCGTTGCCGAAGGGCGAGTTCCTGACGCCGAACGTACTGTCCGTGAGCACGCGCGCCGTAACGTGGTGGTGCCCGCCGGCGATTCGCCGGGTGTTCTTTCAATGCAAAGAATTGGGTACGCGCAGTGCGGTAGTGCCGCACCCGGGCTTGGTGTTCCAGGCGGCCAATGACGGGTTCAGCGTGTTTGCCTTGATGGAGGACGTCAGGCCGACGCCGGAATCCATGCTGCACGAGCCGCCGTACTTCAATACGTGGGACGTGGGAAGGATTTGCATCGGCTCTGCGCAGGTTCCGAAGCAGATCGATGTCGCTTCGATTGCCGGTTGGGAAGAAGCCTTCTTCTCGTCGGCCTTCACGCATCCAAACCGCGGCGCCCAACGCGTCAAGTTCGAAAGAGGTGTGTACGCCTTCTGGAAGGAGATGCTCGATGGCAACTTTGCCGAGTACCCGAAGGAAGTGCTCATTCCGTTGAAGAAATCGCTCGGTGATCTCATCGCCGGCAAAGTTGGAGGTTGAAATGCATCCGATGGACATGACGCTGCAAGCGTCTTTCCCGACGATCATGGTGCCGAAATTCGGTAGCCTGACACCATTGTCTGGTAGTGGTGAACGCCTGCTGGTGGGAACCAACGGCGTGTTCCTCGAAGTGGTTCGCCCGTGGCTGCGGGTAGTTCGCAAGATCGCAAGCTACGAAGTCGAAACTGCCGTCCCCTACGGGACTGTCAATGAGGAGACCGAGTTGCCATGCGGTCAACTTCCAGCTGAACTGGTTGGCCAGTTTGGCGAGATGGCGCGTGCGTCGATGCCGAACGAAACCGGTGCTTGGATCGTCTGGAATGGCGTCTCGTGCGAGTTCCGGCTCGTCCCTGTCGCAATCTTGGATCACGGCTCCGGACATCTGCGTTACGACCGGCCGGTGCTGCAGGAAAACGAGCACTTGGTCATGGACTGCCATTCCCATGGCACGTTTGAAGCCTTCTTCTCGGGAACCGACAATCAGGACGACAGGCACGACGTGAAATTTGCGTTCGTGCTGGGCAACTGCGCAAGCATTCGCCCGTCCATGGCGTTAAGGTTGTGCGTCAAGGGCATCTTCGAACGTGTCCACGACATACCGGCCGCCTGGAGGCAGAAGTTCGGCATTCGGGAGGTTGTGTGACCAAAATGACGCATAGCATCCCTCGCGCGATGACAGAGCGGGCATGGCGCATTGCTGTAGTAGGCGCCGGCGGAACGGGGAGTGCGGTTATCCCAAGTCTGGCGCGGCTCCATCACGCCATGCTCGAACTTGGCCATCCCGGTGGTATCGACTGTGTCGTCTATGACGATGACACGGTCAGTGAGAGCAACGTCGGCCGCCAGGGCTTCTATCCAGCGGATGTCGGTCGGCACAAGGCTGCTCTTCTGGTCAATCGGTTGAATGTGCTCATGGGCACCAACTGGCAGGCGGAAGTGCAGCGTATCAATGCCAATGATCGGTTCTGCTGTGATTTGGTCGTTGGATGTGTGGATACGAGGGCGGCGCGAAAGGCCATCCTCAAGGCCATGCAACGCGGCACGGGCGGCTACTATCTCGATTGCGGCAATGAGACCGATCGTGGTCAAGTCATCCTTGGCCAAGTTCGCGGCCGGGCTGAACATCGCCTACCTCACGTCGGCGACCTGTTTCCTGAGCTGATTGATCCGAAGCGCGATGCAAAGGACACGGCGCCGTCTTGTTCGATGGAGGATGCGCTGCGCAAGCAGTCGCTGGTCATCAACCAGGCGATTGCAGTGCAAGCCTTCAATTTGCTTTGGACATTGTTCCGCACCGGGACGCTGCAGTACAGCGGTGTGTTTGTAAATCTCGAAGCGGGGCGCACGAGTCCGCTCCCGGTAGACCCGGAGGCATGGGCGCGATTCGGGTACGTGCCGAGTATGCGCAAGGCGCAGAAGCCGCCGCGAATTGCTGCTTGATTGAACATGGCCATCCTCCGAAGGATGGCCTTTTTTCTTTCTGAGCGGCATTGAGAGTCGACCGGGATGTTGTGCTGCAGCCGCTGCGCGAGGTTGCCTAGGAGTGCGCAGAACGTGCCTCTGGTGCGTGTTCCTTTGCATCGAATATCCTGCCTTCTTATCTCGCGCTTCTCGCGCATCGATTCCGCGCCACACGGTGCTACCAACAGGCCTTGCCACGTTCTTCGGGGCATCTTGGCTTTCATCCCACCGGGAACTCATTCCCGGTGCGGGCATGGGTTGCCTCGCATTGACGCCGAGATAGAGCGCACCAACGCGGAGCTGGATGCGCACATTGCCCAGTCCACGGCTTCCGCCGAGCAGAGCGCGGATCTGCTCGCCCTGCTTGGGCAGGTGAAAGCCAAGAAGGTGCCGTTGCCCGCCCAGGCAGAGGCACAGATCAGGAAGATTGCCGATGTTGCTCGCGAGAGGACAGCATTGAATTCTCGTCGTCAGCAGACCAGTTCAATGCCTTCCAGACAGCAGTTCGTCGGAAGCGACAAGCTGTCCAGCGACAGCGATGATTTTGATCTCTGGCTGTACATGGCGACAGATGTTCCGACCAGCCTGAGAACGCTGCTACTCAGTGCGCTCAACTCGTATCATCATGGCATGCCGACTGATTCACATGGACAATTCTCGGGCGCTGGGACGTCCGGGAACTGGGGCGATGACGCTCCGGATCAGAGAGCCTCGGATGCTGCTGCAGCTGCCATGGGGCTCGAAGCGCTGGCTATCTCGACAGATGACAGTCTCGGGCGCTACTCCTGACACGTTCGAAATCTTGAGCAAGCGGGGACGCGAGATGATCGAAGAGGCGAAGAGCGAGAACGCACCGAGCTTCTTCCTGCCGCCTGGGGGGAGCAGCTACTGCCGGACGCGTCCTCGGTGAAGTGCTCGCAGTGCCAGTGTTCGGATAGTGGGCCGGCCAAGCCCATACCCGATGCCAGCCATTGAATCCGAAGAAAGGCGGCAGAAAAAACAGGGCTCTTGTCGATCATTCTGTTCTGCGCGACAGACATAATCGTGTTGCGGCGGTGCCAAGGTTTGCGCGCACAACGCCGTTGCCCCCAAAGGGTTTGCAACTCCTGACCAGGAACATGTTCCTGGCAGTGCAGAACACACAAGAACCTGGATTTCTCTATGGATTACCTCCTCGGTCATATTTGGCAGATTGTGGGTGCAATCGCAGTGATCAGTATCGCAGCAGCCTACCGCCAAGTGCTCTGGCTGTTTGGCGTCATCATCGTCCCCGATGACAGCATTGGCGTCGTGACGAAGAAATTCGTTCTCTTCGGCTCAAACCGCAGTCTCCCCGACGGGCGCATCTTGGCGCTGACCGGCGAAGCTGGTTACCAGGCGGACACGCTCGCCCCGGGCCTCCATTGGGCGCTCTGGCCGTGGCAGTACGCAGTTGAGCTGAAGAAGTTCGTGACGATCCCGGTGGGGAAGGTTGGGGTCGTCGAAGCCTGTGACGGCCATCCTCTGCCGAGCGGCCGCATTCTTGCGAAACGCATCAACTGCGACATGTTTCAGGACGCGCGGCAGTTCCTCGAGGGAGATGGCCAACGTGGCCCGCAGATCGATGTAATTCCGCCGGGCACGTATCGGGTCAATCCCCTGCTGTTCAAGGTCACGCTCGCGGATACCATCACGATCCCGCCCAGCCAGATCGGCGTCGTGGAAGCCCGTGACGGCTCACCGTTGCCGGCGGGCCGCGTAATCGCCAAGCAGGTAGTGTGTGACTCCTACCAGGATGGCGCTTCGTTCCTGGAAAACGGTGGTGAGCGTGGGCCGCAGAGTGGCATCATCGCCCCGGGTTCCTATCGCATCAACCCGGTACTCTTCGATGTCAATGTGGCCGAAGTGGTGGACATTCCCGACAACAAAGTCGGCATCGTGACTACGCGCGAAGGCAAGCCCTTGGGGCGGGGCGAAATCGCTGGCCCGGAAGTGCCTGACCACAACATGTTCCAGAATCCGCAGGCGTTCATCCAGAACGGGGGCTGCAAGGGTTTGCAGGAACAGGTGCTCCTCGCCGGCCGCTACTTCATCAACCCGCGCTTCGCCACCGTTGACGTCGTCGATATGACCGAGGTACCGATTGCCCACGTCGGCGTGGTGATCGCCTATGTCGGCAACGAGGGACGGGACGTTTCCGGCGATTCCTTCAAGCATGCCAACCTCGTCTCGCGTGGTGAGAAGGGAGTATGGGCCGAGCCGCTCGATCCGGGCAAGTATCCGATCAATCCCTACACCCACAAGATCCGCAATGTGCCGACCGCAAACGTCGTGCTGAACTGGGCGGCAGGGAAATCGGAGGCCCACAAGCTCGACGCCAATCTGTCGACCATCACGGTACGCTCGGCAGATGGCTTCAAGTTCAACCTCGATGTCAGCCAGATCATCCACATTCCGCGCAACGATGCTCCGAAGGTCATTGCCCGATTCGGTGATATGTCCGCGCTGGTGACGCAGGTCCTTGAACCGACCATTGGCAACTACTTCCGTAACAGCGCCCAGGCCTCCGACATCATCGACTTCCTGCGTGAGCGGTCGAAGCGTCAGGACGACGCCCGAAAGGCCATCGGTGACGCGCTGGCTGAGTACAACGTCGGCGCGGTTGACACGCTGATCGGCGACATCGTGCCACCCGAGCAGCTGATGCAGACCCTGACCGACCGGAAGCAGGCCGAGCAGGAGAGAGTCACGTTCGAAACCCAGAAGCAAGCCCAAGCCGTCCGTCAGGAGCTGGAGCAAGCGACGGCCCTGGCCAATACCCAGGCGAAGGTGGTCGACGCAGAGCGTCAGGTGTCCATCTCGGAGTTCAACGCTCGGGCGGCGGTGAAGCAGGCCGAGGGTGAAGCGCAAGCTAAGACGATCAACGCGGAAGCGGACGCCAAGGTGGTCAGGCTGGTGGGTGAAGCGGAGGCCGCGAAGGTCGAGGCCATCGGTACCGCGGAGGCCAGCGTCATCAAGCAGAAGATCGACTCGATGGAGAGCGGCAACTACGCCGTCGTCCAGGTCGCGGAGGCGCTTGCCGGCTCCGGGATGAAGCTGGTGCCGGATGTCGTTGCAACCGGCGGCAGCGGTAGTGGTGGCGGTACTCTCGTGGAAGTGCTGCTGGCCAATCTGATTCGCGATGGCATGCACAAGGGAAGTGGTCTGCCCTTGAATGGCGAGTCAGCGGTCAAGCCCGAAGCCCTCCCGGCCCCCTAAGCCAGCGCGATGAACGCGGGGAGACATAACATCGGGACGGAGCATTGGCGTGGTGCCGGGGCGCCTTTTCTGCGTCAGCGCGCGAAGCGGGGATTGGGCCGACTGTTACTGACGGCCCTGATGTCAGCTCCAAGCGTTGCGCTCGTGTTGGCGGATCAACTGGTTTCGGCCACGCACGAACTGGAGCTGGTGCTCTTCAATACGCTGCTTGCCAGCACGCCGGGCCCGATCGCGGAGGAGGTCTATCGAGCGATCGCCGGTGCCGAGAGCACCATTCGCGTGCTGCAGCGGTCGATGTTTGCGGCTCTTGTCGTGGCCACAGGCTTGGGGGCGGTGGGTGTCTTCCAGGTCTGGCGCGGTCCTCGCAAGCGAGCAGATGAGCCTCGCCGTGCTTAAGCTCCCGGTGATGGCGGCGCCGTGTCGAGTTGAGGTCGTGGGCGTGCCACCAGTGCGCCCACGGCCTTTGCCGTGCGAAGTCGCGCGTCTGCGTTGTGAGAGCGTACGAACGACCATTCGGAATGTCTGGTGCACACAATGAACCCCGAACCCAAGCCCAAAAAGCCACTCAGGTGGCGGATTCTCGCCCTCATGGTGCAATGCGCCGCCGTGGCGATCGCACTGAATGCGGTGCTGGTGCTATTTGGCGTCATCTCGAATCCCGCAGAGCAACGCCGCGAAGTTGATGCCGTGACGTACCGCATCCTGGCGGACGGCTATACGGCGGGCTCACCCGTGTACCGCGCAGCCGTTCGTGATGCGGTGAAAGAGCGTGGGGCGATCATGCTCGCTGATCGGGAGCGGCTGATGGGCATGTGGGCCAAGGCCGCGCCGGTTGGATATGGCGTGCCCGCTGCTATTGGGCCGCGCGAAACCGAGCGAGCGCGCCTTCTGCGCCTTGTGAAAGGCGAATCAAACTAACACTGCCAACAGTTTGCGACTACGTAGACCGGCTAGGAACTTCTTTCGGCGTGTGTGCGCTTCGCGCGTCGGCTACGCAGGTAGAAGGAAAGGGTGAATAAAACAAGGGCGCAGGCTATGCCAACAACACTACTTGGCCAAATCGGATTGGCACTCATCGGAGTGCTCTTCATGTCGGCTTTCAGCCTGGGGGTGATTGCACCATTCAATCGATCGGTTTCATTGGGCGTGATCGCCCTGTGCATTGCGGCGGCAGTCGCATCGTTCGTCATACCGGGATAGGAAAAACGCCGGCTGCGCCGGTAGAAGGAAACAGACCATGTCAATTGCGAACAACAGTACCGATCCGCAGCACCTGCTGGGGCACCTGGCCAGCCAGCCTGTCGCAGCACCGTTCAAAGTGGATTTGTCGAAGCCGACCGACTTGGTTGAAGCGATGTTCGGGCCAGGCGCCAAGATCGTGCATCCGTGCGATGCATTTGCGCGCCGGGCAGGGTGTGCGGACTGGGCGTCTGCGGTGCAGGCGATGAAGGCAGGCAAGGTGCTGGTCGCGCAGGGCCCCAAGGTTGGAAAGTCGATGATGGACCTGATGATGTTCATTGAACAGGTTCGTTCCGAAGGACTCCATTCCTACGCAGACGACCTTGGCCGGATCTGGCTGGGGCTGAAAGAGAACTTTCCGCAGTCCGTGCTCGACCGGCAAGAGCAGGAACAGCATCTGCGTGACCTTCTCATTGGGCGGTAGAAAGAAACATGCCGAGTCGCCGGCCGCCACACTGGGACGAACCACTCTCGCCGCTGTGTGAACACGGCAACGGCTATAGCTGCAAGCATTGCCGCGAAGTGCTTCCTTTCCCGACAGAGCCGTTGCCTCACCAGACCGGGCATCGCCCCAGCGGGAGCAAGCACATTCGCAAGGTGGCGGCCTACAGGACCAGTGATAAGTGCGAAGGAAAGACGCCGGCACCGCGCGGGCTGACGAAATAGGACAACGACGATGAATGCAAAATATGCGCTGCCGGGGTTAGTTGATGCGGTTGGTAGTCTTTTGTGGATGCAGGTTGATCGCTATTCGTTTAGTTCGTACTGGTGGGTTTCAACGCTGATCGCTTTGCTGGTTGCCATGGCCTGGATGGTGGCAGACGGTAAGGCGGAAGGTTGATCGGAAGAACGGATAATGCGTGAGCACGTTGAAATGCAGCTCGGCGAGTGGTTCGTGCGCTTGTTCTGCAAGCTGATCGCACTCGGCGCCGCGATATGCGGGGCTGGTGGCTTCGCGATTATCGGGATGCGGACCATCCTGCCGCTGCTGGATGATGGCAGGTACGTCGAGACCGCGTGCGCAGCCATCGCGTGTGTCGCAGTGCTGTACGGACTCACTCCACTCGCTTTGGCCGTGGACGGATCGCTTCTCCATGCCTTCGGCATGGAGCCGTTGAAAGGGCTTCGACAGGACCCGAATCAAGAGCGATAGAGGGAAAGCCTCGGACGCCTGATCTGATCGTTGCCGCTGTGAAGGCAACAGTCGGACCCGAAAGGGGGTAGCCGGCCGGTGCCTTTTCGGGGATGCTGCGAGTTTTTCAAAATGCGTGTCGACGGCCCCTTTCCGGCGCCAAAGCAAGCTGCTACGATGCCCTTGCTTTCCGCGTCTTAGGCGCATCGATTCACACCAGTCTTTGGCTGGTATCTCTTCTCCCCCCCTTACGGGCCCTCACGCCCGTAGGTGTGATGGGCCCGTTTTTTTCGAGGCCCATCATGTTCAAGTCCTTTTTCTCCGCTGCTCTCGTCGCCTTCTGCGTTCTAGCATCTGGATGCGCTCTTCAATAGAGCTCGCCCGACGTCTACCGCGGCATGGAAGTCATGCGCCGCGGTGATGCCGAGCAGGTCACTGTTGTTCGCGTTCGCAATGTCACGATCACTGGTGACGATGGCTACATGTCCGCATCAAGCGGCATGCCCGGTCTCATCGGGGCAGGCATCAGCGCATTCCTCGGTGGCCGTTCCATCGGTAACGGCAATGGCCGCTATGTCGCCGGCGCAGTCTCCGGCGCCGTGGGCGGTGTGATCACGCAGCAAGTCTCCCAGGTGCTGAACAAGCGCCCGGGCGTAGAAGTCATCGTTCGCACGGATGCTGGGCGAACGTTGGTCGTTACCCAGGATGCCACGCAGCAGTTTGTGGCTCGGGAGCGTCTGTACATGATCTCCAGCGCGGCGGGCTTTCGCCTGACCCGCTGATCCTCTTGGTGGCCGCCGCAAGGCGGTCACCGCCCTGTTGGCGCTGCCAACGCTGCTCCCCCTCCACTCAATGGCCACCCCAACCACAGACGATCTGGCTGTCTATCGTCGGGATCACCGGACGCTGGAAGTCTTCAGCCACCTGACGCGTGGCCGCTGTTCCACCGTCTTCTTCTTCGAATTCAGTTCGCATCCCTCGATCGTTCCGTTCCTGATTCCCAGCTACATGCAGGGCATCACGACGGAGTTGATCCGGGAGGCGGGCCAACAATTCTTGCAACGCGAGGCGGCAGTACTGCCCGTCTAGCCGACCCATCATGAGCGAACAAAATCTCATCCGCTGCACTTCCTCGAAGTACCCAAATCCCGGCGAGGCGAGCGACGCTCTCTCGGGTTCCAGCTGCGTCCCGGGCTTTCGCTTCGGGTATGTCGATCAGGATCACCGAGTGGTGGTGTTCTTCGATGACGCACACCCGGAGAAACCTCTGCCCGAACGCAAGGGGCTGTTGCGCGTCACCGCGCGTGTTCCGCTGCCGCAGCTCCAGCGCTAGTCCGCGGCGCTCCATCCCATAGCAAGCCCGAGAGGGCTTGCCCAACTGCCAACAGTTGGGCAAGCGCTTTTGATCGCGTCACCGACGCATCGAGCTTTGTCTGGCATGCCCAGACCATACCCATCGCGGGACACCGTCCCGCTGGGGTTGGTGTACCGCACTCTTTCATAGGACACCAACGATGAAGATTCCTCAATCCTTTACCCGAAGCCGCTGCCCGTCGAACACGGCCGCCGGCGCAATCCTGCAACGTGATGCTTCACGCGTTCTGCGTCGCGTCGCCAATGACCTGGCGCTGCGTCAACGGGAATATTCGATCCGCACGCGTCGCCAGCGTCGCCGCCTGGTCGACGTCTTCGCGCTGCACACCGACGCGCTGTACTTCGAAATCTCGCACGCGCCGGCGGACCCGAAGGTGTTGGTCCGCTATCGCACCTGCGCCGGCCGTCACGATCTTGGCGGCGGCCGCAACAACGCCGTCTGCCTGGAGTCGCTGGCATCGCCGGAAGGTTACAGCCAGCTTCTGGCCAACCTGCGATTCGTTGCCGGCCGCCGTGGCTAAAGCGAGGCCGCCATGTCCAAACTCATCAAGGTCATTCTGCGCTCGACCAGCGGGGACGAGACATCTGGAAGGGCAGCCATCCAGGCTGACACCGATGTTGTCGTGTTGCCCAACCGGTTGGTGCAGCAGATCGAGTCGGCCAAGGCCGCAGGCGAGGCGTACGTCCTCGTTGCTGCCGAGGATGGCTACGAAATGCCGCTCGTGCACGTCGAAGCGGCGACGTTTCGCTTGAACCGCAAGGGCCGGGCGCGCAAGTCGTTGTGGAGCGTGGTGCGAAGCGCACTTCTCGCGCCAACGCGCGATCAGCGCCAGCAGTACGGTCGTTTCGCTCATACGCTGTCGGCCGCGGCGCTGATCGGTGCTGCCAGCTATTTCAGTGGCAGTCGCGCTTGGACGCTGGGTGCCGTGTCCGATGTCGCTACGTTGATCGCCGTCACTGTTGTACTATTTGTAGTAGGCGCTGTTTTGTCCAAAGGAGACTGACCATGACGCTCGGAATGTTCGCCGCTGTCGTCACGACATTGATCGCGGCATATCTGCTGTGGGCCGACCGACGTGGTCGTCAGCTCAACAACGACTAGCGATTGCTCGACGCTGGCCCAGCCAGCCACACCAAATGACGCACCCATTCGTGGGTGCGTTTTTTTTGCCGTTTCGGCTTTGGCCGAAGCGGCAAAAGCCCTCTTAAGGAGGCTCAACCATGATTTCAATCCGTTCACCCGAATGCCAGGCGTTGGCATACAACTGTAAGCTTGACCCCCTCGGGGCAAGCGTTCTCATGTCGCTCTCGCGCGTCTTGTCGTCGGTTGACCCGATCGGCAGCCGGGAGCTGCAGGAGCGTGCCGAATGGGCGGCAGAACTTGCAGGAATGCAGGCCATCGATAGCGACCGCATTCCGGTCTTTGTAGCCGATGGCGGCTCGCTTGAGATGCACTTTCGCGATGGCCGCCGGCAGGGAAAGGAAGATGACGAATACGCCGAGCGTCACCCACCGACCGTTTGGTTTGGCAGGTGGCGAATGGACTTTGACGGTCTGCGCGAAACACGCGCGAGCGTTGCGCAGTCGCCAGCAGGCTACCTCCCGGGGCTGGAAGTCTCGTACCAAGGCGGAGATTGCGACGTGCATTACGGTGAAGCCGTGCCGACGCTTGAAGAGGCTGTTGCAGTCGCAAAGGAGCGCGAGAGCAATTGGCACCAGGCTGACGATTAAATCTCCACCTCAAGTCGCAGGATGGTCGTCAGTCATTGACGCCGCCGCATCACCATTTCATCCAACAACCCACGCGGGGTGCGTCCCCGATGGGGCACTCCGCGTACAACAAGGAGTTCTCCATGGGCCATCAAGTCGTCGGTGCCGGCTTGGCATCATTCCCAGCGGGCGTGACGATCGCCGTGCAGCTCTACACGGATATGCACGTCGCAGTTCATCTGCACGCGGCGGACGACGGTCTGCGCTATGCCTCGTTGTCCACCAACATCCGGCACGCTCCGCTCGCAGACGACGAGTTTGCATTTTCTTCGGGGCTGGTGCCGCAGGATATGTGCCAAGCACTGCTGCACACGGGCGCGTTTGCTGATACCGGGCGCGTCATTCGCAGCGGCTATGCGACGTTCCCCATCTGGCGCATTGCCGACGAGCAACTGATCGGCCAAGTCGTCGCGATGCGTGTCGACGCTGCTGCCGCGACAAAGAGGCGCCGCAAGTCGCACTGACGCGCGGCCTTCAATTCCTTCCATCCCACCAGGGGCAATCGCCCCGGTGGGGCGCGTTGCCCCAGTCCTTATTGGAGCAACGTTCATGTACATCATCACCATCAACCATACGAAGACCGAGACCCGCACAACGATGGCCGGCGTCTTGGCCCTCCTGAACGCCGACAAATCGATTCCGCGCAAATTCACCGCGGACTCGTTCACTGTACATACCGTCGAAAATGGTCCAATCCCCGTCGTTGGTCTGCCACGCGGCCGAATCGGGCTGCGTCCCGACGGCACGGTGCACGAGATCCTCTTGCACGTGATCACCGAAGTCGAGCGGATCATCCTGAAACCGGACGGCAAGCTGCTGCGGCCCTACGAGGTCAGCTTTGAATCCTGGGAAGCTGTCCTTGCCGCAAGCGCGCTGGCCTACGAGAGCGAATACCTGATCGATCCTGAACGCCTGAAGGAGGGCTCGCTTTTCTCGGAGTTCCAAGTCGAGAGTCCGCAGCGCTTCATCACGGACGAGCTACTTCGCCGGTTTGGCTTCGGAACAGGCGGGCCACACGCCTATCCGGGCGGAGGGGCGTGCAAGGGGCATGAATGGCACGTCGCCTACGCGCTACAACGTGGCGAGCGCGTCAAGGATTGCATCCTCAACTTCTACCGTCACACGAGCACGGCGATCCCTCACGGCTTGGAATGGCTGAACGCTCTCATTGAGTTCCCAGTGCTACGCGGCGCGCTGCCGGCGGAGACGCTGCGGGACCTGTGTGATGTGCTCAGACGCGAGAAGATGGCGATGACCGAGCAAAACGTGTCGAAGCTGCTCGCCATCGTTCGGGCCTTGCCGGTCGGTAGCTCCTATATCGACATCGACGACGCGTTCTACGACGCGAAGATCCTCGGCCCACTCACGGCGCCGACACTTCAGCTCGCAGAGGGGCCTGACGCAGAGCCGCTTTCGCCGTTGGCCAAGCGCGTGACGGAGTGCGTCAACGAGAGCGTGTATGAGAAGACGGTGGCGCGGCTTCGGCAGGAGCGGGAGGACGGTAACCTTTCGAAGCGCCGTTTCGAGCTGCAGATGATGATGGCCGAGCGCCAACGCAATTGCAGAAACTACCACTACGGCAACATGATTGCCTCGCTGTTGTTGGAGCGTAATGTCGCTGGGCTGCTCGAGATTCTGGACCAGCCCAACAACAAATCGAGCAAGCGCGCCATTCGTGAAGTCATCGGGGTCAACCTGCTGACGGTAACGGGAGCAGCGCGCCGGCGCGCCATCTTCAGCATGTGCGGGTTCGCCCAGCAGGAGCAGGACGTGTGGGAGCAGCATGCGGCCGAGGCCAAGGCGGAGAAGCGCCGCATTGAGGCCATGGAGCAGGCAAAGAAGACTGCTGAGTCGGTACGCTATTCCGTCGGCGGTGGGCAGGTCATGACCGGCAAGCAGTACGTCGACCTGTGCATCGCGGAAGGCTTCTCGCAGATTGTTCCTTCGCGGCGCGGCAATGCTGTCAGCTACCTCTTCGTCGATCCGAAGCGCGACCTGGGCAGGCCACTGAAGGTGAAGGACGGCACCCTGGACTATGCACGCGCTTGCTTGAGTACACCGGCAGAGCGTGTGCCGGCGTACGCCTGACGCCAATCTCTTTCACGCGCCAGTCCCTGCCCCTCCATCACGGGGGCAGGGCGGCCGTTTCTACCCCCTTGCGCGTGTGGCGCCGCGCCGCGCAACCTGCTAACCTCTCCTTGCTGAAAAGCGCTGTTCGGACTGGCCTGAGCCAACCCAAACACTGTTTTTCCTCGCGTCTCCGACGCATCGATCCAACGCCGGCAGCATCGGCCGTTTCTTCAACCATCCCACAGGGGTCTACTCCCTGTGGGCGTGGATTCCGTGGGTTTTCGTCAAGTGATACCCCATGGACAATACCCTTACCGATCAAGTTACGCCCCTCACCAATCAGGTTTCCCCGTCGCAACTGGAGACCCTGTTGGCTGCCTACATTCCGGCACACCTGCCCGTGCTCGTGACTGGCGCGCCAGGTGTCGGGAAATCCGACATCGCAGCCGCGGCTGCAGAGCGCGCCGGCTACGACCTGCTGATCTCGCATCCGGTGGTCGAGGACCCGACAGACTCCAAGGGCCTGCCGTTCCCCGGCGCGGATGGCCAATCCGCCAGGTTCCTGCCGTTCGGGGATCTGGAGAGGGTGTTACACGCGAAAGAGCCGTTGGTCTGGTTCTTCGACGACCTCGGTCAAGCGTCTCAGGCGGTTCAAGCCGCCAAGATGCAACTGCTGCTCGCGCGCCGCATCGGCGAGCACAAGCTTCCCGAGCATGTGACGTTCTTGGCGGCGACGAATCGCCGGACCGACAACGCCGGCGTGTCTGGCATTCTCGATCCGGTGAAGTCGCGGTTTGCGACCATCGTCGAGCTTGTGCCAAACGTTGATGCCTGGGCGGCATGGGCTGTGAAGTCGCAGCTTCCCGCTGAACTGATCGCGTTCCTGCGCTTCAAGCCGGATCTGCTGGTGGCGAAGGAGCGCACGCGTGATATCGAGAACCTGCCGTCGCCGCGAGGCTGGGGCGCGGTTGGGAAGCAGATGCCCGTGGTGCCAGCTGGCTTGGAAGCAATCGTGTTCACCGGTGCTGTCGGCGCTGGTGCCGCGACCGAGTTCCAGGCGTTTCGCGAGACCTTTCGCAGTCTCCCCTCTGTGGCAAGCGTTCTGTTTGCGCCGGACACTGCCTCCATCCCGGAGGAGCCCTCGGCGCGCATCGGGATTGCGACGGCAGTTGCGAGTCAAACCACGGTCGCGAACATCGATCGCGTCCTCGTCTACGCCGACCGCATGCAAGCGGGCGGTGACGGTGACTGCGCAACGATGATGATCAGCGACGCGATCCGCCGTGACGAGTCTATCGTTTCCGTGCCGGCTTTCATTGCAGCGCAATCCGGCTGGATCGGTGCCGCGATGGACGGCCGGTAAACCGGTTCCCTTTCAAGCAGTACATCCCATGCGGCGAGCTTTGGCTCGCCGCTTTTCATTTCAAGAGGCTATTTCCATGAACATCCTCAACGTTCACGAGCGTGTCATGCTCGCATCCCTTGGCATCTCCGTTTGGCGCGCACGTCGCTTCGATACCCGCGCCACGGAAGAGGTGGAAAAGAACCACGCCACCAAAGACATCGGGCGCTTCAACAAGAAGCTCCTGACCGACGATGCCATTTCTTACAAGAGCGTGTGCAGCATCGCCACGCAAGCACGTGCCTTCTTCAATGCGCACACCCTCGAATACGACCAGCTTGGCGTGCGTTTGCTGCCCACGGCTGTTTACCTAAAGGTCGCTGACCGGCTGCGCGAGTTTCAAGACGAGTTCCGTGAAGCCACGTCAGCCTTTCTCGCCGAATACCCAGCGTTGAAGGAGCAGGCCAAGGGTGCTCTCAACGGGCTCTATACCGAGGCGGACTACCCGACCCTCGAAGCGCTGTCGACCAAGTTCGGTATACGCCTGTCTCCCTTGCCGTTTCCGGACGCAAGCCAGTTCGGCATCAACTTGCCGGCCAACGTGCTGGACGGCATCAAGGCGGATATGGACGAGCGGGTGTTCAGCGCGGTCAAGACGGCCAACGAAGACATCGTCGGCCGCCTCTACGACGCTGTGCAGCACTTCGCCAACCGTCTGTACGCGGGACGCAACGTCCGGCTGGGCGTTGTCGACAAGGTGCGCGAACTGTGTGACCTGCTTCCGACGTTGAACTTCACACAGGATCCGGCATTGACGGACATCCTGAACGAGACGCGCAATCACCTGGCTTGCTACACGGGCGCCGAATTGAAGGATTCGGCCGATCTTCGCCAGAAGGTGGCGGAGAAGGCGATGGAGATCGAGGCGCAGATGGCGGTGTACATGACCGGCGCGCTCAGCACGCCGGCAGCACCGGCACTTGGCGATTCGTCTGCGCTCAGTTTCCTCCTTGCCTCGTGAGGTGTGGCCATGCTCGAACGGATCATCAAGCAGCGTGGTCAACTGGTGCTGAACCACCCTTTCTTCGGGGCGCTGGCGCTTCGTCTGAAGCCTGTCGAAGACCCCACGTGCCACACGTTCTGGGTTGACGGCCGGGCGCTTGGCTACAACGCGCAGTTCGTGGCCACCTTGGACGATCTTGAACTGCGTGGGTGTCTCGCTCATGAGGTGCTGCACCCCGCCAGCGGGCATTGCTGGCGGCGTGGCAATCGCGATCAGAAGCTGTGGAACGCGGCCTGTGACTATGCGGTCAATCCGGTTGTGCTCGCTGCCAACTTGAAGCTCCCGAAAGGCGCACTGCTGGAGGAACGCTTCACTGGCAAGTCAGCAGAGGAGATTTATGCGGTGCTCCGCCAGGAACGGCCACCTGAGGCTCCCCAAGAGCCTCAGGCCCAGGGCGCTCGCGGTACGGGCGCTGGGCTGCCATCGCGCGACCCGAACGCATCCGATGCGGCACAAGGGCAGGGCGCTGCCGAAGGTGGCAACGCCGACGGCAGCCCGACGTATGAGCCCGGCGACATCCGCAAGGATCGCGGCAATGACCAGGCCTCGACGGAGACGCAGTGGAAAGTCGCGGCGATGAAGGCTGCGCAGGTGGCCAAGATGCGCGGCAAGTTCGGTGCGGATCTGCAGACCGTGGTTGACCAACTGGTTACGCCGGCGGTCGATTGGCGTGCGGCCCTCGCGCGCTTTGCAAGCGAGTCGGCCCAAGCCGACTACAGCTGGTCGATACCGAACCGCCGCTTCACGCACCTTGGTCTCTATTTGCCGGCGCTTCATAGCCGGCGGGTGGGGGACGCCGTGTTTGTGCGCGATTCGAGTGGCTCGGTGTTCGATGAAACGCAACGCCAGTTCGCATCCGAGATCCACCGCGTTTTCGATGAAGTGAAGCCATCGCGGCTGATCGTCATCGACTGTGACGCGCGTGTCACGCAGGTGCAGGTGTTCGAGCCCGGTGATGCGCTTGAACTGGCGCCTGTGAAAGGCGGCGGCGGTACCTGCTTCGCACCGCCGTTCGAGTGGGTGGAGGAACAGGGCTTTCGGCCGGCGTTTCTCGCCTATCTGACGGACATGTATGGCACGTTCCCCGAAGTGCCGCCGGAGTATCCGGTGCTGTGGGCCTCAACCACACCGTTGCGCAGAATCCATACCCCGCCATTCGGCGATTGCATCGAGGTCATCGTCTGACCATTGCCCCGGGCCATCCCGGGGCATTTCTTTGCTCCGGCATCGGTTGGTGGGTGTTCCGCCCAATTTGACCGCGTGCCGAAATCGATCAAAATTTTTGTGGCACTCGACATATCTAGTCCTGTGCCCGGAGGAGCAACATCATGATGGACAAAGAAGAGCCGATCGACATCGAGTCTCTTCCTCGCGCGGCCGACCTCGGGTGGATTGGCCGCTGGAAACAGGCTGTAGAAGAGGGTGGTACGGATCTCGGGTTTGACGACTGGTTCGAATCCGCACTGATCGGCGCGGCCGGTGGCCGCGATGGCCAGCCGGTGCAGTATCGACAGGGATCAGTGATCTTCGAACTGCAGCACGGCGCGGATTTCGAGATCGAGCAGGGCGGCAGCGCGAAGCGGCGCTTCCACTGCCTCATGGATGGACACGTACCGTTTGTGTCCTTCTATGGTGATGGCGACGCAGAGCGCCGGCCCTGGATCTCGATCAGCCGGCTGTTCACGGCTGAAGAGTTGCACACGCTCATCCTGGTGCCCGGACCAGCGGCCTGATTTGCGCTAGGCATGGCGAAAGGGCTGATGCGCGAAGCGGCTTTCTGTGGATTTATCCTGAACGCGGTAAACGCGTGTGTCAGAACCCACCCGATGGTGGGGGTGCAAACCAAGGGGGCCAAGTGCCCCCTTTTTCTTTTTCTATCCTGAAGAGCAAGTGCGGCAGCGCCCGCCTCAAAGGTACTCACGCCCTCGAGGGCCATAGGGTTTGGGGTCAGGGGAACCCAATACGTCAAGAACTTCACTGTAGTGCGTGACGACCATGGGTGCACCGGCAGGACCATACGGTAGCGGCATCCAGTCGTTGCGTTCACGGCTGAATTGCAGCAAGTACATGCCGCCGGCGGCATTCGGTAGCAACTGCACCACCCAGACCAGGTACTCCTTATAGGGTGTTTCAGGCGGGGAAGGCTTGCGTTCACGACAATCAATCCAGTCGATCAAGGTGCTCACGGGTTCCACGGCGTCTCCAATGATTTGTTCAACACGATATTCCGACTGGCCCTGTTTTCCGAGCAAAAAACGATGCACGGAGCGATGTACGGTGTGTCTTGTAGGACGAGTCCATCCGGCGCCAGGTTGCTACCCGGCCTTGAGCAGGCGTCGATCGCGCTGCCCGCCCGCTTGGCATGTGAGCACATAGGCCGCTGGCGCGCGCGGTTCCCAGACGATCACCGCAGCGGGTCCTTCCGTGCTGATGCGTGCCTCGGGCATGGTGCAACTCACCGGAATCGGATTCACAGGCGTCCCGTGCGCAGTCACGCGGATCGTAGACCCGCGACCGGTCATGAAATTGCCCTGCAGGCCGGCATACAGGAACGTGACAGTGGGTACGAGCGGGGGTTCGAGACCAGATTGGTCATCAGCCTCGTCGTCGGCGAGCGCGTCGATCTTGGCCTGCAGCCAGTGGCGGTCACTGTCGGAGAGATCGTGGCGGCTGAGCAGCGCCACCAGGAACGCGGTGCCAAGCCATCCCGGGCCGCTGCTTTCACGCTCGCGGATAACCTGCGCCAAATGAGCGGAGGGCTGTGCGCCACCTTCCAGCAGACTGCGGCGTGTGCCGCGCGCCCGCGCGCCTGGCGTGCTAGTCTGCGCAAGGCTGTTGGTCGCTGGTCGGTAGGTGCCGGGCTTGCTGGCGCCGGCAGACCGCGAAATGCCTCCGGCACTACGACTTGCTGTCGAGCTACCGCCAGCGCCACCGCGGCCGGCGTCTGCGACCTGTGCCGCGCTCAAAAGCACGAGGGCAACGGTCAGGGTCGAGATCTTGCGCATGGTGGTTCCCCTAGCGCCCAGCGAGAGACAGCACGGTGGGGTCGAGTGCCGCCTGTTCGGCCTGCCGGATCGCCGCCGTGGATAGGCGGCTGCGTAGCGATTCCGCGTTGACCGGGCGGTAGCCGTCATCAGGATGGCACTCGGCTCGGCAGCGTAACGCCCAAAGGTAGGCGTTGTTCAGGTCATGCAACGAATCGTAGAGCTGCGCGTTGTTCGCCGCTGCGGTCGGGTCGCCCGCCAACCAGGCGCGCGCGAACAACTCTGCCGCCTTGTCGGAGCTACGAATCACGTATTTTCCATCGCGCACGATCTGGCCAGCAACACGCAGGAGCCGACTATTGACTGCGGTACCCGTGGAAGCCTGGGCCGCCGCGAGAATGCGGGGCGCCATGTCGTCGCGTAGGGGCAGCATCGAGTCGCCCTCGAAGTATTCCGCCAGCTTTGCCGGCGTGAGCCGGTCCATCGCTTGCTTGATCCGCGCCGTGCGTGCGTCGTCCAGGTTGGCCATGGCTTGCACAATATCGCCACAGACGACTTCGCAACCAGTCAGGGCATCTCGACCACTACCCTGCAGCGGATCGAGCTTGGCCAGAGCAGAAACCGGGTCGGAGATGGTCTTGGTTGTCTCGATCTCCCGGTTGATCTGCTTGGCTGTATCGGTTGTCTTGTCGCTGCAGGCGGCCAAGCCAAGGCAGAGTGCGGCGACCGGAATGAGGGCGGCGTATCTGGATGCAAGGTGCATGATCGACCTGTCAGTTGGGTTTGTTGGTGCGGCTGGTCAGACAGCCAAAGAGCTGGAAGCGCGGCATCTCGTGTCGATCCATCACGCCGTCGGTGATTTTCATGGTGTTTGCGTCGTGTCGATTTCGCATTGCCGCCATGCTGTGGCGAGAGGCCAGCGTCAGGTACTCGATTCGAGCGCATCTTCGACAGGAGGCGCGGGCGCCGCCGCTGAAAGGCGCGGAATGCGCGTGATGCGACCCTCCAGGTTGGCGTGCGGGCCGAGCCGAATCGTGCCGGCGTAGCGGATCTCGCCTTTGACCGCACCTTCCACCTTGAGAGAGACCTGGGCATTGACGTCGCCTTCGACTGCGCCCTGGATCAATACGAACTGCCCGGTGACCGACCCCTTGATGACGGCGGCCGGGCCGATGTGGAGAAGGCCGCCTGACGAGACGACGTTGCCATTGACGAGACCCAGGATGGAGCCGCCATGGTCCATGTCGACATTGCCGTGAATCGCCATGCCCTCGTTGATGATGCTGATTTCCATCTGCTCTTTCATGGTTTGCTCCTCAGAACATCTTCACGTCGCCGGACGGACGATTCGCTTCCGTGGTGCGTGCCGGTGGTGTAGCGGCGCGCGGTGCCGTGGCGGTTGGTTGGGGTGCCGGCGCGGGCCGCGTAACAGGGGCTTGATCGGGTGCGGTGCGCTCGGTACGCCGAGCAGCGGGCTGAGCCGGGGCTGTTTCGACCTTCTCCGGCGCAGGAACGCGCTCGCGGGGCGCCACCTCGGCTGCGGAAAGGGCGGCTCGCTGTGGTTGAGCCACCGGTGCAGTGGGCGCGGCCGTGACAGATGCTGCAACCGGCGCTGAGGGCGTCGAGCTTCCGATGGCTGCCGGCGTGGCTTGGTTTGCGGCGACTGCAGGTTCCGGCGCCGAGGCAGGGGCGGCCGGCGCTTGCGTCTGTACTGCGTGCGTGACTTGCTCGGGCCCGGCCGCTGCCGCCGAACCCGCCCGGCCCTTCTTGGCGTACAGGTCCCCAAGCCCCAGGCCAGCAATCGTGGCCAGCACGATGAACGCGCAGCAGATCGCAGTAACCTTCAAGGCAGGCTTGTGCTGGTCCCACCGGCGCTTGCCGCCGGCGGCGTAGGTAAGGGCCGGTGCGGCCGCATGATCTTCCGCCGTGCCCATGTCGATCGTGACAGGGGAGTGCGAGTACTGCTGGTGCAATCGGTAGATTTCGCGAATATCCATGGCTCTCTCCAGCGGTTGGGGTGAGGGGGGCGCCTGAGAGGTCGTTTATTCGGTCCGCGATGCCTTCGCGCGGGACGACAATCCCCTCTGGCCTTCGTACCGGCCACTGTTTCGGGCGCCGTGTTGGCTGCTAGGTCGGATATGGCGCCATGCCGGCTGCCATCCCGATGGGTGCGTTGGGTGGTGTGGTTGGCTATCCCGCAGGGGTGTCGCCGTCTTGTGCGCCGTCAGCAGCGAAACGGTCGTTGTCGGGGATGCAGCTCTGGTGGATTGAAGCGATCTTGCTGCCGGCCACTTTCATCGTGCCCTCGAATTCGAGCGCCGATATGGAGTTGGCGACGCGGGCGAAGATGGCGAGCGCGAACAGCCTGTCGTGCTGGTTCAGGAGGCGAATGAGGCGCCCAGACAGCGGATGTGTGACCTGGACCTCAACGGTATCGGTCTCGATGGGGATGGGGGTTTGGCTTTTGTTCGCGTGCCACGCGATGGCTTTTTCGAACCAAAGCTCGGCTTCGCGGAATTTTTCGTCGAGCGCTCGGGTCTTGCCTGACCTGGCGACTGAGAACTTGGAAGAGCAGAAGTTGTACGCGGAGCGCAGGAAATCGCGAACGTACACAGAGGAATAGGTGACTTGAGCACTGGCGGCCGTCTCGGGGACGATCCGCTTAATCCTGTTTTCTCCGACCAGCCGCGCGATCGGCTTGAGTCCGGAGTTGGATGTACTCGGCTGTGGCGCGCCTAATGGCGCCTCAAGTTCCTGGGGGTGTTGGGCAGCGACCATGGTTCATGTGTGGTATCTCATCTCTCACTCGAAATTTTCCGGCACGTGAACACGGTGGCTGCTTACAAAAGCCACGCTATTTTGGCGAGCTTTCCGGGATTCCTAATGGATTGTCTGGTGCATACTGCAATCACTCCTCGCGTCATCGACGCATCGAACTGACTCCCTAGCGAGTCCATCTCCTTAAAAAAGTCGTGCCTTGCGCATGCGCCGACCAGTTGGCAACTGGTGTGGAAATCCCCCCTTGTGATGAGTGCTTAGCCAGACACTCCCCATCTATCAGCCGTAATACGCGTTCCCGTGTGTATGACCCTAGGTCATGCCTGTGAACACCGTCTGAGCCCCGGAAATGTGTGGTCTCTCTCTCCAGCGCCTCCGGGTGCAGGACGGTTGTCGTCGACTGATCCGTGAACCTGCGGTGGACGAAAGTCCTAAATGGGATGTTGTGCGGCGTGAACATGCTGCACGAGAACGACTTTACGTTCTCCCCCCCTGAGCGAAGTGCATTGGCACGACGCTCCCTGTGAGCCACGCCCCCGAAAGGGGCGTGGCAGCAGGTTTCTCACAAGAAGCCCGCTTCCGGTTACCGGAGCGGGCTTTTTTTGCTTTTAAGTGAGAGACCCCACACGGAGGAGCTGACCATGGCACTCGAAATGACGTTGCAATCCCAGATCAAGGCGCAGATCGCCGAACTGATCCACGCCCGTCGCCCGAAGTACAAGGACCAGCCGTACAGCTGGAAAAATTTTTGCGAGGCGGCGCACGTTGCCAGCCTTCCCGACGCCGCGCGAGCGGCATATCTCAACGAAGTAACGACCCAACGCGGGGCCGACGCCGCCCTGCATCTTGGGGACCGTGCTAAGGACCTTCGTTCCAAAGTCGTTCAGTACCTGAACAACAGGAGCGTTTCATGCACGCAATCCCAACCCACCCAGGCTTCGCGACCCCGCGCAGCATAATTGAGGAGCGGCCCCTGCGGCCGCCCGTCATTGGAAAGATCCGCCCTGGCATCAAGGTCCTCACCAAGAAGGCCAGGGAGAATCCCCAAGCCGTCCAGATTCACGACGCGCTTCTCGCCCAAGGGCTCTCGTTCGAGGACATCGGTTCCGAGATCGAACGAAGAACCGGCCTGAGCTACGCCCTCATCCCCCGCAATACGCCGTACTTCACGTGTCGTGGCAGTGATTTCACGAATCCTGCCATCGCGGAAGAGATTCTGACCCGCTACGGGGAGGATCGCGGCGACGGCCACAAGCTCTGGCGCTTTCCAGTTGTCTTTGCGTTCGATGACTGGTTGCGCAACATCCCCAACGAGCTGGCGGTATTCAACGGCTCAGGGCGGGTGTTCTGGTCGCAGTACGGGGCGGACGGTCTTCGCCAATGCAAGACGTACGCACCTGTCGAGCGCAGCGATCGCGCCAGGCGAGCCAAGCGCATCTTCGGCGGCCGCACGATCATCCTGCGGCAGGACGACGCCATCCCCGATGGCGTATGCGACCCGCAGGTCTGCCCGCAGTACCAGGACCGACACTGCAATCTCACCGCCAGCTTCCTGTTTGCCATTCCGGACATCAAGGGTCTGGGCTTGATCGAGTTGCCAACCAATTCGATCTACGTCCTGCAGAAGGCCCATGCGGCCATGCAGACGGTGGCAATCGCCCGCGGCGGCCGACTGGTCGGCACCAAGTTCTGGCTCTCCAAGCAGGAAGTGGAGATCTCCCGCATCGACGATAACGGCTTGCCGGTGCGCCAGAAGCAATGGCTCACCACGCTGGATGCCGAAATCGACCTGGGCGCGCTGCTGGACGGCGCAGACCAGATCGGTGCGGCGATCGATGTCGGCACGCAGACGGTTGCCCTTCTGGAGCAACCGACTGCCGAGCAGGCCATCACCGCCACGCCGACGTCAGGCGAGGAGGGTGGTCAGCCAGGAGCGCAGAACGAGCCGCCTGCCGGAGCTTCTATCGCCGAGCAGTTTGAACGTCTCATCGTGGCGCTGGGCATGGAGGGGCAGGAAACGCGCGAGCATTTGCGCGTGTATGCACACTCCAAGTTCGGCAAGGGCTGGACCAAGCGCGAGCAGGACATGCGAGCGCTGATCGATGAGATGGGTGTGGCTCTCGTGTCTCCTCCCGCCTTCCGCGAGAAGGTGAAAGCGGAGTTCGATGGCAGTCTGTTCTCAGCTTGACCTGCGCCGGCTTGGCGCCTGGTCGTAGCATCAACGTGCGGCGTCGGGAGTTTCCCCGACGCCGTTTTTCTTTTCCGTTGCTGTGGCCGTTCTGGTCGCAGCTATTCCATAGGAGGTGAGCATGCCCAACGATGGCGAGAGCCTTCACGTGGGTCATTTTTCCGACCTGCACTATTCGACTGAGCGGTTGGTGGAAGCGGACCGGTGCTTCGGTTTTGCAGTGGAGGATGCGATCTCGCGCGGCTGCGATTTGGGTGTTGTTTCCGGCGATGCAACGGATCACCGGCTCGATGCACACACACCGGCGCTTCGCGTGCTGGCCGAACGCATTCACGCGCTGTCGGGTCACATGCCGGTCCTGATGCTGCAGGGGACGTTCTCGCATGAGCCGCCCGGCACGCTGGACCTGTTCCGGTTGATCGGCAGTCGCTATCCCGTGTACGTCGCCGATCGCATCCACCAGGTTGCGCTTATCGGATCGACGTTCCAGCCGTCGGCTGGCCCGCTGTTCACCGCCGACGAGCTGCACACGCTTTTGCAGGAGGGCACGCCCTCTGCGGTGTTCACCTGCGTGCCGACCGTCAACAAGGCTGTGCTGGCGGGCATCGTGGGCGCCATGGAGGCGGCAACCGCCGTCGGCGACCACCTGGCGGTGTTCCTCGGTGCTGCCGGCAAGGTGAATCGGCTGTTGCGTTCCAAGGGCATCCGAACCATCGGTGTGTCTCATGGAACGGTCAATGGCTGCTACACCGAACACGGCGTACCGATGGCCGGTTTCGACCATGAGTTCTCGCTTGGCGCGCTGTTCGAAGCCGAGTGCGATGCCTTCATGCTGGGACACATCCATGCAATGCAGTTGTGGGAACGCGAAGGCCGGCTGGTGGGTTACGCCGGCTCCATCGGGTGCTTCCACTACGGCGAAAAAGGCAAGAAGGGCTACCTGAACTGGCAGATCACGCCGGGCCGTGCAGAAGCGATGCAGGTGGAAACGCCGGCGCGCGAAACGGTCTGCGTCGATTTCGATGGTCCGCCGGATCTGGAGCGCCTAGCCAACATCGCCGAGCAGACGCAGGACAAGTTCGTGCGCATTCGCTGGACCATTGACGAGGAGCATCGCCAGCTTGTCGACCGCGAGGCCATCCGCACGCTGTTCGCCGGCGCCGCGGAGCTGAAGCTGGATCCGCGTGTGTTGCCCGCCGTCAGAAGCCGTGCGGAGGGCATCAGCCGCGCTGCGACTCTCGGTGAAAAGGTTCAGCGTTGGTGCGGTTTGACCGACGTGAAGCCGGATGCGTTGCTGGAGCGCCTGTCCATCCTGGAGGCACTGGAGCCGCAAGACATCGCGGATCGAGTGGTCGCCTCGTTGGAGAGCGGGTCTGCTGCTGACAGCGGTGAAACGGTGGCGTCCGCCACGGCTGAGCCGGTGACAGTTCAGCCGGCCTGGCAGGACGCTGACCAAGTTCAGAACCAATCGTCGTTGGATTGGCTGACCGATGACCTTTTCGCGGCAGATGCCGCCCAACCCTTGAACGTGTGAGCCACGTTCCGACAGCCTTCGGGGCTGTCGAAACTCGGTTTTCCCCGCGTCTACGACGCATCGACCAGCAGTACCTATTCCTTTGAACCCGGACGGGCGCACAACCCGTTGGGGATGCGCTTCGCCCAATTTTTGGAGTGCATCATGATTCTCTATCCCGCAGGTTCCCAGTGGACCCGTTGCTTTGAAGCCGATCTGCCGGCCTCCGAGTTGGCCGCGCGGTTGGTGGGCAAGCACGAATTCACTCGTGCGATGCTGTTCCAGCCGTTCGGTCATGGTCGTGGCGCGGTGATCGCCACGCGCGGCCACATGCTCGTCATGGCTGTCGAAACGGACGGTGAGCGCACGGTTTTTACCGTGGCGCCCACGGTCCAGGTGCAGAACCTTCTGTGGTCCCTCTCCAACGGCTACACCAGCCAGTGGAGTGAGGCTGAACTCAAGGCCTTGACCGCATGCACCACCTTTCCGGAGGTGCTTGACCTGGCACGGACGCAATTTTTCGCGGCCGTGCGTTCGTTCGAGCGCGCACTAGCCGGCAAGCCGGAAGTCGACGTCGTCGTCACGTATGACGACTCGCGTGAGGTGCTGGAGATCCCCGGCGACTACTACATGACTGGCTTCAGCGGTGAGGGGGCACCATGCGACCTCTCAAACTGACCCTGTCTGGCTTTCGCGGCATCCTGGATGGGATGCACCGCGACAGTGTGACGGTCGACCTGCGCGAGCTGCCGACCGGACTGATCGCCGTGATGGGCCCTAACGGTGCCGGCAAAACGACGATCATGGACAACCTGCATCCGTATCCGCTGATGCCTAGCCATGCATCGAAGATGTCGGCCGATGCGTTTTCGTACTGGGACCACCTCACGGGTACCCGGGCCGAAAAGGATTTGGAATGGGAGCACGATGGCCAGCAATACCGGTCACAGTTCGCGTTTCGTAATTCTGGCAAGACGCGCAAGGCCGAGTACTACCTGTTTGTGCTTGGCTCGGACGGCGTATGGCAACCGGTTCAACTGGCAGACGGATCGCTGTCTGACGGTAAGGCGGAGACGTACAACCGCTGTGTGGAATCGGTCCTCGGATCATCGGAGGCGTTCTTCACCAGTGTCTTCTCTGCCCAGAACCGACGGCCGATTGCTGGCTACCAGACCTCTGAAATCAAGAAGTTGCTTGCTGAGCTGCTTGGTCTGGAGCGGATGCGTGAGCTGTCGGGCAAGGCTATGGACGTGGCGAAGTGCCTCGGCCGTGCTTTGGATGTCGTTCAGCACAACATCACCAGCCTGGTTGGTCGGCGCGATCGTGTTGCACGACTCTCCTTGGAGATCGAGCAGGCGGAGGCCTCGTTGGTTGAGACCCGCCAGGCGCGTGATCGTGAGCTGGAGGCCAATGCGCAGATGGTTCAGGAGCGTGCGACGCTTGCAGCCAAGCAGGCGAGCAGCACCGTAGCAGAAGCGCGCATGCGTGAGCTTGGCCAACAGAAGGTGGCCCAGGAAGCAAGGCGCCGAACGCTTGACAACGACGAACGGGCTGCCGTGCAACGTACCGAGGCGCAAGCCAAGGAACTGGGGGCCGTCATTTCAAGCCGCCGCGCAATCCTGGCCAGCAGCACCGCCATCCTGGCGGCCGCAACCTCGCGTGATGCTTTGCAATTGACCGTCACGCAGCGACAGTCGGAGGCAATTCGGCTGCAAGAGGGGATTGCTCAGCTCGAAAAGGTTGTGCCTGACCAATCGCGCATCATCGGCGAATTGCAAAACATGGCCGGTCAAGGTGAATCGAAGGCTGTCCTTGAAAAGTCGCTGAAGGGCCAGGCCGACGTCATTGAGTCTGTTCCGTGCCGGGACAATCCGATGCACTCGACGTGCCCATTGCTGGCTCAGGCGCGCAGGGCGAGCACGGATCTCACGGAAGTGCGGATCTCGTTGGCAGAGCTTCGAACCGGCTACCGGGACAAGCTCAAGCTCAAGACGGCGCTCGATGAGCAGCTCGCGCCGTTGGCGGGCCAACGTGCTTCACTTCGAGCACTGCAGGGGCAGGTGGCGGCCGACCAACGGGAGTTGCAACGGCTGACCGAACTTGCTGCGCAGAAGCCATTGCTTGACGACGCCCAAGAGACGCTGGCGAAGGCCGAGCGTGATCTGGTCGAGCTGAACGCCGAAGCTGCCGCCCGAAAGGAGCGATACCAGCGCGACGTTGTTGCGACGGACGATCAGTTGGCCACGATCAACCGGGAGGTTACGTCACTGCAAAGTGCCGACGTTACCGGAAAGATCGCGGACTTTGATCGTCAGGTTGCCAGCTCGCGCGAGCGCATTGCCCAGTTCGAAGGCCGGATTGAAGCACTGATCCGGACTCAGACTGCGCTCAGCACCGAGCGGCAGGGCCTCCTGGTTGATCTGGAGGCACTACCCGTTGTGCAGCGTAAGGCAGAGCGGATCTCCGACGAGATTTCGTCGTGGAAGCTGCTCGGCAAGGCCTTGGGCAATGACGGTGTGATTGCGCTGTCGATCGACGATGCAGGCCCTGAAATCACGAAGAAGGTCAACGACCTGCTCCTGGCGTGCTATGGACCCCGATTCACAATCGGTATCCACACGCAAACGGAGCTGGCCAACGGCGATAAGCGTGAGGGGTTTGAGATTCGTGTCCACGACGCTCAGGCTGACAGCGAGAAGGAGTTCGCGGTCATGTCCGGCGGGCAGAAGGTGTGGATCAACGAATGCCTGACGCGTGGTATTGCGCTATATCGCGCGCAGGGCGCCGGCACCGCCTTCCAGACGTTGTTCACGGACGAGGCGGATGGCCCGCTTGATCCGGAGCGCAAGCGCGAGTTCATGAAAATGAAGCGCGAGGTGTTGCGCCAGGGAGGGTATGAGCGGGAGTTCTTCATCTCGCAAACACCCGATCTGGTCGACGAGGCCGATGCTGTCATCGATGTGGTCGCACTGGCCACTCAGTAGGTTCCACCAACCATATTGGTCCGCTCTCACCAGAGGCGGACCATTTTTTTTTTGAGATATCGAAATGACTACGATTCAAATCTCAGCCGTCGATGCTGAACGGCTTCTCCCACAGAAAAAAAGAAGTGCACACGTTCATTCGCAGTCTGGGCTGGATGGGGGCAGACGTGACGCGCGAGAAGGCGCTCGCAGCCTTCAAGGCCTCGGTCCGCGTTGATCTGTCGGATGAAGCGGACATGTTTGATCACCAACTGGTCGTCGCGATGGATGGCCTGCGCACGTTCGTCGAAACCGATCAGCAGGCGCTGGCCACGTTGTTTCCGCAGTTTGCGGGGTAATTGTCCTTTTCGTGCATTTTCTTACGGTTTCCCCGCAGAGCCTTTATTCATAAGGGCCCCAGGTCTCTGCCGACAATTGTCTGCTGCCCTCCAGTGACTTCGGGAGTACGATATTCGCCCGCGATTTCGGATCGCGCCACCTTGACGGGGGCACAAGATGCCGGGCTTGGAATTTCGCTATGTGGGAAGAGACTCCCTACCCACGCGTCTGCCGGAGTTCGACGTCGAGCATTACTTCGCGTTGACCGCTAGCGATGTCGCCGCGATCAACCAGAAGTTCCGACGCGCCAGCCGCCCTGGAGTCGCCATTCAGTTGGTCTTTCTGCGCGCCAGCGGCCGTACGCTGGACCAACTCAACACACTCCCCCGTCAGTTGCTGCGCTATATCGGCGAAAAACTCGCCGTCGAGACACCAACGATCGCCTCGCTGCGCACCATTTACCAGCGATACCCGACGCTGTATGAGCATCAGGTCTGGGCCCTCCAATATCTGGGCCTGACACGCCTCGATGACGAGCAATGGGCCGGACTCGAAGCCTGGATGCGTCAGGACGCCGCCGAATCGCTGACCGTTGAGGAACTGCTTCAGCACGCGCACTACTGGTTGTACGAACGGCGCATTCTGATCCCGTCGACGCGTGCGCTGCAGGATCTGGCCCGCTCCATCTGGGCGGGCATCGAGCGGGATCTGCTGGCCATGATCGACGTGGTGGTCTCGCGCGAGCAGATCCTGCGGGCCGAGGCTGCGGTGTTTGCCCAGCACGCCACATCGGGCACGACGGTGCTGGAATGGCTCAAGACCCCACCCGCGCGCCACAGCCCGTCAACGATGACCGAGATGCTGGCCAAGATCAGCTTCTTGAAGGACCTCGGCGCGCATACCTGGACATTTGACGCGGTCCCCATCGAGAAACAGCGGGCCTACGGCCAACGTATCCAGGCCCGCCGTCCCGCCAAAATCCGCGAACTCAAAGCGTCGACGCGCACGCTCGAACTGGTGTTCTTCCTGCGTGTCACCTTGCTGGAGTTGACTGACGCCATGGTGTACCAAAGCGGGCGCCGTATCTCAGACCTGGTCCGGCAGGCGTACAACAAGACCACGACGAAGCAAGCCCGCTCGGCGATCGAATACCGGCAGCAACTGGTGGAGATCAAGGCCCTGGTGGACGATACCCGCCGCTCGGCCGAGGACCGACTGGCCGACATCGGCAAGCTGCTTAAGGGTCTGTCCAGTCGGCCGCCGGCAAGTCACGCCGCAAGCGTGCGCGAAACCCTTACCGAAGACCACCACCGACTCCGCAACCTCCTGACACCCTTGCGGGCGTTGGAATTCGCCAGTCACGGTAACGATCCTGCCATGCGCCAACTCGATCTCGTTGGCGGTTTGCACGATCGGGGCATGACGGAGTTGCCGCCAGACTGCAATGTGCCAGTGAGCGCCAGTTGGCGCGACCTGGTCGACGGTGAGGACCGCCAGCGCGCGCTGCGTGCCTTGGAGGCCTCTGCTGTAATGAGTTTGCGCAAGGGGCTGCGCCGCGGCACGGTGTGGATCAACCATAGCCTGTCGTTTCGAGAACGAGACCAGTTGCTGATTCCGCCGGCACAGTGGGAGGTCGACCGCGACCGGCATCTGTCTTCGCTCGGCCTGCCAAGCCAAGCGAGGCTCTATCTTGATCGCCTGACCGAGCATTTGAAGGCGGGTCTCGCTGCGCTGGACGAGGCCCGTGAGGCTGGCCACTTTACGATCGACGCGGACGGCATCCTGCATTTGTCGCCATTGGAAGCGCAGACCACGGATACCACGCCTCAACGCACCCGAGATCTGCTGTTCAAGGACATCGGCAGCGCACAGTTTGCCGACATGATTCTGGAGATGGATGCGCGCACCAATTTCAGTGAAGTGCTGTTGGCGCGCAAGGCGCGGGATGCCCACGAACTCGTCTCCCTTTATGCAGCCCTGATCGCGCACGGCACCGAACTGGATGCCAAGGGCGTCGCGGCGATGATCCCGCAGTTGGACCTCGCGCACGTCTCCACCGCGATGCGCTCCCTGGAAATGCCCGGCCGGCTGCGCCGCGCCAACGAACGTGTGGTGGAGTTCCAGCGCACGCACCCGATCACCGATCTATGGGGCACCGGCCAACTCGCCTCCAGCGACTCCATGAGCCTGGACACGTCCCCACATCTGTTCTACGCGCGCGCTGATCCCCGCCGACGCACGCACGCCGCTGGCGTCTATACGCACGTGCTGGATCAGCATGGGATCGTCTACAACCAGCCGATGGTGCTCAACGAGCGCCAAACTGGCGCGGCGATCGAAGGCGTCATGCGTCACAACGAAACCCGCGCTGACGGTGGGCTGCTGCGGCTCGCCGTCGACACCCATGGCTACACGAACGTGGGGATGGCGGTGGCCAAGCTACTTGGCTTTGACCTCTGTCCCTGGCTGCGCAACCTGTCGGAGCGCAAGCTGTACCTGCCGCGTGCCCTGTCGGTGACGGAGGGATTGTCGGCTGCCGTGTCGCACGAGGTCTCCCTCAAGGCGATCCGCGACGGCTGGGATGGCTTGCTACGCCTGGTGGCGTCCATTCACGCGGGGCGCGTGAGCGCGATCGTTGCGCTGCAACGCTTCGGCAGTGCTGCCCAGGGTGACCCGATCCACCGGGCAGCGGATCACCTGGGCAAGCTGCTGCGCACGCTGTTCCTATGCGACTTTTTCAGCAACATCGAGTTTCGTCGCGAGTTGCGCACGCTCCTCAATCGGGGTGAATCCGTGCACCATCTCCAGCGGGCGATTTATATGAGTAAGGTCCAACACGAGCGCGGTCGCCGCCAGGACGAGATGATCGCGATTTCCGGGGCGCTCTCGCTGCTGACCAATCTGGTGATTGCCTGGAATACCGAGCGGATGCAAACGACGGTGGATACGTGGCAGCGCAAGGGGCAACGGATCGACGATGACTGGCTGCGCCGCATGGGGCCGGCACACTTCGCCCATGTGAATTTCCGGGGCGTTTTGAGCTTCAAGATCCACCAATTTCAGGATGCCCTGTTGGAGGCGGCACCTCGCCGGCGTGCGAGCCAAGCATGAAGTCCTGCTTGGCACGGGTCGGCCGCAATCGCGTTTATTAGAGGTTCATGCAAGGTTACTGCGTCAAAGCAATGGCAGAGGTCCGCCAGACCGGACCTGTCAGACTGCAATGCCCGGCCGGGGTGCGACCGACAGCGCTGTTTCGATCCGATGCTGGGCAAATGGGTCGGCCGCGTCGATATAGCGCATGGCCGAGCGTACGTCCTTCCAGCCGACGTATTCCATCAGCATCTTGAGATCCCACTGGTTCGAGTTCGCCCAGGTTGCAAAGCCCCGTCGTAGTGAGTGGCTGCTGTAGCGGTCCGATTGCGGCAGTCCTGCGCGATGGAGCAGCGCGCGCAACAAAGGCACGATGCTGCTGGCCTGCAGTCCATCGGCTGCGATTCGGCTCCAGCGGTCAATCCTGCGGAACGCGGGGCCCTCGGTCAGGCCGGACGCCGCCAACCAGGCCTCGTAGGCGGCGACTGGGCACAAGCGCGACAACGCGGGCGCCTTGTGGGTCGTACCGACATGGTTGCGGTCCGTCTTGGTGCGCGGCAGGAAAATCGTCATGCCCCGGCCGGGCTCCACCGTGATGTGCTCGATCTGCAGCCGACTCAGTTCGTCCGACCGGAAGCCCCGCCAGAAGCCGATCAGCACCAGCGCCTTGTTGCGGGTATGCACCTGGAGTTGATGGGCGTTGCCCTCAGACGAGGCGGTCGCGATCTGCGCATCCAGCGAGGCAACCAGTTGCTCCAACTGGGCGAGCTGCAATGGCTTGGCGCGCCGCTCCTGCGCGGGGTGCAGTGCCTGGATGCCCTTGAGCACCTTGCGGACGTGCGGTGCTCGCGTGGGGTCGGGAAAGCCCTGCGAAACGTGCCACTGCGCGATCGCAGCCAACCGTTGGCGCAGCGTGTTGATGGAAAGCGTCTGTGCGTGCTCAGCCAGATAGCGTGCAACGCTGTCGGCGCTGGCCGGCAGGAAGCCACCCCACTCTTGCTCGAAATGACGGATGGCGGACTGATAGCTGCGCCGTGTGTGATCGCGGGTCGCTGCCTGCAGATACCTGTCGATATCCGCCATTGAACTCTCAAATCAAGGTAGCGACTACGCTTTGCTCGATGCCTTCTGCGATCGGAGGTTATACGCGAAGCTGAGCACAATGATCAGCAAGATCGCCACCTGTGCGATCACCGTCTGCATGGACGGGTAAATCCCCAGCACGTCAATACGCGGCATCGAAATCGGCGTGATGTGCAGAAAACCAACCTTCTGCAACGCCGCAACGCCCTTGCCGATCAGCACCACTGCCAGGACCGCGACCAGAGCCGAGCTGAAGGCAAAGAACTGGCGGATCGGCAGGCGCGCCGAGGAGCGCAGCAGCACGACGGCGATGATCGCCAGGATCGCAATCCCGGAGCCCAAGCCGGCCAGCAGGTAGATGCCGTTCCCTTCGCTCCACAGCGCGGCGTAGAACAGCACGGTCTCGAACACCTCGCGGTACACCGTCACGAATGACAGCACGAACAGCATGATCGCCGAGCGCTTGTTCAGCGCGGAGGACAGCTTCTGCTTCACATAGGCCTGCCAGCGACCGGCCAGGCTCTTCTGGTGCATCCACATGCCCACGCCGAGCAGGACCACGGCCGCAAAGATTGCCGAGAAGCCTTCGGTCATCTCGCGGCTGGCACCGCTCAAATCCACCAGGTAGGTAGCGACGGCCCACGTCAGTCCACCGGCGGCCAGCGCAACAATCCAGCCGGCATGGACGTATGGCAGCACGTCGGTGCGTTCGGCCTTCTTCAGGAAGGCCATCATGGCGACCACGACAAGCAGTGCCTCCAGGCCCTCGCGCAGCAGGATCGTCAAGGCGCCCAGGAACGTCGACAGCGGGTCGTTGGTGCCACCCAGTGCATCCTGGGCTTCAGTCAGCATCGTCTGCAGATGCTGCGCGATGTCCCGTACCTGCTCGGCCTGACCGGTAGTGATCGCGTTGCGATACAGGCCCATCATTTTTTCGATGTCCTGGAACAGCGACTGGTTCTTGGCGGCCAGGGCCGGTTCGACCGGCTCGAAGCCGTCGAGGTAGGCGGAGAGCGCCAGGCGCGAGGCAGTCGCTTTGTCGCCCTGGTCGAAGGCGGCTACGCTCTCTTTGAGCTTGTCCTTGGCGATTGCGAGACTGTCTGCGTTGGAGGCGTTCAGCACATCCGGCGCGCTTCTCAAATAGGCGGTCAATTGCCGCGCGGCATCCGGGCTGATCGTCTTGGCCAGCAACGCTTCTGGCGTCTGGCTGAGCTTGGCGAGCGTCGGCACCGCGCTATGCAGCTCCGGGCGGGATGCCCACAATTTGGCGCCGGCTTGCCGGTCCGCATCGGAATAGGACAAGGTCGACGCAAAATAGGCCAGTGCCCAGCGATCATCGTCAGTGAGCTGCGCGAAGCTCGGCATCGAGGTGCCCTCGACACCGCGCGTGATGATCTGCTGGAGGGCGAAGACGCTGCGCTCCTGGGCGCGCTGATGATCGGCCAGGGCTATGGGGGGCGGGCTCAGCTTGGCGGCCAGCGGACCATCGGCGTGTCCGGTGTTGCCATGGCAGGACGCGCACTGGCTTTGATACAGCGTAGCTCCATGCTTCAGGTCGGGCACCTTGCTGGGCGCCATCGGCACCGGGTAGGCGGCCAGCAAGCTGTCCGCGAGCTTATGCGCCTGTTCACCGACGACGGTGGGTGCGGCCTTGTCGGCGATGAGCGTGCGCAACGCGCCAGCATCCTTGAGCAAGGCTTGCGTCTGTGGCCCCGCCGGCAACTCGGCAATCTGGCGCTGCGCCGCATGCGCAAACTCCTGCATTTCGGCGTACTCATCGGCATTGGCCACCTGGCCGTCCTTGACGGAGCGACCGTAATCGACCGCCAGATAGTCGAGTAATTGCCAGACCTGCTTGGTCTTGTCTTGAGTGGACAGCGTGTCGGCGTACGCGCTTGAAACCGATGTCAGCAGGTAGAACAGGATGAGGGTGACGACGCGCTGCAGTTGCATGAAGAGCCTACCGGCGAAGCGGGAGAAATGGCTTTAAATGAGAATGATTGTAATTCATGTTTCGTGACGCAGATGTCGCGCTGGTCAAAAAACATGCGGCCGAAGGGGTCACATAGCGAACCCGTTCGGCCATTCCCCTTCGTGTCAGCGGTGCGTGCCGTCTCCAGTGCACGTGCCGCTACCTTCGGACAACCCCTGCAGGATTCCGCAAGCTTCTGCAGCTCGCCCGTCGGAACAGGTCTCGCGCAGCGCGCACAAATGGTGCTTTAACACCCCCAGTGCCTCGATACGCCGCTCGACTTCCTCGATGTGCTTGTCCAGGAGGGTGTTCACCGCGCCGCAATCCTCGTCCGGTCGCTCGCGGTAGCGCAGGAGTGTCCGCACGTCGTTCAGCGGCATGTCCAATGACCGGCAGTGGAGGATGAACTGCAGCCGCTCAATGTGCCGCTCGCTGTACAGCCGGAAGTTGCCCGAGCTGCGGTCCGGCGGCGGCAACAGGCCTTCGCGCTCGTAGTACCGGATGGTTTGAATCGGGCAGGCCGTGCGCTTGGCGAATTCACCGATCTGAATGTTCATGATGTCGGGCCGAAGTCCCTTGACTCTATAGTAGCTATAGAGTGTGTACTTGAGTCCAATCCATTTCAAGCGACAAAGGGAGGTGCTGTGAGTGATTGCGGCTCCAAGGGGTGCGGTTGTGCTGCCACCAACGTGGTGACGCCGGCGGACGGCGATGCGGCGGCTGTTGACCTGAAACGATCCCGCTACCGGATCGACAACATGGACTGCCCGACGGAAGAAACGCTCATTCGCAATAAGCTGGCGGCGCTGCCCGGCGTGGTCAACCTTGAGTTCAACCTGATGCAGCGTTCGCTGGCCGTCCAGCACCGGCTGCCATCCCCGGCGCCGATCGAGCAAGCCTTGGCAGCCGTTGGCATGCGAGCGGTTCGCGCCGATGAAAGCCCCGCCGGGCAGAGCACAGTCCTGACCATTCGTCAGATGGACTGCCCGACCGAAGAAACGCTGATTCGCGGCAAGCTGGCGGGCATGGCGGGCGTGTCAGACATGCAGTTCAATCTCGTCCAACGCACACTCGCCGTTCAACACGCTGCCGATGCGCTACCGCAAGTGCTGGCTGCCATTCAGTCGCTTGGCTTCGATGCCGAGGTGCGCGACCGCTCTGCCGCAGCACCGCTTCCCGAACAAGATGCCGCGCCCACCAAATGGTGGCCGCTTGCCATTGCCGGCGCGAACGCCGTCCTGGCGGAAGTGGTGTATTGGCTCAACGGTGGCAACCATTGGGTGGTGGTGATCCTGGCGCTGGCCGCGATCCTGACCGGCGGGCTGTCCACCTACAAGAAAGGCTGGATCGCGCTCAAGAACCGCAACCTGAACATGAACGCCCTCATGTCGATCGCAGTCACTGGGGCGATGGTGATCGGCCATTGGCCGGAAGCGGCGATGGTGATGGTCCTCTTCGCCTTGGCGGAGGTCATCGAAGCCCGTTCGCTGGACCGCGCCCGAGATGCGATCCGGGGGCTGATGGATCTCGCCCCGGAGACAGCCACGGTACAGCGCAGCGACGGCAGTTGGTCCGACGTCGATGCCAAGACCGTGGCCGTTGGCAGCCGTGTGCGGGTCAAGCCGGGCGAGCGCATCGCGCTCGATGGCACGATTCTGCAGGGGCGGTCATCCGTCAATCAGGCGCCGATCACGGGCGAGAGCCTGCCGGTCGAGAAGGCAGCGGGCGACTCCGTGTTCGCCGGCACCATCAACGAATCCGGGTCGTTCGAATATCGCGTCACCGCAGCGGCAAGCGACTCCACACTGGCACGGATCATTCACGCCGTCGAGGCCGCGCAAGGCAGTCGAGCGCCCACGCAGCGCTTCGTTGACCAGTTCGCCCGGCTGTACACGCCCATTGTGTTCGCGGTTGCGCTTGCGGTGGCCATCGTCCCTCCGCTGGTCTTCGGTGCGACTTGGCTGGACTGGATCTACAAGGCCCTAGTTCTTCTCGTGATTGCTTGCCCCTGCGCGCTCGTGATCTCGACGCCGGTGAGCATTGTGAGCGGCCTGGCGGCCGCCGCGAAGCGCGGCATCCTCATCAAGGGCGGCGTCTATCTGGAAGAGGGACGCAAGCTGAAATGGTTGGCGCTCGACAAGACCGGCACGATCACGCACGGCAAGCCAGCGCAGACGGACGTCGTGGCCTGGAACGGTGCGGACGCGTCCGCCGCCCAGATCCTGGCAGCTAGCCTGGCTGCCCGCTCCGACCATCCCGTCTCCCTGGCCGTGGCCCGCGCGGCGCAGGACCAAGGCCTAGCCCTGCGCGACGTCACCGATTTTGCGGCCTTGCCCGGACGCGGCGTCCGGGGCCATGTCAACGGTGCGCTCTATCACCTGGGCAATCATCGTCTGGTCGAGGAACTGGGCGTGTGTTCGCCGGCATTGGAAGCACAGCTTGCCGTGCTGGAAACCCAGGGCAAAACGGTCGTGATGCTGATCGGCCAGGACGGCGTACGCGCGTTGTTCGGTGTGGCGGACACCATCAAGGACAGCAGTCGCCAAGCGATCAAGGAATTGCACGCACTGGGCATCAAGACTTTGATGCTGAGCGGCGACAATCCGCACACCGCAGAGGCGATTGCGCAGCAGGTCGGTATCGACGAGGCTCGCGGTAATCTGCTGCCGGAAGACAAGCAGCGCGAAATCGAGCGCCGATCCGCACAAGGAACCATCGGCATGGTCGGCGATGGCATCAACGATGCGCCGGCGCTGGCACGGGCCGATATTGGATTCGCAATGGGCGCGGCCGGGACGGACACGGCGATCGAAACGGCCGACGTTGCGCTGATGGACGACGATCTGCGCAAGCTCCCGGCGTTTGTACGACTATCCCGGTCCACGGCCGGGGTGCTGAAGCAGAACATTGCGCTGGCGCTCGGCATCAAGGTCGTGTTCCTGGCACTGACCTTTACAGGCCAGGCCACCATGTGGATGGCGGTGTTTGCCGACATGGGCGCCAGCCTGCTGGTGGTCGGCAACGGGCTGAGGTTGCTGCGCAAATGAATTGGAAGTTCCTCGTGTACGACTGGGGCGGCTGGAACGTCGCGCTATTCCACGCCATCAACTCGGGGATGCCAAGCGCCCTGGACCCGGTGGCGTGGTGCTTTAGCCTGATTGGCAACTACTGGACTGCGCCGCTCTTGCTGCTGGGGCTCTGGCGGTGGTCGATATCAGCGTCGAATCCAGCGCGCGCGTGCGCTGTCAGGCAACGCCTCGTCACGTTTGGGTTGGCCTTCGCGCTTGCCCTGCTGGCCGCTTCCGCCTTGAAGTGGTGGCTGGATTTCCCACGGCCACCGGCGGTACTCGGCCACCTCGTGCACGTCATTGGTGAGCCGGAACTGCACTACAGCCTGCCGAGCGGGCACTCGACGTTCGCAGCGCTTGTGGTCGGGGCACTCTGGCCCTTGGTGGGTTTTCGGGGGCGTCTCGCGTTGGTGTTCTACGCCGCGTTGGTCGGGTGGTCGCGTGTTGCCGCCGGGATGCATTTCCCGGCGGATGTGGTCGCCGGCTGGATGCTCGGGGCTAGCAGCGTCGCTATAGCAGGGTTGTTGCGCTCAGCATTGATGTCACGACAAGGCGCCCTCGTGAAGGGACTTTCTGGCTGATTCCGCAGCATGCAGCGGCGCACGACCGATGGGCCGTGCGCCGCCGAGGGTTTACTTGCTCCGCAAATCGACGACGGTCGGCTGACCGTCGACCATATCAAAGACGGCCCACACCGCTTGGCCCTCCTTGAAGTGCTGCAGTGATGCCTTGTCCTTGACGGCAAACGTCATCGTCATGGCGCCCATGCCGAGATTGTCGATGGCGCCGTGCTTAAGCGTGACCTTGCCGGTGTCGAGGTAGATCTTGCGGACCTCTGCTGCCACGGGCTTGGGCGCCTGCTTGGTTTGACCAGCAGGCTTCATGTCCATACCTTCCATCGGCGTGGCCGCAAAGGCGGCTGGAGTCGACGCCAGCGTCAGGGCGAATACAACAGCGGAAACGTAGTTCATCGTGAGACCTTGTCATGAGAGGGTGGTTGGGGAATGGATTGCCCGCTGCCACGCCTGCGCAGCAGCAGGTAGACAGCAGGAACGACAAACAGGGACAGCAACGGCGCGGTGATCATGCCGCCGACCATCGGCGCGGCAATGCGCTGCATGACTTCGGAGCCTGTGCCGTCCGACCACATGATCGGGAGCAGGCCAGCCAGGATGACGGCCACCGTCATGGCCTTGGGGCGTACACGCAGCACGGCGCCTTCCTGAATCGCTTCCAGTAGCGCTTGGGTAGAAGTTTGACCGTTTTCCTGCCGCTCGGTCCAAGCGTGTTTGAGATAGAGCAGCATGATCACGCCGAATTCGGCCGCCACCCCGGCGAGCGCAATGAAGCCGACGACTCCGGCCACCGACAGGTTATAGCCGAGCAGATACAGCAGCCAGAACCCGCCGATCAGTGCGAGCGGCAGCGTGCCCATGATGAGCAGCGCCTCGTCGATACGGCCGAACACGAGGTACAGCAGCACGAAGATGATCAGCAAGGTGAATGGTACGACCACCTGCAGCTTGGCACTCGCACGCTCCAGGTACTCGAACTGCCCTGACCAGCTCAGCGCGTAGCCCGCCGGCATCGGCACCGCCTTGGTCACTGCTGCCTGCATGTCCTTCACCGCCGAGCGCAGGTCGCGCCCCCGGATATCGACATAGATCCAACCCGAGAGCCGGGCATTCTCGCTGCGCAGCATCGGCGGGCCCTGCACGACGCGGATGTCCGCGACGTCGGACAACACAATCTGCTGGCCCCGGTCAGTGACAATCGGCAAACGCCGCAACTGCTCCACGGAATCCCGATAATCGCGCGGATAGCGGAGGTTGATCGGGAAGCGGGCCAGGCCGTCAACCACCTCACCGACATTATCGCCACCGATGGCGGATGACACGATGCTTTGCACGTCGTCGATGTTCAGGCCGTATCGGCCGGCGGCCTGTCGGTTGATGTCCACGTCGATGTATCGTCCGCCGGACAACCGCTCCGCTAGCGCAGAGGTGACACCCGGCACGGTTTTGACGGTCTCCTCGATCCGAGTGGTCAGTCGATCGATCTCCTTCAAGTCCGTGCCCGCCACCTTGATGCCGACCGGGCTCTTGATGCCGGTGGCGAGCATGTCGATGCGGTTGCGGATCGGTGGCACCCAGATGTTGGACAGCCCCGGCACCTTGACCACGCGGTCGAGTTCTTCCACCAGTTTGTCGGTCGTCATACCGGGGCGCCACTGGTCGTGCGGCTTGAACTGGATGGTGGTCTCGAACATCTCGATCGGCGCCGGGTCCGTTGCGCTGTCCGCGCGCCCAGCCTTGCCGTACACGCTGGCCACTTCGGGAACCGTCTTGATGAGGCGGTCGGTCTGCTGCAGGAGCTGAGCCGCCTTGCCGGCCGACAACCCAGGCAATGCTGACGGCATATACAGCAGATCGCCCTCATCCAGCGGCGGCATGAATTCGCCGCCTGTGCGCAGGATCGGCCAGGCCGTTGCCCCCAGCAGCACAATGGCGATAGCGACCGTCGCCTTGGGATACGCCAGCACCTTGGACAGCATTGGCTGGTAGAGGCGGATCAGCCAGCGGCTGAGCGGGTTCGATTGCTCGCTCGGGATACGCCCGCGGATCAGGTAGCCCATCAGCACAGGCACCAGCGTGACCGACAACCCAGCCGCTGCCGCCATCGAATACGTCTTGGTGAACGCCAGCGGCGAGAACAGGCGGCCCTCCTGCGCCTCCAGCGTGAACACGGGGATGAACGACAGCGTGATGATCAGCAGCGAGAAGAACAGCGCCGGCCCCACTTCTGCCGCCGATTCCCCGATCACGTTCCAGCGCTCGTGGCCTGTGAGTTCGCGGCCGGGGTTGTCCTCGAGCCAATGCTCCAGATGTTTGTGCGCGTTCTCGATCATCACCACGGCCGCGTCGACCATGGCGCCGACGGCGATGGCGATGCCACCCAGCGACATGATGTTGGCGTTGACGCCCTGGTATCGCATCACCAGGAAGGCCGCCAGGACGCCCAGCGGCAGCGAGACGATTGCCACCAGTGCCGAGCGCAGATGGAACAGGAACACCAGGCACACGACAGCGACGACGATGAATTCCTCGATCAGCTTGTGCGTCAGGTTGTCCACCGCGCGCTTGATCAAACCGGACCGGTCGTAGACAGGAACGATCTCCACGCCTTCGGGCAGACTGGTGCGCAGCGTGGCGAGCTTGGCCTTGACGGCTTCGATCGTCTCCAGGGCATTCTTGCCTGAACGCAGGATGACGACGCCACCTGCCACCTCGCCCTGACCGTTCAGTTCCGCGATGCCACGGCGCATCTCGGGCCCGAGTTGGACGGTGGCGACATCGCCCAAATGCACGGCGATGCCCGCATCGTTCGTCATCAGGGGAATCTGCCGGAAGTCGTCGAGCGTCTTCAGGTAGCCGCTGGCGCGGACCATGTACTCGGCTTCGCCCAGTTCCAGCACGGAGCCACCGGTCTCCTGGTTGGCACCCTTGAGCGCTGCCAGCACCTTGGCCTGTGTCAGGTTGAACGCACGCAGCCGGTCCGGCTGCAACACCACCTGGAACTGCTTGACCATGCCGCCGACGGAAGCGACCTCCGCGACGTTCGGCAGGGCCTTCAACTCGAAGCGCAGGAACCAGTCCTGCAACGCCCGCAGTTGGGCCAAGTCGTGCCGGCCGGTCTTATCGACCAGCGCGTATTCGTAGATCCAGCCCACGCCGGTGGCATCCGGGCCCAGCGCCGGTTTGGCCGCCGCAGGCAGGCGGGACTGCACCTGGTTCAAGTACTCCAGCACGCGCGAGCGTGCCCAATACAGGTCAGTCCCGTCCTCGAACAGCACATAGACGAACGAATCGCCGAAGAACGAGTAGCCGCGCACCGTCTTGGCGCCCGGCACCGACAGCATGGTGGTGGTCAGCGGATACGTGACCTGGTTTTCCACGATCTGCGGCGCTTGGCCAGGGAACGGCGTGCGGATGATGACCTGTACGTCCGACAGGTCGGGCAGCGCATCGAGCGGCGTGCTGCGCGCGGCCCACAGACCCCAGGCCGTCAGCATGACGGTCGCTAGCAGCACCAGGAAGCGGTTGCGGATGGACGCGAGAATCAGCCGTGCGATCATGGCTTGCCCCCCTGATCCGCGCCGGCCGGCTCGACCGAGGACAGGACTGCCATGCCATCGTCATGCAGTTGGAACCGGAAGCGCACACGGTCCCCAGGCTTGAAGCGCTTTGGCAGGCCGGAGGGCGGTGCGGCAAAATCCATTGTCATCGCGCTCCAGTGCGCGGACGGAATCGCGCCATGTGAGATCGTCAGGCCTTCGCTGGTGACAGCCTCAATGCGGCCGACGCCTTCATGCTCGATGGCGGCCGCTGCGGGCGCGGAGGCCGCAGGTGGCGATGCCATGCGTTGGGCGGTGCCGCGCAGGCTAGCTTCCGAATCAATCAGGAACTGCCCGGAAACCACCACCTTCTGTCCCGCGCTCAAACCGTCGGTCACTTCGGTCTGCCCATTGGCTTCGGCTCCGGTCTTGACTTCGATGGGGTTGAAGCCGCCATTGCCGGCGTCCACCATGACGATCGTGCGCGTACCGGTGCGAATCAACGCCTCCGTGGGGACCAGCAGCTTGTCCGGGCCGGCTTGCGCGCCAAACCGCACGTTGGCGAACATGCCGGGCAAGAGGCGGCGGTCCCGGTTCTGGAGTTCGACGCGCACCTTGACGGTTCGCGTATTGGCATTGACGTCGGGCAGGATGGCATCCACCTTGCCGGTCAGCGCGTGTCCAGCGATTGCCGTCGCCGTGGCCGTCACCGCCTGGCCCGGGCGGATGGCCGATGCTTGGCTCTCGGGAATCTCCGCCAAGACCCACACGGTGGACAAGTCGGCAATCTTGAAGAGCGTCATGCCGGGTGCGACAGCCATGCCGTCCCGGACCCCGACCTCGGTGATGACGCCATCGATGTCGCTGGAAATCGCCAGCCGTGGCTGTGGCTTGCCGGTGGATTCGACCAGCCGGATCTGCGCCTCCGTCATGCCGGCCTGGCGCATGCGCAGCAACGCTGCGCTGCGCAGGTCCCCCTGCAGGGCGTTGGCCGTACGCGAAACGGCCAGGTACTCCTCTTGTGCGGCGACCCATTCCGGCGCGTAGACGACGATCAGCGGTTGCCCGCGCTTGACCGGGTCTAACGTGGTTTTCGCGTACGCCCGTTCGACAAAGCCGGCGGCGCGCGCTTGAATGATCTCGATGCCGCGCTCGTTGATGGCGATATTGCCGGGCACTTCCAGCATGGCGTCCAGCCGGCCGGTCTTGACCTCAGCCGTGCGCACAGCAAGATTCTGTGCCACACGGCCATCAACCGTGACGGCGGCGCTCCCGCCGGCGCCATTCTCGTAGACGGGGGCAAGCGGCATGTCCATGAAAGGTGATTTGCCTGGTTTGTCGAAACGCTGGCCAGGTGCCATGGGGTCTTGCCAATAGAGAATCCGCTTGCCCGTCTTGGGATCGATGTCGCCCGCTTTGAGCGGGGCATCGGCGGCTTGGGCAGATGCTGCCGCCTGCGTGGGCGCGCTCCGCTGTCCCTGCCTCACGCCAAGGTAGTAGGTGGCGCCCATGCCAAGGCTCGCCAACACCAGACTGGCTGCAATGCGCGCAAAGATGGTTCGGTTCATGGTTGAACTCCAACGTTGGAGGTCGGCTGGTTTGCCGTGGGGAGCGGTTTGAGGAAGGCGAGCTCGGCCCAGAGTTGGGCCGTCGACGCTTCGAGCTTGAGACGTTCCAGCGCAAGGTCGAGTGCCTTGCGGCTTGCCTCGGCGACCGCGGCGAGCGAACCGCTTCCAGTCCGGTAGGACGTTAGCGCTGCCTCGGTTTGCGCGCGCGCTAGCGGGACGGTCGTGGTTTGATAGCGATCCAGGCGGCGTTGGTTCAGTCGCAACGTCTCGCGCTTGCCCAGAATCTGGCCCACCATGTTGCGCCGCAAGACTTCTGCTTGAGCGCGCGCGGCATTGGCTTGCGCCAGCTTGGCCGAGACCTCGCGGTCCTGGCGGTTCTTCTGATCCCAGGGAATCGGCAGGGAGACGTTCAACGACACCATGTTGGCGTAAGCCGGTCCGCGCTGGCTATACATCAGCTCCACCGTCACGTCGGGTGTCTTGGCCGCACGAGAGACACGTCCTTCAGCGTCCGCCATGGCGGCTTGCGCGCTGGCAGCGGCCACATCGGGCAGGGTATCGATGGCCGCGTCGTCCAGCGCGTCGAGCCACTGCGGGACGTCGAACCTGGGGGGCGCGGCGGGCGGGCGGCTGGATGCGTCGCCTACCCAGCGCCGCAGCATGGCCTTGGCAGACGCTTCCGTCGCCCGGGCCTCGTCGGTCCGGTCTTGCAACTGCTGCCGTTCAAGGCGTGCAGCTACGATGTCGGCGCGTGAGCCGCGATTGCCGCGATAGGCCGCCTCGGCTGCCTCGACCTGCAAGGCGACAGAGGCTGTTTGTTCCGCCAGCAGTTGAACGGTACGTGCGGCATACCAGCGGTCAAGCCAGGCTTGCGCTGTGCTGCGCTGGACGGCTGCCAGCGCGGCGACACGCTGTGTTTCGGCCGCGGAGGCCTCGGCGTTGAAACGTTCCGCACGGGCACGGCGCTTCTCGGTCCGCGTGAGCTCTTGCATCACGCTGACCGAGCGCATGGTCATGAAATCGGTGCCGATGGAGAACCGGTCGCTGCCATCGGCGGGAACATTGTTCACGCCGAATTTGAGGACAGGGTCGGGCAGTTGGGCTGCCGCCACGGCCATGTCGAGCGCCGACTGTACACCGGCGCGGGAGGTTTCCGCGTCGGCGGAGCGGGACGATGCCAAGCCGATCGCTTCCTGCAAGGAGAGCGCATCGGTCTGGCTATACGCCAGATGACTGCTTAAAAGCAGCAGGACGGCGAGCGCGAGCAAGCGCCCACCGCGTGGGGGAAAACGCAAAAGCATAAAGCCTCCGGAAAGCAACGACCACCTTGCCGGTTAGGCGGCAAGGCGTGAGAGATACGTCGCTTCGGAGGCTACGTGCGGAAACAGCAGTTCAGGATGGGAATCGGGGGTGGTGGTGCACGGGGCGCCACATCGGCGAGCAAGACCGATTGGCCGTCCGCCATGATGACTGGCTCGGCCGTGATCATCCGGATCAGGACGGGCAGGAAGATGGGAATCTGCGGCGATACGTGATTGGCCGACTTGGTGCCGCTCTGGCAGTGCTCAAGACAGAGGCCGTCATGCTGGTGCACATCCTGCTGCGCCTGCATGGCCATCTCGGGGCACGACTGCACCATGGCACCGGCGTCGGTCGCATCGGCCATGGTGGGCATGACCTCCGCTGAGCCGCGGCTTGCCGCACAGGCGTATGCTGCCGCTGCCAGTTGAACTGTCAGGAAAGCGATGACTAGGAATCCGGCGAACCACGGCCGGCGAAGCGATGCGCGCACGTTCTGCAGATGATGTGATTGGATCGAATGGTAACAGCGGCTACGCGCGATGTGCACGCGGACGCGGCTTATGATCGAACGGGTTGATCTGCCGCAAACGTGCCATCGCGCGATGGGCGTCCTGCCGATAATGCAGAACGCCCCACCGTGTTATTTCGGCGCTTGAATCATGTCTTGGCAGGGCTGCGGCATCGCAGGCATGCCAGCGCTTTTCTGCGCTTGCGCTGCGCGGATCTGCGCAAGTTTCGCGTTGCGAGCTTTCTCGATGACCTGCCAGTCTGGCCCGGCAATGGCCGTCAACGATGTCAAAACAGCCGCCAAGCCGACAGCGGAAAGAATGACCTTCTTCATGGTGATGCTCCAGTGATTTCACGCGGGGCCGGCATGAATGCCGGCTTAGCAATTTGCGTGGCGTATTCGCTTACGCCGCTATACGGATGCCGCACTGCAAAAAGGCGCGATCCGTAAAGCTAAATGGAGCGGGCTCGGGGTGGCCGTTCGAGCGGCACAGGAACTGCGGAAATATAGACAGGCTCCTGGGCGGGAACCAGGATGTGCATCCCCTTGGCGCCGAGCGGCATCGCTGGGCTGGAAAGCGCCCCGATCACAGCGCAGAAAGACACGCAAGGAGCGGTGTCCGTGCAGTCGGAACCACTCTGGGCATGGCCGTCACCGGTGATATGGCAGGGGTGTCCTTTCTCGGCTTGTACGACATCATGCGCTGTCGACAGCCCTGGCAGACCCACAGCGCCGTGCATCTGCATTGATGCCATGGGGAGCCCGCGCGCAGGCAACGCCACGGCAAGCAGCACGATCATCAGCATGCGCCAAAGGGGATTCATCGCGCGCGGATTTTTGTCAGATGTTGCGTAGGTTCAAGCTAACGGTCAGCAGGTATGCGTCACGCACGCCTGTTGACCAATTCTGGGCAGTATTCACCTTCCCACAATGGCAACGTCAAGGTTTCTTTGATGGTTCCTGCTGTTTGAGCATCTGGTCCATCATCATCTGCATCATGTCCATGCGGTTTTCCATCATGTTCATGCGCTGCTCCATGGGCATGCCCGAGCCGCCCATCATCGGCGCCGCACCGCCGGCCCCCATCCCTTGACCGCCCATCATGTCCATCATCATCGGGCCGCCCATACCGTGCATTGTCTGCATCGTGTCCTGCATGGCCTGCATGTGCTCGGCCATCAGACGTTGCCGTTCCTTCGGGTCCTTGGTCTGATGGATCTTGTCCATCTGGGCCTGCATCTTCTTCATCTGCTGACGGGCTTGCTCGAAGCGCTTTTCCGTATCCGCAGAGTTTGCCGTGGCAGGGGCAGTCTTCGCTGGGGTTGCCGCACTAGGCTGGCTCGCTGCGGCGGGGTGGTGCTCGTCAACGGCCCAGACCGATGCACTGGCGATCAGCAGCGCGCCTGCTACAAGAAAGCCAACATGCTTGTTGTTCGTCATGGTGCTGCCTCCTGAAATGATGGGATTTCATTTTGATATGCGATCGGTGGTCGCCAGTTGACGTATCACAACGAATTGCTCTCGCTTGACCCGTATCAACCTCCCGTTCCGGGCGTGGAACACACTGCAATCGTAGTTGTGCCCAGACCTAATCAAGTTAAACAATCAGCACATCCGAGGTTGGCATGCCAAGCGATTCCATCGGACACCATCGTGGCGATCAAGTGGTCGGTCGGCAGAGCGCGCTGCGCATCGCTCAACCGGTCGTCGATGCCGGTCGCGTGCGCGATCCGGTTTGCGGTATGGAGATTTCCCCTGCGCAGGCAGCAGCCAGCACGGAAGTCGGGCATCAGCGCTATTGGTTCTGTTCTCGGCACTGTGAGAAGACTTTTCTCGCTGATCCGGCGCGATATCTCTCGCATGACGCGCATGACGCGCATGACCACGACGGCGCGGCCCATGATCACGCGCCAACCGGAGTTGCTGCGGTGTCCGCAAGCACGAAGCAACTGGCCAAGGACCCCATCTGCGGAATGATGGTTGACAAGGCCACTGCCTTGTCCGCAGAGCGAGGAGGGCGAAAGTACTACTTCTGCAGCGAGAGCTGTCTGCACACGTTTGAGTCGCCGGAGTCCGAACTGAAGGCGATGAAGACGCGCGTCACCATTGCCTTGACCGGTGTGCTGGCGTTGGCGGTGTTACGCGCCGGGGCGTTTCTGGCCTTGGCTGCAGGTGCGACCCTGCTGACTTGGGCGCCCATTCCGGCGCTGCCTTGGTTCACATGGGGAATATGGCTGTTCCTGCTGGTGACCCCCGTACAGTTCATTGGAGGTTGGAGCTTCTACAAAGGCGCGTGGAACGCGGTCCGCACGCGCAACATCAACATGGATTTCCTGATCGCGCTGGGTACGTCGGTAGCGTACTTCTACAGCGTGGTCGTGTTGTTCTTCCCATCCTGGTTGCCGGTGAAGGTGGCCGAACGCGATGTCTACTTCGAGGTGTCCGCGGTCATCATCGCTTTTGTGCTGCTGGGCAAGTACATGGAGGAGATCATCAAAAAGAAGTCCTCCGCCGCAGTCCGTCGCCTGCTTGACCTCAAGCCCGCTGTGGCGCACGTGATTCGCGATGGCAAGGAAGTCGAGATTCCCGCCGAAAGCATCATGGTCTCGGAGCTGGTAGTGGTCCGCCCCGGCGAGAAGATTCCAACCGATGGCAAGGTGACGGACGGGCAAACCAGCGTGGACGAATCGATGCTGACCGGGGAGTCGATGCCAGTTGACAAGAAGCCTGGGGCAACGGTGATCGGCGGTACGCTGAACCGGTCAGGCGCCTTTACGTTCCAGGCGACCCGCATCGGTGCGGATACGGCGCTGGCGCAGATCATCAAGATGGTAGAAGACGCGCAGGCAAGCTCGGCACAGATTCAGCGGCTGGCCGACCAGGTGACCGGCTATTTTGTGCCGGCGGTCGTGGGCGTTGCACTGCTGGCTGTCATCGGATGGACGCTCGCGGGGCATTTCCCGCAGGGGCTGCTCGCCTTTATTGCCGTGCTTATCATCTCCTGCCCGTGCGCTCTGGGTGTAGCGACGCCTGCCGCCTTGATGGTCGGCGTGGGAAAAGGCGCGGACGCCGGCATCCTGATCCGCGGCGGCGAAGTGCTCGAACGCGCTGAGAAATTGACCACCGTTGTCTTTGACAAGACGGGCACGATTACGCGCGGCGAACCGACCGTGACCGATATCCTGCCGCTTGGGACACACCAGGAAGCCGAGCTGCTCAGTATTGCTGCAGCGGTCGAGTCCGGCTCGGAGCATCCGCTGGGCGAAGCGATCGTCCGTGCCGCACAGCATCGTGAGCTGGCGACGCGTAAGGCGAACAACATCCAGGCGCTGTCGGGGATGGGTATTCAGGGGGCCATCGACGGCCAGCAGGCCTGGCTAGGAAACCGGCGCATGCTCGCGCAGCAGGCCATCTCAGTCGATACGATTGAAGCGACGCTGGCCGGGCTGGAGGCTGATGGCAAGACAGCGATGCTGGCGGGGATCGGGCATGAACTGCTTGGCATCATCGCCGTGGCCGATACGGTCAAGCCAGAGGCGTCAGAGGCCATTGCCATGCTCAAGTCGCGCGGCATCAAGGTGGTTCTGCTCAGTGGGGATAACCAGCGCACCGCGCAAGCTATCGGGCGGCAGGTCGGCATCGAGCGCGTAATCGCAGAGGTCATGCCGGAAGACAAGGTCAAGACCATCCAGGGCTTGCAGAAGGACGGCGAGGTGGTTGCCATGGTCGGCGATGGGGTCAACGACGCGCCCGCGCTCGCTGCGGCGGATATCGGCGTCGCTATCGGCTCGGGCTCGGATGTGGCCAAGGAGACCGGCAGCATCATCCTGATCCGCAATGACGTACGCGACGTGGCGGCTTCCATCGAGTTGTCCCGCGCCACGATGCGCAAGATCAAGCAGAACCTGTTTTGGGCCTTCTTCTACAACACCATCGGCATTCCGGTGGCGGCTTTCGGCCTGCTCAATCCCATCCTGGCGGCGGCGGCGATGTCGCTGTCCTCGCTTAGCGTGGTGGCGAATTCGGCCATGCTCAAGCGCGTGCGGCTGACAAGTAAGGCGCAGGAGGTGCCGGCATGAAACCCGCTGTCTGGTTCTGTGCCGCCGTGGCGACGGCGCTGGCCGCCGCCATCCTCTATTGGTACGGAATCTCACTGTTCTCGGTGCTGGTTGCGCTGATTCTCCTGGCCTGTCCGGTCTGGGTGATCTGGATGAGTTTGCGTCTTTCACGGCAAACCAGACGAGAGGTTGAGGCGGCAGTGGAGCGGGAACTGAAATCGCGTAGGAAGTCGTAAGACGGAGGTGGAAAATGACCTGGCTTTCGCAAAACCTGATCTGGATCGTGCTGGGCGGATTGGTGGTGGTGTTCCTTTGGCGCAGCCAAGCGATGCGCTCCAGAGGCGGCGAGGGTGCCGGCATGATGCACGGCGCTCCAGATGCAAACAGTGACCCAGTGACCGGAAACCGGGTTGACCCGACCCACGCCATCACGGCCAATTTTGAAGGGAAGACGTTCTACTTCGAGTCTGAGCAATCTCGCGCGGTCTTTCAGCAGAATCCTTCACGTTTCGTCCACCAACACCATCGCCATCACGGCGGGTGCTGCTAGCCAGCCTTTTTTCAAGCCGATTGCCTGTGGACGAGGAGGCTCGCATGAATGATCAAATGAACCCTGAAGATGGGCCGCACGCGGCGCACAGGACAGTCTTCAGGTCCAGGTGGGTTTTGATAGGCTTCCTGCTTGTGATCGCCTATTTCCTGTTCACGGAACATCGGGCACACGTGATCCCGTTCCTGCCCTTCCTGTTGCTCGCTACTTGCCCGTTGATGCACCTGTTCATGCACCACGGCCACCAAGACGAAGGGGGCGAGCCGTCAACGCACGTACATCCAAAGGGAGAGTAACGATGCAGCACGACACACAATCCGGCTACGGGCTCTGGTCGTTGGTCATCATCAACTCGGCCATCTTCATCATCTTCGCTTTCAGCTTCACCAAGCCAAAGACCTCGCGTGACTGGCGGTCCTTCGGGGCCTTCTCGGCGTTTCTCGTGGCGCTGTTTACGGAGATGTACGGGTTCCCACTGACGATCTACTTGTTGCTGCCCTGGTTGAGCAAGCATTTTCCCGGTATCGATTTCCTCTCTCACGACGCGGGGCATTTGCTGGAGGTGATGTTCGGCTGGCGCGCTAATCCGCATTTCGGGCCGTTCCACATCCTAAGCAACCTGCTGATCTTCGGTGGTTTCATCATGCTCGCTTCCGCCTGGCGGGTGCTGTATCTGGCGCAGCAGCAGCACCGTCTGGCCACCGGTGGACTCTATACCCGCATGCGCCATCCGCAATATGTGGCGTTTGTCCTGATCATGCTCGGCTTCCTGCTGCAGTGGCCGACGTTGCTCACGCTGATCATGTTTCCAGTGCTGGTCTGGATGTATGTTCATCTCGCGCTGACTGAGGAGCGAGATGCGCTGGCCGAGTTCGGCCGGGCATACGAAGCGTATTGTGAGCGCACACCACGTTTCATCCCCCGTTGGAGCAGTGGTGCGTCGAAGGCGTCGTCTCATTGATCACGACATCCTCGGCAGGAGGCAACCCTTCGCAGCCGCTGTAACAGAGTCCGCCACTCTGATCCTCTTCTCCACGTAATGCACGTTGGCTTGGCTGGCGGCGCCCGAACCTTTCGTGGATTTCATGGGCACGCTTTTCCATGGCGTAGATTTCAAGCATCTGCCGGCCAACTGCTCACGTGATGGTCCCTTCTGTATCCCGCCATCATGTTTGTAGTACGGTTCTTTGCGGCGGGCGCCTTCTTTTAGTCGCCGCACAACGGCCAGTTAGGTCAAAGAGAAAGCGCTGCCCGCTGAGGCTCGCGTTGCTAGTGCGCTTGGCCGGCAAATTCGAGCGCCCGTTGATTGGGCCATTGCCCATGTCTGGATCATCACAACCGCCCATTGGATATGCAGCTAAGAGTCGCCGGAAACCTCACCGCACGTCAGTGTCGCAAGCGCTGCAAGCTTGGCGAACCGTTGCTTCTCCAACGTCGCAGTCACGATGGTCTGATGCCGGAATATAAGACTGCGCAAACGAGTAGGGCCAAGATGGCCCGTAAAGCCACTGGAATGCCGTCTCGGCCACCAAGTCGCGCACTGACCGACCTGTCTCAAGTGTGTGTGTCAGCGTGGCGCTAAGCGCTTCTTCCGAAGCGCGCCAGATATTGTCTTCCCCGGCTTTTCGCCTGGAGGCCCTCACGCCCGCAGCCATGGCGGCTACGAGCAACAGCCATGGTTGGAACCGCTCGGACCATGCATAGCGCGTCCAGCGCATCGGATGGCTCCATTTCAGCCATTCAGCGCTCCACGGCGTTGCCAGCGCGCGCACGGTTGGGCTCCAGAACTGGTCATACAGCCGTTCGTTGATTTCCGAGACGGCGCGCACATGCTCGAACAGGGCACGCGGGTATGGGAATTGAATGTCTTCGACGCGACGCGGCTCAAACGTGACCCCGCGTTGGGAGTTGTTCTGTGGCGGCGCATCGGAGTGTTCCGACAGCTTCATCTCGTACAAGCCGGGCGGCAGCGCCTCAATCGCATCGAGGCTTTGCAGGATCGCGCGATGCTCGTGACGCGCCACGCTTGCGGAGACGAAAATGCCGAGGTGTCCGACATGCGGGTTGGTGAGATACACGATTCGCTGGCCGGCGGCGACCAGAGCTTCCGTACTTTCGTACACGACGGGAATCCAGCCGAGCGCCTGGTGCGGTGGCGTGATGTTGTCGCCGTACGAGGCAAAGATGACGATCGGTTTGCAAATGCGCCGTAAGTCGACCGTGCACTTACCGTCGACATGCACTTCGCCGGTTTCCAACTTGTTGCCGACAAAAAGATCCTGGATGGTTGCGACCAGTTCTTCCCGGCTGAGAAAGTAAAAGCCATTCCACCAGCGCTCGAATTCCAAAAACCGGTCACCTTCACCATCCGGATCGGCGAAGACAGTGTAGAGCTTGGTCCAGAGCGCGGACTCAGGCTTGAGTGCCTCGAAGTTCTGTACCAGCCATGCACCGTCAAAACGGCCGTTGCCCAGATCGGCAAGAAAGTTTGCTGACCACACGCCGCCGGTGAACGCCCCGAGCAGGCGCATCGGGTTGACGCCTGCTTCGCCGGACCAGTACGAGAGCGGGGAGCCGTTGAGCACCGCAGGGCAGGCGACGCGCTCGCAGCAGTGGGCAGACAGGAGCATCACTTCCCAGCCGGCCTGGCAGTTGCCGTAGAGCACCGGCGCCTGCCCGTCATGCCGTCGCGCGACCTCCTCGACGAAGGTACGAAGCGCGTTCAGGACGTCGCCAAGGGTCTGTCCGCGGCAGGGGGCCGGGAAGAAGCTGACAAAGTAGACAGGATGGCCTTCGGCGAGGGCCATGCCGACTTCCGAATCGCGCTTGAAGCCCCCAATGCCCGGTCCGTGACCGGCACGCGGGTCGATGACGATGACGGGGGTTGCATCCGCCCGAACCTGTCGCTCCAGGTGGTCGGTGCCACAGCGCGTGATACGGAGCAGGGCATAGTTGGCCGGGCGCTCGAAGGTTCGCGCATCCAGTAGCAATTCGTAGTCGAAATGCAGCGGTGGCGGCAGGCCGGCCTCCTCATGGGCCAACATATTGTTGGCGCGTTGCCGCAGGATATCGATGAACAGAATCCACCGCTGCGTGACATCCACCCAGTAGTCCCACCCTTGCTCAAGAGGGGGCTCGGCAGGTGCCGGCTGTGGCTCGGCCTGGTGGTCCGGTTCGCTAACCAACCGCAGCGCCGGGGCTGCTACACCCGGCGCCGATCGGGCCGGACGTCGTTTGCGCTGTACCGTACGGTCTGTCATCACACCACCTCATCACTTCCTGTGAAAGTCGTGATGTCCGTCACCAGACAGTGCGGACACGGGCTGCAAATCATGCGGTGCAACTGCATGGGCCTTGTAGGCCAGCTTAGCCGCATCGGGCCGAACTTCGTTGTCGCAGGTCAGGTGAATTGAAGCGCGGGCTCTTTTCTGAGCCCGCGCGCAGACTTACTTGGTATCGGGATGGAAATGCTTGGACTTGTCCCTGCCCTTGGTGTCCTCGGCGGGGGCGGCCGCCGGCGCGCTGGCGGCGGAAGCGCCAGCTTTCTCGGCGACGTGCGAATGCGGTTTCATTTTGTGCGCGCCGGAGGCTTCGGATGCCATGGGCATGTCGTTGTCCGTGGCAAATACGCCGGCCGACATGGATGCGGCGGTTGCAAGCAGCAGTGCGGAAAGGATGGTTTTGCGGTTCACGTTGTGTCTCCTAGCGATAAAAGTTGGCGGTTCAGTTTTGCAGTCCATTCTGGGTGATGAGGGGCCACTATTGCACTGACTCCTGCTGGATAGCGACCGTGGCTTGATCCATGTCAAGCCGGATCGGCGCTCCATGTCTCATTTCACCCAGCCAATAGCAGGATGTTTGGTCTCGTACGCCATGCCCCAATGCTCTTGGGCAGGGGCGGTGGGTGCGGGGATGGTTTCCATGAGCGGGGTATCGGCAGTCTGCCAACTGCTTCCCGATGGGAAGCTGACCGGAAGGTGACTTTTCTGTCATGCATTCCAGTTGCTTGATCTTCAGGTGCATGTTTCTGGCACATGGGGGCTGAAATGGCGACGGGTAAGCTATTACCTGCTACGCAATTGGATCGAATATGCCTTGATCCAGGTAAAGCGATGCCGCCCATAAAGGTGTAACGTGAATTGTGCTTGGGGTTACACCTTGGGTTTCACGAGGAGGTGCACGATGATGGTTCACGGGTTCGACATGGCCGGCTATGGTCTCGCTCACTGGATCACGTTTGCCGTCATGGCGGTGGTATTGCTGTATCCCATCGGCCGAATCCTGATGCGGATCGGGTTGTCGCCTTTTTGGGCCATTCTGGTGCTGGTGCCATTCTTCAACCTGATCGGGCTTTGGGTGCTGGCATTTGTCGAATGGCCACGGCAAGGGTCTGGCCGTCCTGGCTAGTCGGATGCCATGAAATCGTTCAGCTGCCCGGATGGCACCATGGTTCGCAAGGCCATTCCCTCTCTGGTGTCCGCGTGCCTTGTGGCGTTTGCTGCCGCATGCATGGTGGGTGGGGCTTGGGCTGAGGAACCAGACGGCCGCACGCTCGTCGATCGCGTCGATACCCTGCTGTGGGGCAAGACGCTGCAAGGCGAGTTCCAGATGACGATCACCACACCGCGCTGGCAGCGCGCGCTTGACCTGCGCGCCTGGATGGAGCGGCCGCGGCGCTCGTTCATCCGCGTTCTGGCGCCGGCCAAGGAGGCCGGTATTGGGTCGCTGCGTATCGGCTCGGAGATGTGGAACTACCTGCCCAACATCGAGCGCACCATCAAGATTCCGCCGTCGATGATGCTGCAGCCCTGGATGGGCTCCGACTTCACCAACGACGACTTGGTCAAGCAAAGCAGCGCCGTGGATGACTACACGCATCGGGTTCTCCGCACGGAGGTGCTGAACGGCGCCGCGTCTTACGTGATTGAATCGATTCCCAAGCCGGATGCCGCCGTCGTGTGGGGAAAGATTCTCTACTGGATTCGGCAAGCGGATACGATTCCGCTCAAGCAGTATTACTACAACGAGCGCAACGAACTGGTGCGGGTCCTGACGTTCTCCGACGTTGGCCCGATGGGTGGCCGCACCATTCCGACCAAATGGGAAATGCGCCCCGTGAATGATCCAGGCCACGCAACCGTGATCGTCGTCAAGGCCGCGCGCTACGACCAGCCGATTGACGACGAACGCTTTACGCAGCGCAATCTGCAAAAGCCATGAATGCTGCAGCCGATACAGTCGTCAAGCTCGTAGGTGTCTCCAGGCTGTATCGGCAAGGTGCCAGCGTCGTGCATGCGCTGCAGCATATCAATCTGGAAATCCGCAAAGGCGACTTTGCGGTGCTGGTAGGGCCGTCCGGCTCGGGCAAGACAACGCTCCTGAACGTGATCGGTGGCTTGGACTCACCCACCGAAGGCCATGTCTGGGTCGACGGCAGCGAGATCGGGACACTGGGTAAAGCCGCGCTTTCGGACATCCGCTTGCGCAAGATCGGCTTCGTCTTCCAGGAGTTCAATCTGATTCCCGTTCTTTCCGCGCTAGAAAACGTGGAATTCGTGATGCTGTTGCAGGGGGTGCCAGAGATGCAGCGCCGGGACCGCGCCATGACGCTGCTCAAGGAACTGGGATTGGAAGGGATGGAGCACAGGCGTCCGCAGCAACTCTCCGGTGGGCAGCAGCAGCGCGTGGCGGTGGCGCGCGCCATCGCGGCCGAGCCGATCATCGTGCTGCCCGATGAGCCGACCGCCAATCTGGATTCCAAAGCCGGCGCCGCGCTCATGGACATGATGAAGGCCATGAATGAACGGCGCGGCGTGACGTTCGTGTTCTCCACCCACGACCCGATGGTGGTCGAACGCGCGCGGCGGGTCATTCGCCTGCGTGACGGCCGGATCGAAGCCGATGAGCGCCGACCGCCATGATGCTGCTGCCACTCGCCGTGCGCAATGTGCTGCGCAACCGCAGGCGTTCCGCCATCACCATCTCGTCGATCGCCATCGGCCTAGCGGCGATGATCTTCAACTGGGGATTCACCGCTGGCATGAACCGCGAGATGGTCGAGAACACCACGCGGTATTTCGCCGGCGATGCGCAGGTGCATCTCAAGGGCTACCACGACGATCCGATCCTTGATCTCGCCATGCCAGACTCGGCCCCCATCCTGCATGCCGTGCGCAACGAGGCTGGGGTGGCAGCCGCCAGCATCCGCCTGGAAACCAAAGCGCTGGCCAGCCGGGGCGACAAGTCGCGCGGCCTCATGCTCGTCGGCGTCGAGCCGGCAGACGAGGCGCAGGTGACGATGCTCTCGGACGCCATCGTGGCCGGGCAGCCGCTGACGACCGGCGCGCCCGGCGTGCTGATCGGGGAGATGCTTGCTGAAGCGCTCGCGGTGCGGCCCGGGCAGAACATCGTGTTCGTGGGGCAGGGCTACGACGGCTCGATATCGAGCGGAAAGTATCCGGTGCGCGGCATCTTCCGCAGCAAGATCGACGATCTCGACGGCTACGTCGCCGTGATGCCGCTGCCTGTTGTGCGGGAGTTTCTCTCCGCGCCCGGTGGCGCCACCGCCATCGCCCTGCGGCTGCGCGAGCGCTCGCGCCTGGAGCCGGTCAGCGCGGGGCTCGCCGAGCGCCTGGGAGATCGTTACGAAGTCGTGGGGTGGCCACGGCTGCTACCGATGGTAGCGGTCAGTTCGCGCTTTCACGAGGTCACGACCTACGTGGTGCTGTTGGTGTTCTTCGTGGTGGTCGTCTTCGCGGTGGCGAATCCTGTGCTGATGTCCGTGATGGAGCGCACGCGCGAATTCGGCATCATGCTTGCCGTCGGCATGAGCCGCACGCGCGTGCTTCGGCTGGTCCTGTATGAATCGATCCTTCTGGGCATCGTTGGCCTGATCGTCGGCAACGCCGTCGGCTGGACAGTGACGGCGTATTTCGCGCGCGCGGGTATCGATCTGCACGGTTTTGAAGCCGGGCTGCGCACGATGCCCGGGCTGTCCGACGTCGTCTATCCGGTGGTGAGCGCCGAGCGTGGCGTCGTGCTGTCAGTGGCGGTCTTCGTCATTGCCGGGCTGGCGGCACTGTATCCCGCTGCCAAGGCCGTGCAGTTGCGGCCCATCGAGGCGATTCGCGGGCTACCCGCTGCCATGCGGGTGTCGTCACGAAACACGGGCGATTCCCGCTTGCCGGTGTTCGTGCTGCTCGCACTGCGCAACCTGCTGCGCAATCCACGCCGCACGGCCCTCATGGCCGCAGGCGCTGCCTTCGGCATCGTGGGCTTTGTCTTCATCCTGGGGTTTTTCGACGGATTCTTCGACCAGACGATCGAGAACTCCACGCGTTATCTGACGGGGCACATCCAGGTCGAACGCAAGGGCTTTCGCAAGGATTATGCCCCCGAGCTTGCCATCGACGATGCCGTCTCGCTGCTGCAAGCCGTCCGGGGCACGCCTGGCGTGATTGCGGCTGCGCCGCGCACCCAGGTCCAGGCGTTGGCCAGCACGGCCTCGAAATCCGAAGGCATCATGCTCATCGGCATCGATCCGGTGGCGGAGGCTAAGGTCACGTTCATTTCCCGCACGGTTGTCCAGGGACGGGCGCTCATACCTGGCGCCGATCGCGAAGTCATGATTGGCCGCAGGCTCGCCGACAAGCTCGGTGTCCGCCTGGGCGAGAAGATCGTCGTCATGGCCCAGGCCGCCAACGGCGAGCTCGGCACGGCAGCCTACGGGGTGGGGGGCATTTTCTCGACGGAAAGTGCCAGTTTCGATGGCGCATTTGCTTTTGTCACGCTGCCAGCGGCGCAGTCGTTGCTTGCGCTCGGTTCACGCGTTTCCACCATCAATGTCCGGCTGGAGGATCGCGCGCACGTGTCCGCTGCCGTTGCCCTGCTACGCGCGCGTATCGGTGGCACCGACGTGACGCTGATACCGTGGCAGGAACTCTTGCCGCAGCTCGAAGACATGGTCCGGCTCCTGCGCGTGGTGAGCAGTATCATCCTGGCGGTGCTGCTTCTGGTGATTACCACGTCGGTCATCAATACCGTGTTCATGGCCGTCACCGAGCGCACGCGCGAGTTTGGCGTGATGCTGGCGCTTGGCACGTCGCCCGCCGCCTTGAGGCGCATGGTCGTATATGAGTCCATCGCCTTGCTGTTGATCGCGTCTGCCGTCGGGTATGGCGCCGGCATTGCGCTGGTGCTGTATCTTGGGCATGCCGGTATGGACCTGTCGAGCTTCTTCGCCGGATATTCCGCCATCCCCGGGTTGACCGGCATCGTTTATCCGCGCATTTTCGGTGCGACGGTGGTCCCGCCGGGTATTGCGCTGTTGATTGCCGGCGTGCTGGTTTCGCTCTATCCCGCGGCCAAGGCGGCGCGGCTCGATCCAGTGCAAGCGATACGCCATGTTTAAGCAAGCCGTGCCGTTCGGACTTCTGGCGGCTCTGGCCTTCGGAGCCTCGGCGCAGGAGACGTCGCAGTCCGGGTTGAAATTTTCCGGTTACTACAAGAGCTTGCTGGAGGAATCGGAAACCATCGTGCCCGGCGGGCAACGCTATCTGCTCGATCTCAATCGCCTGCGGCTGCAGTTGCAGGGCAAGCTCTCCGAGCACGTCGCCGTGGATCTGCAGTACGACAACGAATTGCTGTTCGGCAGCTACCTGCACACCGCACAGTTCGCAAGCCAGAGCAGTCTCGCGCCGGATCAGTACCTGGATCTCGACGGCAATTACCTGCGTGGCGGCTCGTACTACGGCCAGCACCGGCTGTATCGCGGCAACGTCACCCTGTCATCGGGCGACACCGATGTGCGCATCGGGCGGCAGCGCATCGCATGGGGAACGGGCCGTTTCTGGAGCCCGCTCGACCTGCTGAACCCCCTGAACCCGACTGCCATCGAGCGCGAGGAGCGCGTGGGTGTCGACGCGGTGCTGGCCGAGCACAAGCTGGGGCCCATCTCCCGCATCAGCGCTGTGTACGCGCCGGGGCACGGTGGCGCGGACTCCAGCGCGGCATTCAATTGGCACGCCAACACGCATGGCGTGGACTATTCCATTGTCGGCGGGCGCTTCGGCAATGAGCAGGTCGCCGGCTTCGATCTCGCGGGGCAGATCGGCACGGCGGGCATTCGTGGTGAGTTCACGCAAGTGCGTGCCAAGACTGGCTCGACCTATCAACGTGCCGTTCTCGCGCTCGATTATGCGTTTGCGAACACGCTCACGCTTAGCGCCGAGCTCTACTACAACGGCGCCGGCACGACCAATGCCGCCGCGTACGATTTCACGTCGCTGTTGACCGGCAAGATTCGCAGCGTTGCCAAGCACTATGCTGGTGGCTACATGAGCTACGAAATCACGCCGCTGCTCAAGTGGGAGGGCTATGTGGTGGTCAATTTGGACGACCATAGCCGTTTCGTTTCGCCCCTGCTGACCTATTCGATCAAGACGAATCTCGACTGGCAGATCGGCGCCCAGTTCTTTATGGGCAGCAGTGGCAGTGAGTTTGGACATTTCCATCACATCTACTACACGCAGATACAGTGGTTCTTCTAAAACGATAGTGCTTGCCGGCTGTCGACGTCCGGAAAGCTGGGCTCGGATGCGTGCATGGCGCGGCAATGGGGAAGGTGGGCAACGAGGAGAAGGAACATGGGCGTCATAACGCATGCGAATCCCGAACCAGCGGTGCGCGAGCGGGTGCCCGCTGAACTGCCACGGCTCTTGTACATCCTGCGCGCATTGGCCGGGGCAGGGTGGGCGCATTATGTGGAGCGGCTACGGATTGGCCGTGACGCACTCGAAGCTTCAGTTGAGGCGGTGCAAGCGACCGATCAGGATGCAAAGCGGCTGAGAGCTACGCTCGAAGGGCTGGGGCCCGCGTTCGTCAAGTTTGGCCAGCTTCTGAGCCTGCGGCGCGATATGTTGCCGGAGGTCTATATCGAGGAGCTGCAACGGCTCCAGGATGATGTCGCTGTTTTCCCTGGCGAGCAGGCGCGTGAGATTGTCGAGCGTGAACTGGGCAAATCCGTTCACGCGTTGTTCACCAGTTTCGATGAGACGCCCCTGGCTGCCGCGTCGATCGGCCAGGTCCATACGGCGCAGTTGATTGACGGCACCAGCGTGGTGGTCAAGGTGCAGCGCCCCGGCATCGAGCCCATCATTCATGCCGATGTCAGGATCATGCGCTTCTTGGCCCGTCAACTGGAGCGGTATGTGCCGGAGAGTCGCCGATTTGGCCCGGGCGATCTGGTGGAAGAGTTTGCCCGGCTCATCAACGAAGAATTGGACTATCAAGTCGAGGCGCGCAACGGCGATCTCCTGAGGGAGAATTTGCAGGATGATAAGCACGTCTTCGTGCCCCGCATCTTTTGGGAGCAGACCAGCCGACGTGTCTTGACCATGGAGCGCAGTTTCGGCAAGAAGCTTACGCATATTCCGTCGTCCGAACAGGAGAGCCGACGGCGCGTGGCGCAGGCGCTGATGGCATCGTTCTTGAAGCAGGTCTTCGAGGACGGCTTCTTTCACGGCGACCCGCATCCGGGCAACGTATTTTTGCTGGAGGACGGCCGGCTTTGCTTTCATGACTTTGGCATCATGGGACGGCTGTCCGCCTATGATCAGGAAGCCTTGGCCCAGTTGATTCTCGCCGTCAGTTCCGGCGAGGTGTCATGGATGGTGGATGCCTATTTCGAGATGGGGGTGGCGACCGAGGGGGTGGATCGTGAGGCATTTACCCGCGATGCTTCGCAGGCACTTGACGCATACTACGAAGCCGCCGGGAAAGGCTATTCGTTCGGCGAAATTGTCCGCCAGTTTGCGCTGCTCAGCCAGCGCCATCGGATCAAACTGCCGCGCCAGTTTCTGCTGGTCTCGAAAGCGTTCATGCTGGTCGAATCGCAAGCGTTGACGCTCGCCCCGGACTTCAACGCACTCGCGTCCTTGCGGGAATATGCGCCGCATTTGCTCGGCCGCAAACTATTGCAGGGGGCGAATGTACAGACCGAGTTCAGCAGGGGATTCCGCACCTTGCGCGCGCTGCATCACGCCGCCGCCTTGCTGCCCGACATTCTGAACCGCACGGTGGAGGCGCTCAGCAGCGGTAAGGCGACGCTGCATATCAAACACGACCAGTTGCAAGGATTGGAAGCGCATATCGACCGTGCAAGCAACCGGCTGAGCTTGAGCTTGATTATTGCGAGCGTCGTGATTGGCTCCTCAATCGTCATGGCGTTCCACAGCGGTCCGCACTATGCGGGCATTCCAGTGCTGGGGCTTCTGGGTTTCGTCGTCGCCAGCGTGATGGGCCTCGCTTGGGCGGTTGCGATCCTGCGATCAGGAAAGTTCTAGAGGCGCCGCTACAAGCAATGGGGCCTCGAAAGCAACGATGCAGCGCTCCGCTAAAAGACGGCGATGGCACCCGTGGCCAACTCCCGTATCAGCGCTGGAAGCGCCGCCAAATGCTGCGCGGTCAGCTCGCGAACTTGCCGCTGCCGCGCAGCGGAGAACCCACCCGCCGCTGCAAGGTCGATCGCCACCAACTGAGGCTGGTCGACCGGGTGGCCGATTGCCGAGAGCAGCCTGACCGTCACTTCATCCACGCCTTCGATGTCGGCATGAATGCTCGCCGCCAATCGATGTGCCAGCACGTTGTAGAGCTTGCCGACATGCGCGGCCGGATTCTTTCCCGCTGCCGCTTCCAATGACATCGGGCGGTACGGCGTGATCAAGCCGTTGACGCGATTGCCGCGGCCGACCTCGCCATCGTCGCCGTGCTCCGCACTTAACCCGGTCACGGTCAGGTAAATTCCGCTCTCGTCAAGCGTAGCTGGGTCATCCAGGGTGTTGATCCCGATATGGCACGCCGTCGGCAGACACCCAGCCAGGTACGCTGCCAATCGGCCCTTGAGTGTGAAATAGTCTTCAATACTTCCCACGTCTCGGTCGACGAGTGCGAGCGCCACGGTAAGGCCGAAGTGCGCGCCCAGCCGGTGCCCCATGATCTTAAAATCCGCCCCAGCCGCATCAAAGGCGCTGCGAAATTCGTTGGAGCGCAGGACGCGCGCAGCGCAAAGGACCGTGTCTTCGAGTCGGGAGCGGGGTGCGTACCCGACGCCGAAGGAGGTGTCGTTGGCCAGCGGAAGCGCCGCCTGCTGGATAACACGCTGAAGATTCGGCGCCGAAGGCCTCAAAACAAGCTCGATGCCGATGTCATTGCCTGCCTTTCCCAAGGTTGCCACCAGGTATTCGCGGATGGATTGCTCGACGAGTGACGTGGCCGAAGCCGACGGCAACTCGGTCACGGGGCCGCAGACGATCAGCCGCGCGGGACGCAGAACTTTGCCGCCGCCGAACCGTGGCTGGCTGATGCCTCCGATTAACAGCGCCTTATCCAGGTTGAAGTGCTGAATCGCTCCGTATGCTTGCAGATAGGCTCGGGATAGGGCGCAGGCTGCCGCCTCGACGGCGCCATCGCACAGGCTGTCCGGATGGCCGAAGCCCTTGTGCTCGGCAATTTCGGTTTGTGTGGCTTCCAGCGTCGACGTGGTCGAGATGGAGAGTGCAATTTCGCCGACAGTCCGCATGATAAGACGCTCCTGCCCAAATCCGATTGGGTCATTCTATTCACTGGCAGTCCAGTTTGGTATTAAGACCGTCCCCTCGGGGGTCGCGATTGTGGGCCTTGAGCGACATCAACAAATTCGCCGCCCGAGTGACTAGCATGGAAACAGGACACCCGGAGCGGCATGGGCTCTTGTGTGGCAGGAACGGCATGGTTGGCCCATGCGCGGTGTTCCCATGCCTCCGGGGCTAAGAATCTCGAAAATGGAGGTGTCTGATGCGAGCAGCATGGTCAGTCGTTGTTGCGGTAATTTTGGCAATCAGCCTCTCGGGGTGCGGCTATAACACCATTCAAGCGCAGGATGAACAGGTCAAGGCAGGCTGGTCTGAAGTCGTGAACCAATACCAGCGGCGCGCCGACCTGGTACCGAACCTGGTCAACACGGTCAAGGGTTACGCAAGTCATGAGAAAGAGGTGTTGACGGAGGTGACTGAGGCTCGCGCGCGTGTCGGCGCCATCCAAGCCTCGCCTGCGTTGCTCAATGATCCGCAGGCGTTTGCCCGATTCCAGTCGGCGCAGCAGCAGTTGACCGGATCGCTGTCCCGACTCCTTGCCGTGTCGGAGAACTACCCGCAGTTGAAGGCAGATGCTGGGTTTCGCGATCTGCAAGCACAGCTTGAGGGGACCGAGAACCGGATCACCATTGCACGAAATCGGTACATCCAATCGGTACAGAGCTACAACGTGACCGTGCGCTCATTTCCATCGAATCTGACCGCGAAGGCCTTCGGCTATCAGGAGAAGCCCAATTTCACCGTTGCCAACGAGACGGCCATTGCCAAGCCGCCCCAGGTGGAATTCGGTTCGCCGTCCGCCAGTGCGCCGGGGAGCTCCAAGTGAACCTCCTCAAAATCGCGCGTGGCTTGCTTGTGGCAGCGGCTGCGCTCGTCTCTTTTGGGGCGGTTGCCGAAGTTGCCGTGCCACCCTTGACGGCGCGGGTGACTGACCAGACCGGCACACTCACGCCTGGGCAACTAGCAGAGCTAGAACAGACGCTGCAAGCCTTCGAAAACAAAAAGGGCGTGCAGATCGCTGTACTGATCGTGCCCAGCACACTGCCCGAAGCCATCGAACAGTATTCGCTGCGCGTGGTCGAGCAATGGAAGTTGGGGCGAAAGCGCGTCGACGACGGCGCACTGCTGATCATCGCTAAAGACGACCGCACACTTCGCATTGAAGTCGGGTACGGGTTGGAAGGTGTCCTAACCGATGCGACAAGCAAGCGCATCATTAGCGAAGTCATCTCGCCGCGGTTCAAGACTGGCGATTTTTATGGCGGCGTGAAAGACGGTGTTCAGAGTATGCAAGCCGTGATTGAGGGTGAAGCACTGCCGCCCCCCTCACGGTCGACGCGCGACGGAGGCGTATCCGTTCGGTCCTATATGCCTGTCATTCTGGTGTTGACGTTGGTGTTTGGCGGCGCGCTGCGAGACTTCCTTGGCCGTTTTCCGGGGGCGGTTGCAGCGGGCGGCGCCGTCGCCCTAGTCGCTTGGTTGCTTTCGGGCGCCATTTTTGTCGCGTTTACGGCGGGAGTGATCGCGCTCATCTATACGCTATTGGGTCCGGGCATGGTTGGGCACGGAGGCTCTTGGTCTACAGGCTCACGCTCGGGCCGCGGGGGATTCGGCGGTGGCAGCGGCGGTTTCGGCGGTGGCAGCGGCGGTTTCGGTGGAGGCGGCGGTGGTTTCGGTGGTGGTGGTGCCTCGGGAAAATGGTGATGGAAAACATCAAGCGAATTCTTTCCCATCTACTGACGACGCACTGGCGCGTCAGGCGAGCGTTCCCGCGCAAGGCGATGCGGGCCATCGGGCAAGCGATCGCTCAAAGCGAGTCGTCCCATGTCGGGCATCTGTGCTTTGCCGTGGAAGGCGCGTTGAGCTTCTCTGCGCTATGGAAGGGGGTGACGGCGCGGGAACGGGCTCTTGAAGTCTTTTCGCAACTGCGTGTGTGGGACACAGAGCAGAACAACGGCGTCCTGATTTATCTATTGCTGGCGGACCGCAGTGTCGAGATCGTTGCCGACCGTGGCATTCACGCGCGGGTTGGTGCTCAAGGATGGCAGGCGATCTGCAGCCAGATGGAAGCCGCGTGTCGGCGCGCCGAATATGAGCGCGGTGTGATCGACGGGATACGATCCATCACGCTGCGCCTGACGCAGCATTTCCCGGCGCGCGACCGGCGCGAGCAGAGGTTGCCCGGCAAGCCGGTCATCCTGTGAAGACGCAGAAATCTCTGTTTGATATTTGCGAAGTCGCGGTAGGAGGTGAATATGTTGTCTCTGCGCTCATTTGTTCCCTACGCTGCGGTGATTTGTGTCTTGGCGCTGCCGTCGGTGGAAACGCTCGCGCAAGCGCGGCTCGAACGTGAGGGCGTCGTCCTCTACTGGGGGTTGATTCCCGCCGCCATCGCCTCGGAAAGGCTCGACTTGGAGGAGTCGCATGGCGCACCTTCACCGGGAGGCGGCCGCCCTCACCACTTGCTAGTGGCGTTGTTTCGTGCCGACGGCTCCCGTATCACAGATGCCGTGGTGCGTGCGCAACTCAAGGAAGTCGGGATCGTTGATTCGCCGCCGAAGTATCTGACGCCCATGGTTATCAACGGCCAGGTTTCCTACGGCCAGGTGTTCACCTCGGTGCTGAGTGGGCGCGTGTATTTCCGCGTACTGGTGAAACTTGTTGACCGAACGAATGACATCGAATATCGGATTTCGGTCTCGCCTCCGCACATCGGCGGAAGTGAACCTTGATACCGGATGGAGCATGGCCGATACTGTGCCGACCAATGCATCTCGGCGGATTCGCCAAGCCTGTAAGACGATGATTGGACGTCGAAAAGGTCAGCAGCGACCAAGACCTGTCAACTCAGGTTGAGGGCCATGATCGCGTAGACATTTCGTAATGCCTCAACTCGACGAGCCACCGGTGGCCGGATAGCGCGTGTCGCCCGTCCATGCGCCGTCCGAGTAGATCTCAAACTTTCCAGCCTTGGCGCCATCAGTGTACGGATCGCGCGCGTCAGCAGCCCGCGCCCCGTCGGTGTAGACGTCGCGCTGAGCGAGGGCCCCGTTGCTGGAGGTTGCTGCGCTGGAAATGTTCGCGCCGAGAGAAATCAGCGCGGCTGCGATCAAGACGGTCTTCTTGGTGTGGTTCATTGCATTCTCCTGAAGTGGTTGGACTCAAAGGACTTGCTATGGGAGCCACTATAAGAATCCGCCCCTGACCGAGCGATGACGACCACATTACGAGAGCGTCATTCGGGCAAAGGATCGCGCAATAGTCGCGCTGATCCATGTCCTCCTGAATTCGACCATACATCGGAGGGCGCTTGACTCACATCAACCGCGCAAAATTGGCAGGTGCTTAAGCTTGTTCACCCGTTCGTAGGTTCAAAATGTGGTTGTCTGCCCATTTGAGCGTTTCGTAACAACGAAACCGCCATACGGCTGATGACGCTCTGGAGCGTTACTCCCGTTTCCATAGCCAACGCCGGAGGTGCGCATATGGCAAAAGGCAAGTCGAAGAAAAAGACCACTTCATCGGACGCCGAACACGTAACTGGCTTATCGTCCAGCCAGGCGCGAGTCGATGCTGCCAAAGGAGTCCAGGGTCGCGAGGACTACGAGGCGCAACTGCACCTGCTGCAAATTGAATTGGTCAAGCTTCAACGGCATTTCATCGGGTGTGGTGACCGCATCCTTGTCCTGCTGGAGGGGCGGGATGCGGCAGGCAAAGACGGCAGCATCAAACGCATTATCGAATTTCTCAGCCCCCGCGAGACGAGGGTGGTAGCGCTGGGTAAGCCGTCAGATCGCGAGCGCACCGGCTGGTATTTCCAGCGCTACGTGCCCCATCTTCCTCTCGCCGAAGAGTTTGTCCTCTTCAACCGCAGCTGGTACAACCGGGCAGGCGTTGAGAGCGTGATGGGCTTCTGCACTGCTGAGCAGTATGACGAGTTCATGTACTCCGTGCCCCACTTCGAGGAAATGCTCGTCAATTCCGGTATCAAGCTGCTTAAGTACTACCTCGACATCAGCAAAGCCGAGCAAGCTCGCCGACTTGCCGAGCGGCGCCGCGATCCGCTCAAGCAGTGGAAGACGAGCCCGGTCGACGCCGTGGCGTTGAAGCATTGGGATGCCTATACGACGGCACGCAACGCCATGCTGATGCATACGCACACGGCTGCCGCGCCATGGCACATCGTGCTCGCCGACGACAAGCGCACGGCCAGGCTCAACTTGATTCGTCACATCCTGTCGCGGCTGCACTACGCGGGCAAGAAGAACAAGCTGGTCGCTCCCGATCCTGAGGTCGTGTTCGAATTTTCGAAGGAGTGCCTCGATGCGAAACGTCTCGCATCCTGATGCTATCCAGCAGACGCAATCGATAAGGAGGAGACGCTTGAAGGTCGTCTGCGTGAGCGATGAAGGCAACTGAGCAATGCTACGCCTGAGCCTGCAGTCCGGTCTGCTCCGTGCCCTAACCCGGCGGGCCGACTCGCGCGCGTTCCCACTGGTGGTTGCCGGGGCAGCACTGGCGGCGGAACTGTCGATGTCGGTTCCATTTGCCAGCCTGCTGATGGCCGCAGTCCTGTTGGCGCCGCGCCGCTGGGTGTCCATCGCGACTTTGGCCAGCCTGGGGGCCGCTGTTGGCGCTCTCGTGCTGTACCTCGTCTTTCATCACCTGGGGTGGAACCGGTTGTTCGCTGCCTACCCGGACGTGGTGCGATCCACCGCGTGGCGTGATGCGACCCACTGGCTCGAACACTACGGCGTCGTATCGCTTTCGGTCATTGCCGCATTACCGGTGCCTCTCACCCCCGCTCTCATGTTTGCGGCGATCTCGCGACTTCCGGTCGCAGAGGTCATCGCCGCACTGTGGCTCGGCAAGTTGGCGAAATACCATGTTTACGCCTGGCTCGCCTCGCGATTTCCGGATCGGCTTGTGCGCCACGGCCGGCGCCATGTCGATACGTTGCGGGCAGTGCTCGGCAACGGCACGAAGGCTGACGGTGGCACAACCCCCACGCGGGGAGGGCGTCGGTAGCTCAATACACCATCGGGGCGCCTGTCTCACGTGGTGAACGCATTGATTGCCGGCAGCCGGCCGCGCTTTGGCGTGGTTGCGTTCTTGGCATGCCATGGCATCAATCTTCGCTCTATGTGCCTTGCGTTTTTTGGTCCGGTTTCCCCGTTGCAGTTGACTCCTCGATATTCGCGACGGGCTTGGGCGGAGGCATTGGCGTCACCTTCGCTGACAAAAACATGTCCAGGTCTTGGCGGTCAACCACTTCCTTCTCGAGAAGTAATTGGGCCAGAGCATCGAGCTTGGTCCGCTGTCCTTCCAGCGTCGCTTGTACGCGATGACTTGCTTCTGCCAATAGCTTACGGACTTCAGCATCAATCATCTGTGCGGTGCTCTCGCTGTATTCATTGCGTTCGCGCTGCATTAGCCCCGTCCCAGCAAAGAGCGGGTTCGGCATATTCTCGTACGTGGCCAGGCCCAGCTGGTCGCTCATGCCAAACTGGGTAATCATCTGCCGAGCCATGTCGGTTGCGCGCTGCAGGTCGTTCTGTGCGCCCGTGGATACGTCGCCGAAAATGAGCTGTTCCGCAATACGGCCACCGAGCAAGACATCGAGCCGGTCAAGCAGTTCGCTGCGCTTGAGCAGGTAGCGGTCCTCGGTTGGGGTCTGTTGCGTGTAACCCAACGCCGCAACGCCCCGCGGAATGATGGAAACTTTGGAGACACGGTCAGCCAGCGGCCGATGCTCCGCGACGATGGCATGTCCTGCCTCGTGGAATGCGATAGTTTCCTTCTCCTTCGGATTCATCACGCGGTTCTTTTTTTCCAGGCCGCCGACGATCCGGTCAAGCGCCTCGTCGAAATCTGCCATCTCGACCATTTGCTTGCTCTTGCGCGCGGCAAGGAGCGCGGCTTCGTTAACCAAGTTGGCAAGATCGGCACCTGCGAACCCCGGGGTCCGTCCGGCGAGTTTAGTCAGGTCGACCTCAGGAGCGAGGACAACGCCCTTGACGTGAACTTTGAGAATCTGCTCCCGTCCCTTGAGGTCAGGCCGGTCCAGTGCGACGTGGCGGTCAAAGCGACCGGGGCGAAGCAGGGCGGGGTCCAGTATCTCGGGTCGGTTTGTGGCGGCCATGATGATGACGCCTTTGTTGCTATCAAAACCGTCCATCTCGACCAGAAGCTGGTTCAGTGTTTGTTCGCGCTCCTCGTTGCCGCCGACCGCATTCAGTGCTCGCGTCTTTCCGAGTGCGTCAAGCTCATCAATGAAGATGATGCAGGGGGCTTTGGTTTCGGCTTGCTTAAAGAGATCGCGGACCCGTGCTGCACCCACACCAACGAACATCTCGACGAAGTCGGAGCCGCTCATGCTGAAGAATGGCACGCCGGCTTCGCCTGCCACGGCCTTTGCCAATAAGGTCTTGCCAGTGCCCGGGGCCCCAACCAGCAGCACGCCCTTGGGAATTTTTCCGCCCAGGCGCTGGTACCGCTGAGGATCTTTCAGGAAGCTAACAATCTCCGACAGCTCCTCCTTGGCTTCGTCGATTCCAGCCACGTCGGCAAAAGTCACGCCGGTCTCCTTTTGCATGTAGACCTTTGCCTTGCTCTTGCCAATTTCCATCATGCTGCCGGCGGCGCCGCCCACGCGCTTGATGAGAAAGCTCCAGATACCGAAAAAGATGACGGCCGGCACAACCCACGAGAGGATCGTGCTCAGCCATTTGTTGTCGGGCTGCCCGACGAAGCGCACCTTTGCCGCTTCGAGCTCCTGCACCAGCTCAGGATCGGCCACTCGAAGCGTGGAGAAGGCGTGGTCGCCCTTTGCCTCTCGGCGGATTTCCTCGATCTGCTGCTTGGCAAGGAGATTGTCGATACCTTCTGTCGAGAAGGTTCCGCTGATAGCCTGCTCACCAATAGCCACGTCCTTGAGCTTGCCAGCCTTCAGTAGGACCTTGAAATCGCTGTATGGGATCGTCTCGACATGCCCCGACACGAAGAGCGTCTGGATTGCAAGCATGGCCAGTATGGTCACGAGCACGTACCAGAGGGAGAACTGTTGCTGTCGCGGTTCCATGGGATTCTTCTCCAAGTCGACCTTATTGAAAGTGAGTCTGGTCTCCAATGCTGGGAAGGTTGGTGGGCGGCCTGGGTAGGCGCCGGACAACCGCGCATTGGTATGCGTTCCCAGTATTGACGCTTGGAAATCGCCGAGGTTGACCTTCATCAACCCGCGACATTGGGGCCGCGCGCGCGGGCGCAAGCGCCGTGGCTTCTCCATGGTTGTGCCCAGCCGATAGGGGATGTGTCGCGGAAAGCAAACATGACAAATCCATTACGGCGGCATGAGACTCAACAGCAACTTGCGCTGGCGCAAAGTATCGATCGCATACCCACCTAAAGTATTCCCAAGTCGCGTTGCTCATTGAGCATCCACACAGAATCAGAGGATTCCATGGCTGAGGTAACGAAGAACGAGCACCGTAGCGCATACCTGGTTGGCAGCGGCATTGCGTCATTGTCGGCTGCCGTGCTGCTGATTCGCGACGCAGGCTTCAAGGGGGAGAACATCCACATCTTGGAGGAACAGCAGGTGGCCGGTGGTGCGCTCGATGGCTCCGGTGATCCGCACAAAGGCTATGTAACTCGGGGCGGTCGCATGTTCACCGAAGAGACTTATGTCTGTCTGTGGAACGTGCTCGACAGCATTCCGTCGCTGGATGATCCGAAAATCAGTGTCAAGCAGCAGGCCTGGGCCTTCAACGCCGAATGGCGCTCGGATTCACACGCCCGGCTGATCGACGGGCAACGCCGTATCCTCGACGCTGCCGATCTGGGTTTCAACCTCCATGACCGGTTGGAGATCATGCGATTGCTGGCCACGCCAGAAGGGCTGCTGCATACGCTTCGCATTGAGGACTGTTTCTCGCCGCACTTCTTCGAGACCAACTTCTGGGCCATGTGGCGTACGACCTTCGCCTTCCAGAACTGGCACAGCGCGATCGAACTCAAACGCTATATGTTGCGCTTCTTGCAGGAGTTCCCGCGTATCCACACGTTGGCCGGCGTACGGCGCACGCCGCTGAACCAGTATGACGCGATCGTGCGGCCGATGGAGCAATGGCTGAAACAGCAGGGTGTGGTGTTCGAATATGGCACAAAGGTGGAGGATGTCGACTTTGTTGAAACCGGTGACGGCCGGCGAATTGGACTGCTGCGCGTGGTGCGCGGCGGACAGCCGATGGCCTATGACGTGCGGCAAGAGGATCTGGTGCTCATCACCATCGGCTCGATGACCGCCGACGCGTCTTATGGGGACGACCACCATGCACCGGAACTGGTGCGCGACAAACGCGATGGCGCCTGGACTCTGTGGGAGACCATGGCCCGTAAGGAACCTGGGCTCGGGCGGCCGAATGCGTTCTGTGGCAACGTCGACGAAAGCAAGTGGGAGTCGTTCACCTTGACGATGCGCAGCCCGGCGCTTGTGCACCGGATTGAGACCTTTACCGGCAATGCGCCAGGCACCGGCGGTCTGATGACGTTCAAGGATTCGAGTTGGCTGATGTCGATCGTCGTGCCTCACGCGCCGCACTTCGCCGGACAGCCGAAAGACATGTACACCCTGTGGGGCTACGGGCTCTTCGTGGACAACAAGGGCGATTACATCGACAAGACGATGGCCCAGGCAACCGGCCAGGAAATCCTCACCGAGCTGCTGCACCATTTGCATTGCGAGGACATTCTTGACGAGGTCTGTCGTACCACCACTGTGATCCCGGTGATGATGCCGTACATCACCAGCGAATTTGAGCGCCGCGAGCCTTCGGATCGGCCGCCAGTGATCCCGCACGGAGCGAAGAACTTCGCGCTGCTTGGGCAGTATGTTGAGATCCCTCAGGACGTAGTGTTCACCGTCGAATATTCGGTTCGCGGCGCGATGCACGCGGTTTATGGGCTGCTGGGCTTGAAGAACGAGATCCCGGCCATTTACCACGGGATTGCTGACCCAGGCGCTGCGTTTGCGGGCCTGAAGACGTTGTTGAGTTGAACCGTCGGACGGTTTACGGTTGATTTGTATCAACCGGAGGTTGGACATCCGCGCCTAGGCTGACTCTGTGTGACCGTTCCTCTCTTTGGGCAGAAATCATGTTCTTCCACTCCCGACATCTACGCCGCTGGGCAGCTCAAATGCTACTGGTGTGGCTGTTGGGTCTGGCCGTCGGCATCGCAAACGCGTGCGCTGTCGCGGATGCAGGTAAGGCCGCAGCGCCGGCATCTGGCCACGTGTCAGCCCACAGTCATGGACACCATGCGGATGCCGACGATGATGGCTGTGACGATAGCGGCAAGATTGCCTGCCACAGCTTCTGCGAAAAGTCCTCAACCAGCATTCCCCGTGTGCTGTCGGATCATGACAAGCCTCTCATTCCGGTGGCCGTGCCATTACCGATGAGCATGGCATCCACGCCGGAGGTGGACCGCTGCAGTGTGCACCGTCAGTCCAATCCCCGGCCAGCGGACAAGTTCGCGTCTATACCAATCGTCTTCCTCCGGTTGACGCTATAGCGCTCTGTCGCTGTTTGGCAGTGCGCGGCTTTGTCTTACGTATCGCCTTGACGCGCATCCAGTGCGGACACCGCCAAAGGTGCGTTGCAACACGCCGTTCCATCGTCAATGCACTGAACAAAAGCGGCCTTGGTCGGCATTCGCCCCGAGCGTCTCGATTGCGTTCTTTCTCTACTGCCGGAAAGTGTCTGGCGCTGTGTTGAACGCAGTCGCAGTGAGATTTTCAACGTCACCTCCTAAAAGGATTTCTTCCATGGACACTATCGAACTGAAGATCAAGGGCATGAGCTGCGGCTCCTGCGTCTCGTCGGTTACTCATGCACTGCAGCGAGTGCCTGGTGTGGATGCCGTCGACGTGGATCTGGCGCGCGGTATCGCGCGCGTCAGCGGTAACGCCCAGGCCGCGCCCGCAATGCTGGCCGCGCTGGCAGCAGCCGGTTACGAAGCCGAGTCGCTTAGCACTGGCGCCGGAGCGAAGACGGAGCATGCCCACCATGGTGACGTCCCAACCGGCACTGCTCACAAGAGCGGTGGATGCTGCCACTGATAGACCGCTAGGAGGGGCGGCCGGGCAGTGCACCGATCGGCGTCCCTAACCTTGACCTTGCGAAGGAGTTCTCATGTCGTCGCTTCGATCTCTCTCCAGGCACCGCCAGTCGGGCCGCATCGGTTCAGGGGCCATCTTCATTGCGTTTGCGTTGATTGCCCTGTTCTTCCTGTTCACCGAGCACCGGGCACATCTGTTCGGCTGGTTGCCGTTTCTTCTACTGCTGGCTTGTCCGCTGCTGCACCTCTTCCACGGGCACGGTGGCCATGGAGGGCACGCAGGTCACGAGGACCAGCCGCGCGGTTCCGATTCCGGAAGTAGCCGCCCATCGGGGTCGACGGCCAGCGAACAACCGCCCGTTCAGGGCGCTCAGCATCACCACCACTAAGTTCTTCTCAGAGGAGCGCCATCATGGACCAATCGACACCTCCCGCCTATGGCTTATGGTCGCTGGTAATCATCAATTCCCTCGTTTTCATCATCTTCGCGTTCAGCTTCGCCAAGCCACAAAGCCCGCGCGACTGGCGTTCGTTTGGCGCGTTCTCTGCGTTCCTGGTGGCGCTATTCACCGAGATGTACGGCTTCCCGCTGACGATCTACCTCCTGTCGGGTTGGCTGAGCGCGAAGTTCCCCGGCGTGAATTTCATGTCGCATGACGCTGGCCACCTGCTGGAGGTGATGTTCGGCTGGCGCGCCAATCCGCATTTCGGGCCGTTCCATCTGCTGAGCGCTATCTTCATCGGCGGTGGCTTTTGGCTATTGTCGGCCGCTTGGGCGGTGCTTTACCACAACCAGCGGAGCCATACGCTGGCGACCACCGGCGCCTACTCCCGTATCCGGCATCCGCAGTATGTGGGCTTCGTTTTGATCATGTTCGGTTTTCTACTGCAGTGGCCGACCATCCTGACACTGCTGATGTTCCCAGTGCTGGTGGTCATGTACGTGCGTTTGGCCATTACGGAAGAGAAGTGGGCGGAGCGCGAATTTGGGGAGGAGTGGGCGCACTATGCGTCGCACACCCCGCGGTTCATCCCGAATTTTGGCGACAAGCAAGCGGATCGCCACCACCACGCATGACAAAAAGGGGGAGGCGATGAAGCTCAGTTTTCACGGTGCGGCCGGCACAGTGACCGGCTCAAAGTATTTGGTGGAGCATCAGGGGCAGCGCCTGCTGGTTGATTGCGGGTTGTTCCAGGGCTACAAGCAGTTGCGATTGCTGAACTGGGAGCCGTTGCCGTTCAGCGCCGCCGACATCGATGCGGTGGTGCTGACACACTCCCATCTGGACCATGCCGGTGCGTTACCGTTGCTCGTGAAACAGGGCTTCCGGGGCCGGATTCTGGCGACGCCCTCGACAATCGAACTATGCGGTCTGCTGTTGCCCGACAGCGGGAGAATCCAGGAGGAGGACGCCGCCTATGCGAACCGGCATCACACCTCCAAGCACGCCACGGCTTTGCCGCTGTACACGGAGGACGACGCACGTCGCGCAATGGAACAGTTGCACCGATTGCCTTTCGACCAGTGTGTGGACGTCGTCCCCGACGTTACGGTGACCTTGCGCCCGGCTGGGCATATTCTCGGCGCGGCCTCGGCCGAACTGACAGCGGGGCAGACGACAGTGCTGTTCTCCGGAGACGTTGGCCGCCCCGACGACCCGGTGATGCGTGCGCCTGCGCCGGCTCCCAAGGCAGACTACATCGTTGTCGAATCGACTTATGGGGACCGGCTACACGAACCGGTACCCAATGCGCAGGCCGTGCTCGGTGAGGCGATTGCTCGCACAGCACACCGTGGCGGCATGGTCGTGATTCCGGCGTTTGCGGTGGGGCGTGCACAGTTGCTGCTGCATTTGATCCACAAGCTGAAGCAACAGGGCGCGATTCCAGACCTGCCTGTTTTTCTCGACAGCCCGATGGCAATAGATGCAACCGAGATCTATCACCGCCATCACGCCGAACATAAGCTGTCGCTCGAAGATTGCCTCGGGATGTACAAAGCTGCGCGCATGATCAGGACCCCGGAGGAATCGCGGGCGCTGGCTGGGCTGGCCCTCCCGGCTGTGATCATCTCGGCCAGCGGCATGGCCACCGGCGGCCGCGTGCTGCACCATCTGAAGCATCTGGCGCCGGACCGGCGCAACACCATCATCCTGGCCGGTTATCAGGCTGGGGGGACACGCGGCGCGCGGCTGCAGGCTGGTGAGCGAAGCCTGCGCATTCACGGTGAGGACGTCGCCGTGCGTGCCGAAGTGATTTCACTGCAGGGCATGTCGGCGCATGCCGATGCAAGCCAATTGATCGAGTGGCTGGGCAGTGCGCCAGCGGCGCCGCGCTCGGTGTTCGTCACCCATGGCGAGCCGGGGCCGGCTGATGCGATGCGCCAGCGCATCGAGCGGGAACTTGGGTGGTCCGCCAGCGTTCCGTTGTTGGGACAGCACGTGGAGTTCGATGTATGAGGAACCCTCGCCACAGGGCAAGTCTTGCCGTGCGTCGGATGGGCATCGAGACGCAGCAGGAATATGTCGTCTACATGCATCGAGACTGCCATGTTTGCCGCTCCGAGGGTTTCGAGGCGCAGACGCGAGTACTGATTAGCCTGAACGGACGCTCGATCATCGCCACGCTGAACGTTGTCGATCCGACCTTGCTGGAGTTGGGGGAGGCGGCGCTTTCGAACAGCGCGTGGCGAGCGCTGGCGCCCGCGCCGGGCGACCGGATCACGATCTCGCATGCCCCGACGCTGGACTCAATGAGCCAGGTGCGGGCGAAGATCTACGGCCACAGGCTCGACGCGTCGGCTCTGGACTCGATCATTAGTGACGTCGCCGCTGGCAGCTACCCTGGGACACATATCGCCGCTTTTCTAAGCGCCTGCGCCGGCGGGCGGATGGATTTGCAGGAGACGATCGATCTGACGCGAGCGATGCTGGCCGCGGGCAAGCGGCTCGACTGGGGGCATGCACCGATCGCGGACAAGCACTGTGTGGGTGGATTGCCGGGAAACCGCACGACGCCGATTGTCGTGTCGATCATCACCGCGGCCGGGCTCACGATGCCGAAGACGTCGTCAAGGGCCATTACCTCGCCGGCTGGCACCGCCGACGTGATCGAAACGATGACGCCGGTGGCGCTCGATTTGGAGCAGATGCGCCGCGTTGTCCAACGCGAGGGCGGCTGCTTTGTCTGGGGAGGCTCGCTGGCGCTCAGCCCGGCCGACGACATGTTGATCCGCGTCGAGCGCCCGCTGGACCTCGACAGCGACGCGCAGCTCGTGGCATCTGTGCTGTCGAAGAAGATCGCTGCCGGCGCTACCCACTCCGTGATCGATGTGCCGGTCGGGCCGACCGCCAAGGTGCGCAGTGACGCAGACTACGAGTGCCTGAAGCAAATGCTGGAGCAGGTAGCGCAGGCCTTTGATTTGCACTTGCAGGTAGTGCGTACGGACGGGACGCAGCCGGTGGGCCGTGGCATTGGTCCCTCACTGGAGGCGCACGACGTGCTGGCAGTCCTTCAGCGTGCCGAGCGCGCGCCCGAGGATCTGAGCGTGCGCGCTGTCGCATTGGCTGGACAACTGTTGGAATTTTGCGGTCACAGCGAGCCGGGTACTGGCGTCTTGGTCGCTCAGCGGTTGCTTGATAGCGGCGCCGCGTGGGCCAAATTCCAGGCGATCTGCAAAGCGCAAGGGGGCTTACGCGAGCCGCAGCGGGCGCGGCTACGCGAGCCTGTGCTGGCCGAACGTGACGGGATGGTACGTGAGATCGACAGCCGGCGGTTGGCTCGCGTGGCCAAGCTCGCCGGGGCACCGAAGGCACCCGCTGCCGGGCTCGAACTGCATGTCAAGCTGGGGGATCGCGTCGAGCGAGGTATGCCGCTGTTCACCGTGCATGCCGAAGCGCTCGGCGAGTTGGACTACGCGTTCGACTACCTGGAGGCTCACCCGCTGATCGATGTGGGAGATTCGAGATGACGCCACTGATTTTTGCCATGCCGGGCAATGAAGCGATGGCAGAGAAGCTGGCTTCGGCGTTGGGCGCAGAGCGCGGGACTACGACGGTGCGGCGCTTTCCGGATGGAGAGTCGTATGTGCGGGTGGAGTCTGCCGTGGAGGGGCGGCGGGTCGCCATCGTCTGCACGCTAGACCGGCCGGACGACAAGCTGATTCCGTTGCTGCTGTTGGCGGCGGCCGCCCGGGAGAACGGTGCGACCGACGTTGGTCTGGTCGCACCTTACCTCGCCTACATGCGACAGGATAGTTGCTTCCAGCCGGGTGAGACGGTGAGTGCACGGCATTTTGCAGCCTGGTTGTCGCGTGGATTTGATTGGCTGGCAACAGTCGATCCCCACTTGCACCGCATCACCAAGTTGTCGCAGGTCTATGTAATCCCAACGCGTCACGTCCACGCGGCGCCGGCTGTGGCGGCATGGCTGCGCGCCCATGTGACACGCCCGGCGCTTGTGGGCCCTGACGAGGAGAGCAACCAATGGGTGGCCGATGTCGCAAGCAGGGCGGACGCGCCCATGGTGGTGCTGCACAAGGTCCGCAAAGGTGACCGGGATGTCGAGGTTTCGGTGCCGGATGTGGAGCGCTGGCGCGACCACACGCCGGTGCTGGTCGATGACATTGTCTCCACCGGTCGCACGATGGCCGAGACCATTGGTCATCTGCGGCGCGCGGGCTTGGCCGCGCCTGTGTGCATCGCGATTCACGCGGTGTTTTCAGGCAACGCGGTTCAGGATTTGGAGTCCACTGGGGCCGGGCTGGTGGTGAGCTGCGACACGGTTGTCCATCCCACCAATGGAATCTCCGTTGCCCCGGACCTAGCGTCCGCGGTTCGTGAACTCATGCAAGACCCCGGGGGTGCCACATGAGTGCCAAGACTCCGCACGTTCACTTCGAGATAGATCTGGCCGGATTTTGCAAAGCCGCGATTCCGATGTCGGGTTGGCGCTTCATCGTGTCAATTGGCGGAGAGGACCGCGACGAGCCATCAACCCAACGGGAGGGCAAGAGATGAACAGCACCAAGGCATTTATTGGCAGCGTTCCTTCGACCGACACCGAGCCGGCGCTACGCATCCTGCGTCGGTTGCTCGCTGGGATGGAGAAGCCGCCCGCACTGCGGCTGTGGAACGACACGCTGCACGGGCACGATACGGCGGTCGATTTCACGTTGGTGGTGCGGGACCCCAGCCTGTTGCGTCAGTTGGTGGTGGCGCGCAGTCCCCTTTTATTGGCTGACGCGTACTTTCGGGGCGTGCTCGACATCGAGGGAGACCTGTACGGCGCGCTCCGGTTGAAGAACCATTTCGAGTCGATCCAGTTGTCGTGGCGCGACAAGCTCGCGCTGTTAAAGGACGCGTTAATGCTGCCCGCTCCGGACCTGGGTGAGATCAAACCGGATGCGGGCTTCGCATCCCGGGTCGCCCGGCGCTTCGCGCACCGGCATTCGCGCCACAGCGATCGCGCCGCGATCTCGTTCCACTATGACGTGTCCAACAAGTTCTATGGGTTGTGGCTGGACGAGGAGCGGGTGTACTCCTGCGCCTACTTCGAGCAGCCCTCCGATTCGCTGGACACGGCGCAGCGCAACAAGCTTGAGCACGTTTGCCGCAAGCTGCGCCTGCGGCCCGGCGAACGGCTGCTGGATATCGGCTGCGGCTGGGGGGCGCTCGTATGTTGGGCCGCGCGCGAGCACGGTGTGCACGCCCACGGCATCACCCTAAGCGAGCGACAGCTCGAATACGCCCGCGAGCGCATTCGGATCGAAGGGTTACAGGATCGCGTCACGGTGGAGTTGCGCGATTACCGTGATCTGGAAGGCGAGGGTGTCTACGACAAGGTTTCCAGCATCGGGATGTTCGAGCACGTCGGCCTGCGCAACCTGCCGGCCTACTATGCGGTGGTGCGTCGGATGCTCAAGCCGGGCGGCCTATTCTTGAACCACGGCATCACGCACGACGAGGAAGGGTGGAACAAGACAGCTGCCACCGAGTTCATCAATCGCTATGTATTTCCCGACGGCGAGCTTGATTGCATCAGCAACATCCAACTCGGCATGGAGCGCGCGGGCTTTGAGATCCATGACGTCGAGGGACTGCGCCCGCACTACGCGATGACCTTACGGCACTGGGTGCATCGCCTGGAGGCTCAGCGCGATGCGGCGATCGCTGAAGTTGGAGAAGCCGCCTATCGCGTCTGGCGCCTGTACATGGCGGCCTGCGCGTTGGAGTTCGAGGCCGGTGGCTCCGGCATCTATCAAATCCTGGCGTCCAATCGCCACCCGGGTAAATGGCCTGTGCCGATGACACGGCGTGATCTGTACCGCAGTCGACCGCATTGGGATTGGGGGAACTAGCGCTATGTGCTTTTCCGCGACGGCCAGCTTTGGCTCCGGCACGCTACTGCTGGCAATCGGCACCGTGACGCTGCGTATGGCGCGCTGCCCGGCGGAGCGCCCTTATGCCGCCATCCCATTGCTGTTTGCGATCCAGCAGCTTGTCGAGGGGGTGGTCTGGCTCAGTTTTGGTGGCCCCGCTTGGCTTAACTTTGTTGCTACGCAGGTGTACTCATTTTTCTCCCACGTACTGTGGCCGGTGTACGTCCCCTTAGCGGCATGGCTGCTAGAGCCCCGGGGTCCGCGCCGCCGAGGGTTGTTGGCCTTTGTGGTTATGGGTCTGGCTGTGGGTGCATACCTGTTGTACAGCCTGGTGGTCAACCCGATTCAGGCGCGCCCGATGGCAGGCCATGTGGACTACCAGTCCCCGCATTTCTACATTGTCGCGTCGATGACGCTGTACCTGCTTTCCACGACGGTGAGCCTGTTGCTCTCCAGCCATGTTTGGGTCAAGGTGTTCGGGGCGCTCACGCTGGCCGCTTCGTTCACCGCCTACGTTTTCTATGCCCATTGGTTCATTTCGGTGTGGTGCTTCTTCGCCGCGCTGCTGAGTGGCGCTGTCGCACTGCACTTCATCGCACTGCGTTCGATTCCCCAACAACGGATTCCCTCATGAGCACAACCAACACATTCGAGGTGGCAGGGCTACTATCGCCGCTGGCAGCGCGCGGCGTCGAAAAGCACCTAGCGCAGATGCCGGGCATTGAGCATGTCTCGGTCAACGCGGTGGCCGGATCGGCCACGGTGACGTACGACCAGGGGCGCATTGATCCGGAACGCATCCGGGCGGCAATCCAGGACTGCGGGTACCACTGTGCGGGCGAAATGTTGCCCCGGCACATGTGCGGGCCGATGGAGCATGCTGTGGCGCCGGCACACGCGCACGGCCATATTCAGCACGAGCATCCTGAGCGGCACGTACATGCCGCTGGTGGGCCGGCCACAGCGGAGGCGCCCGTCGCGCACGACCACGCCGCGATGGCTCACGGTGGCATGGATGCAATGGCCCACGAGATGGGCCATGGCCCCGGTATGGATGCCAAGGGGATGGCGCGCGACATGCGCAACCGTTTCTGGGTCTGCCTGGCGTTTACGGTGCCGATCTTCCTGTATGCCCCGATGGGCATGGATTTCATCAAGCTGAAGCCACCGTTCGGCTTGGATTTGGGGCTGTGGCTGTTCCTGCTCGCCACCGCTGCGGTGATCTACCCCGCGTGGCCGTTCTTCGTCGCCGCCGCGCGTGCGTTGCGCAATGGCGTGCTCAACATGGCGGTGTTGGTGGTGCTGAGCGTCGGCACCGGCTACGTCTTCAGTGTCGGCAGCACCTTCATTTTCGGCGGTGCGCAGTTCTATGAGGCTGTGTCGGTGTTGCTGGTGTTCATTCTGCTGGGCCACTGGCTGGAGATGCGCGCGCGCGCAGGAGCGTCGGAAGCCATCCGCGCGCTGATGGATTTGGCCCCGCCAAAGGCCACTGTCTTGCGCGCCGGCAAGGAAGTGACTGTGGCGACCGCCGAAGTGCTGCTCGACGACATCGTCCTGGTGCGTCCTGGCGACAAGATTCCGGTTGACGGCGAGGTGCTCGAGGGCGGTTCTCAGGTGGACGAATCGATGCTCACCGGCGAGTCGATGCCGGTGAAGAAGATGGTGGGCGACAAGGTGATTGGCGCGACGATCAACAAGAGCGGCAGCTTCCGTTATCGTGCGACCAAGGTGGGTGCCGACACCGCGTTGGCGCAGATCGTCAAACTGGTGCAGGAGGCGCAGAATTCCAAAGCGCCAGCGCAGTTGCTGGCCGACCAGGCCTCACAATGGCTGGTCGTGATCGCCTTCCTGATCGGTGTGGCCACTTTCGCTGTCTGGTACTTCGTGCTCGGGCAGCCGGTACTGCTGGCACTGACACTCACGATCACGGTGTTTGTGATTGCCTGCCCAGATGCACTGGGGTTGGCGACGCCGATGGCGGTGATGGTGGGTACCGGCCTGGGCGCGATGAACGGCATCTTGTTCAAGAATGCTGCGGCGCTGGAGGACGCGACACGGCTAAATGTGGTGATCTTCGACAAGACCGGCACCCTGACGCTTGGCGAGCCGGAAGTGGTCGATATAGCGGTGGCCCGGGACGTAACGCCAGACGACCTGCTGCGCGTTTCAGGCTCGGTCGAAAAGCTCTCCGAACACCCGCTTGCGGTCGCGATCCTCAAGCGTGCCGGCGCACTGGCCTCCGAAGCGGTGACGGATTTCACCAACATCGATGGGCAGGGCACGCAGGCGGTGGTGGCCGGTCGGCTGGCCCTGCTCGGTAATCGGCGGTTGATGGAGGCCAATGGCGTTGACCTTGGCGCGCTCAAGGCAGATGCCGACCGTCTGCAGGGCCAAGGCCGCACCGTGGTGCACGTCGCACACGGCGGTCGCCTGATCGGTTTGATCGCGATCGCCGACGCAGTGAGGCCGTCTTCGGCCGAGACGATCAAGGCACTGCATGGCCGCGGGGTGCAGGTCGCAATGCTAACCGGTGACAACCGTTCGACCGCTGAGCGCATTGCGAAGGAATTGGGCATCGACATCGTGCTGGCCGACGTGCTGCCGGGCGACAAGGCCGCAAAGGTCAAGGAACTGCAGGGGCAGGGCAAGAAGGTCGGCATGGTGGGCGATGGCGTCAATGATGCTCCGGCGCTGACGCAAGCCGACGTGGGCTTCGCGATCGGTGCGGGCACCGATGTCGCGATGGAGAGTGCCGATGTGGTCCTGATGAAAAGCGATCCGCTGGATGTGGTCGGTGCGATTGAACTGTCCCGCGCGACCTTGCGAAAGATGCATCAGAACCTGTGGTGGGCGGTCGCCTATAACGTAGTGGCGTTCCCGTTGGCGGCCGGCGTACTCTACCCATTCACGATCAGCCCCGAGGTGGCGGCGATTACCATGTCGGGCAGCTCTGCGCTAGTGGCGATTAACGCGCTAATGCTCAAGCGAACCCGGCTGACTGGAATCCGACGCGCAAGCGCGGCGACGGTCCACAACGGCGTGACCGCTCCGGTGGCCGCTCACGGCGCGGGCTGAAGGCATCATGCTTAATCAATCGTCCGCCACTCCCGCACCCCTCGATGCGCGGGCCGTCAGGCCAGCGTTGGTCGTGCTGCTTGCTCTGGTATTTGTTGTCTCTCTCGGCTATGGAGTCGGGCTGCCGTTGCTGCAGTTGTATCTGGCGCAGTACCTGCCTGGTGCGACGCGGCAAACGCTGGCGTGGCACGTTGGCATGCTGGGAGGAATCTACACGCTCGCGCTGTTCATCTTTGCGCCGTGGTGGGGCCGCCAGTCGGATCATCGTGGGCGGGCGGCGGCGCTGACTACCGGCTTCGCTATGTTTGTGCTGGGAACCGCGATGGTCGCGCTAATACCCAGTCTCATGGCGATCTATGGCGGTCGATTGATCGCCGGGGCGGGGGCAGCGGCTATCGTGCCCGGTGCCCAGGCCTATGTGACCGACATCAGCAATACCGAGGACAGGAGTCGGCGCTTTGTGCTGATCGGTAGTGCATCGTTCGTTGGCTTTCTCGCGGGCCCCGCGTTCGGTAGTTGGCTTGCCGGGCCGCTGATGGGCATGCCTGCAGGCCAGATGCCCAGTATGGTCAACTGGCCCGCGTTGGTGGTCGCATCGGTCGGACTGCCACTTCTGTTGGCGGTTCGCCGCTGCCTGAGCACGACCAAGCCGATCTTGCTCGACAGCGGCTCGGTGCAGATGACCCGGCAGCGCAAGCGCTTCGTTGCTGTATCGATGCTGTTAGCCCTGCTGGCGTCCTTTGCCGCAGGTACCTTCGAAGTCGGCTTCAGCCTGTTTGGTGGCCAGACACTGCGCCTACCCAACTCGATGATTGCGGTGATGTTTGTCACGTGCAGCCTGGCGATGCTCGCCGCGCAGGCTTTGCTGCTGCTTCCGGCAGTGCGCAAGCATATCGACCATCGCTGGGTTGCCGGCGCATTTGCCGGCTCAGCGGTGGCACTGGGCTTTGCCGCACTGGTGCCCGATGCCGCCGCGCTTGGGCTGCTAATCGCCGTGGTGGCTACCGGCGTCGGCATGATTGGACCGGTGCTGTCTTATGAGTTGCTGGAAGGTGACCGTAGTTTCGCTGGGTCGCTGTTGGCAAGGCAGGCAGCCGCAGGCAACCTGGGGCAGGCACTAGGTTCGGTGAGTGCCGGTACCCTGTTTGGATGGAATACGTTCGCTCCATTTTGGGCAGCGGCGGCTGTGTTGCTGCTTGGTAGTGTGGCTGCACTGCGTTGGTGGGGCGCGGCGCGGCAGGCTGAACGTCAGCCAGAGCAGCGCAGCTTTCAAGCAGAAGGAGAAAGGCAGACGAGGGAAGGGCGGGGCGCATGAACAACAATGAAAATTCCTCGTGCTATGTGCGCGCATTGTGCTTTTGAGGCCGCTTTCCAATGGCAGCGCACCGAACCGGCAATTCGTGGATGGTGTAACACGTGACGGCGGATGTGACCTATCAGCGCCATTTGCTCCTTCCAATTGAACTGGGGTTCAAAGCCGTTATTGCATAGCTCGACAGGCTTGCGCGCATTCCTCACACGCACGTGCGCAAGTTTGACAGTGGTCGTGTGCATGCTTCGCGCACTCTGCGCCGCATTTCTGACAGATGGTTGCGCATAATACGCAAACGGCTTTGGCTTGGCTGCTGCCGCGTGCCATATAACCAACGGCAGTCTGGCACAACTCCGCGCAATCGAGATCCAGGCGAATACAGTCGGCAAGTTCCGCCGGGCTTGGCTCGTTGAGGCAAGCCACAGCACAGTGCAAGCATGTGACCTGACACGCGTTACAGGCGTCGAGACATTCTTGATAGGTTTGGTGAGACATCGTCGTTCTCCTGGGTGGTTGGCGTACCGACATGGCATGCGCACCCACGAGAAAGCAAGGACGGCGCCTTGTGCCAAAGAGGCGGGGCACGTTGAGTCGCAAATGGCCAGATCTGTCCGAACCGTAATCGGACCGCCATGTGGCGGTCATGTGCGCTTTCCGCCAGTGGCCCATGGTGAACCGAAGTGTTCGCGCTCTCGGCGGAATGCGGTCGGCACGTGGAGACGCGCGTGCGCCACGACGACCACAAGGCCATGTCGCGGGGGTGTGCCGGATCGCATTGGGCAGCAAATCACCAACGTAGCAGCGCCACAGCAAAGTGGTCTAGAACTAGCCTCTGGTGGACGGTGTCGAGCCGGTGCCGAACCCGTACACCTCTATGCGTCGTGACATCACCCAGCGGGCGCTACCGCGCGCACCAACAACTTCGGTACGCATTGCCATATCGTGCTGTTTTGGGACACCGATTACCATCTCATCGCACGCTAGTTGCTCGTGGGTGGTCTGACCTGCATCAACAGGCTCCGTGTGCAACGACTTAAGCTAAATGCACATTCCCAAGAAACGGAGGTGCGCCATGTCCGCAAGTCGCCGCGCATTGCGAGGCTCAGTCACCGTCCTGTTCGCGATTCTGAGCGAGATCGCTCTCGGCCATCCAAAGCTGGTTTCATCGAGACCAGCGAACAATTCTGAAGTGGCCGCCCCAAAGCGAATCGAATTGAGATTTTCAGAGGAACTTGTATTCCCGCCTTCGGGAGGTAATCTAGTTATGGCGTGGCTGCCGGGCCGGGCGCTTCACGGGCCGATGAAGATTCCGGCTGAAGTATCGCGTGGCGGAGACGCCAAGACGGTCGTTATTCAGCCGACTCAACCTCTCATGGCTGGTTCCTATCGCGTTGACTGGCAAGCGGTCTCATCCGATGGGCATCCTGTCAATGGCAGGATCGTATTCCGAGTACGATGAAGCGCCGATCCTCATCGTTTGAGTCCATCGGAGTGGCGCGCGAAACCGGCGGCTGTTTCGGTTTGCGACCCAAAATGCCCGCCAAGCCCGGCTTGGCAGTAGTCGCCGCAGTGTGCAAAGAACTATACAGACAATATTGCGGCATCGATGCAACGCGGTAGGCGGATAGAGAACCGTGTGCGCCCGTCAATGCGCGCAACGGTGATGGTGCCGCCGTGCGCCGCAACGATCGCTTTGGTGATGGCCAAGCCAAGGCCGGCACTTTCCGACTCGGGCCGCGCGCGCGATTTGTCCGCCCGGAAAAAGCGCTCGAAGATAAATGGCAGCAGCTGCGGCGCGATCTCGCTGCCGTCGTTGTCTACCGAAACCGTCATGCCGTCGCGATCATCACTGACCGAGACGACCACGCGGCCATGTCGCGGGGTGTGCCGGATGGCGTTGGAGAGCAGGTTGCTCAACGCACGGCGCAGCATGAGCCGGTCTCCTGTGACGTGTCCATCGCCCCGCGTTTCGAGCAGGACAGCCTTGTCTTCTGCAAGCGCGTCATAGAAATCGAACAACGCGCGGATTTCGTCAGCGATGCGGATGTCTTCGGCGCTTGGCAGCGTCAGGCTGTGCTCCATCTTGGCGAGGTACAGCATGTCGGACACCATGCGTGCCAGGCGCTGCAGTTCCTCCGCATTGGAGGTCAGCACATCGCGATACTTCGTGCCCTCGCGCGGCTGGGATAGCACGACCTCCGTCTGCGTGAGCAGGTTCGTGATAGGCGTACGCAGTTCATGGGCGATGTCGGTCGAGAAGTCCGACAAGCGGCGGAAATCGTTCTGCAGGCGCTCCAACATGCCGTTCAGGGTCGCGGCAAGGTCCGCCACTTCGACTGGCACGGTATCAACAGGCATGCGTTCATCGAGCTTGTCGGCAGTCACCGTGCGCGCCCGCGAGGCCATGGTGCGCAAAGGCGCCAGGCCTCGGCGTGCAGCCCACCAGCCGAATAGGCCCGTGGCCAGCGCTGCGACGGCGATATAGAAAGCGAGCGTCCCGCGGAAGGTGTGGAGGAAGTGGGCGTGAATGTCCGTGTTGATCCCCAGCAGGACATCAAGCTCGCCCGATGATCCATCTCGCAGTGGGATGGCCGCGTGCATGCCCCGATATTGCTGACCGCCTTGCGCCCAAACGAGGGTTTCGCTGGTATGCCGCAACTGCGCCAGCGCTTGCGTTGCCGCTTGAAAATCGAAATCCTGGGTTACGTACAGCATGTGCCCGTCCGAACCCTGGATACGAGCTACGAGATCGGTGCGATGTTGGATTGCCTCGCGGATGCGTTCGGGGACCTGTTCGGCGGGACTCGATTCGACAATCTTTTCAATGACGCTGACGTTCTCGCGCAGCGCGGTGTAGTCCTCCACCGCAAAGTGCTGATCCATGGCCAGCGCAATCACCACGCCCAGGCCCAGCAAGACGGCTGCCGAACACAGCGAGAAATACGCGGTGAGCCGAGTGGTCAGGGAGAACTGCCCCATCAGGCCGCGTCCTCGGGCGCTTCCAGTACATAACCCATGCCGCGTACCGTTTGGATCAGCTTCGGCTCGAAGTGGTCGTCGATCTTGGCGCGCAACCGGCGAATGGCGACGTCGATCACATTGGTATCACTGTCGAAGTTCATGTCCCAGACCTGCGAGGCGATCAGGGAGCGAGGCAAGACCTCGCCACGGCGGCGGACCAGCAGCTCCAGCAGGGAGAACTCCTTGCTCGTCAGCGGGATCTTCTGGCCTCCGCGTGAGGCACGACGGCGAGCCAAATCCAGCACAAGGTCGGCCACTTGGATTCGGTCGGACGAGACGGCACCGGTTCCCCGGCGCAGCAGCGTGCGGACCCGGGCTAGCAACTCAGCAAACGCGAATGGCTTCACCAAGTAGTCGTCGGCGCCCATTTCAAGGCCTTTGACGCGGTCGGCCACGCTGTCGCGGGCGGTCAAGAACAACACCGGCACCGCCTGTTCCGCAGCGCGCAACGATTGGACGATCTGCCAGCCATCCACGTCAGGCAGCATCACGTCCAGCAACAGCAAGTCGTAGTCGCCCGACATGGCCAGATGGCGGCCGTCAGTACCGTTGCGTGCCAGATCGACCACAAAGCCGGCTTCGGTCAGGCCTTGCTGCAGATACTCTCCGGTTTTGGGCTCGTCCTCGACGACCAACAGTTTCATATCGCGCCTGAATCACTTCCTATGATTTATGGGCTGTAGAGTACCGCGCTGCAGGCGGCATCACACCAAGATGACGGATTTGTAATGTTTCAGTCAGGTCGGGGTAGCCTGGCGCTGGGTAGCCTGCACCCACCTTTCAGAGTCGGACATTTTGTTAAGGAAATCTCGATCATGCGCAGCAATCGTGCATCCGGCCTCGTGCTACCGAACCTGCCGCGGCGGCGGTTTGTGCAAGGTTTGGCTGCCGGCGGTGTCATCGCCGGTTTGGGCCTGGGTGGTTTCACTTCGGCGGCATCCGCTGCGTCCACCGCGCTGGGGACCGCACCAGTGCTGCGCGGCACCGAATTCGACTTGGTGATCGACGAGACGCCGGTCAACTTCACGGGCAAGCCGGCTATGGCCACGACCATCAATGGCATGCTCCCGGGGCCCACGCTGCGCTGGCGCGAGGGTGACACCGTCACCTTGCGCGTGACCAATCGCCTGCGCGAGCCGACGTCAATCCACTGGCACGGCATTGTCCTGCCGTTCGAGATGGATGGCGTACCGGGCATCAGCTTCCACGGCATTCCGCCCGGCGAGACCTTTACCTACCGCTTCAAGGTGCGACAAAGCGGCAGCTACTGGTACCACTCGCATTCGGGCTTCCAGGAGATGACCGGGGTCTATGGCGCCCTCATCATCGATGCCGCCGGCGGTGACGCGATCCGGGCCGACCGCGATTACAGCGTGCTGCTGTCGGACTGGACCGACGAAGATCCGATGCGCGTCCTCTCCAAGCTCAAGACGCAGGGCGACTACTACAACTACCACCAGCCTACGGTGGTGGACTTCTTCCGCGACGTTTCCAACGATGGCTGGAAGGCGGCCATGGAAAAGCGGGCCATGTGGAACCAGATGCGCATGAACCCGACCGATCTGGCCGATCTCTCCAGTGCAACGCTCACCTATCTGACCAACGGCGTCACGCCGGCCGGCAATTGGACGGGCCTGTTTACGCCGGGCGAGACTGTGCGGTTGCGCTTCATTAACGGCTCCGGCAACACGTTCTACGACGTGCGCATCCCGGGGCTGAAACTCAAGGTGGTTCAGGTCGATGGGCAGAACATCGAGCCGGTCACGGTGGACGAATTCCGCTTCGGCCCCGGCGAGACTTGCGATGTGCTGGTCGCGCCCAAGGACGACGCCTACACCATCTTCTCGCAGTCGATGGACCGTACTGGTTATGCACGTGGCACGCTGGCTGTCTGCCGGGGCTTGCAGGCTGCAGTGCCTGCGCTCGACAAGGTGGAATGGCTGTCCATGGCTGACATGATGGGTGACATGGGCGGTATGGGTGGCATGAGCCACGGTGGCATGTCGGGCATGGACCATGGTGCGATGTCCGGTATGAACCACGGCGGCATGCCCGGTATGGATCATGGCGACATGCAGATGATGGACGACACTGGCATGACCATGATGGACTCCGGCGGCATGCAGATGATGGACCACAGCCAGCATGCGGAATCCGGCGGAGCGGCTAACAGCTTGAAGGTGCCGAGCAAGACAGCACGGCACGCGCGCACGGAATACGGTCCGAGCACCGATATGCACGTCGACATGGCGCGCACCAACCTGGACGATCCCGGCGTCGGTCTGCGCAACAACGGGCGCCGCGTTCTGGTGCTCGCCGACATGCATACCATCGGCGGTCCGATGGATAAGCGCGGTCCGGAGCGCGAGGTGGAACTGCACCTCACCGGCAACATGGAGCGCTACACGTGGTCGTTCGACGGCGTGGAGTTCGGCAAATCGACACCTGTGCACTTCCGTTATGGCGAACGGCTGCGCGTCATCCTCCACAACGACACGATGATGACGCACCCCATGCACCTGCATGGTATGTGGAGCGAACTGGAAGCGCCGGACGGTACGTTCCTCGCGCGCCGGCATACCATCCCCGTCCAGCCCGCCCAACGGATCAGCTTTCTCGTCACAGCGGACGCGCTGGGTCGCTGGGCCTGGCATTGCCACCTGATGTTGCACATGGATGCGGGTATGTTCCGCGAAGTGGTGGTGGTCTGATGCTCGACTTTCACAGCGGATTGATCATGCACAAGCACGTAAGAACACTGTTGACTGTGGCGCTGGCTGCCGCCGGCATCGGCGTTGCCTCGGCCCAGGAAATCCAACTGATGAACGGGGAGACAACCCCGGCGTCCCAATCTGGCGCTCAGAATACTGGCAGCTCAATGCAGGGGATGGACCACGGCTCGATGCAAGGCATGGACCACGGCAGCATGAAGATGCAGGATGGTTCGGCGCCGCCCGACGCACGCGATCCCGATGCTTACTCGGGCGGATACCAGCTCGGCACCGGCAAATACGCACTGGGCGATCCCCGCCACATGATGATGATGGCGGACGCGCACAACTTTGGCTCAGTGCTGGTTGACCGGCTGGAGTGGGTGCACGGTAACGATGCCAATGCAACCGCCTACGAATTGCAAGCCCGGTTCGGCAGCGTGTACAACAAAGCGGTCCTAAAAGCCGAAGGCGATGTCTCAAAGGGGCGCTTCGAAGAGGCGCGCACCGAGTTGCTGTGGAGCCATGCCGTCACAACGTTCTGGGATACCCAGCTCGGTGTGCGGAATGACACGGGTTTCGGCCGACCCACACGCAACTGGGTGGCCTTCGGCGTGCAAGGTCTGGCTCCATACTGGTTCGATGTCGAGGCCACCGCCTATGTGGGCAATAGTGGACGCACGGCATTGCGTCTGTCCAGCGAATACGAGCTGTTGCTGACCCAGCGGCTGATCCTGCAGCCGCGCATCGAAGCCAACTTCTATGGCAAGCGCGATCCCGATCTCGCCGTTGGCAGCGGGCTTTCCAACGCGACGGTGGGCTTGCGGCTGCGCTATGAGTTCAGCCGCCAGTTTGCGCCCTATATCGGCGTCGAACGCAGTCAGGCATTTGGCGGTACCGCCAACATGATCGAAGCGGCCGGTGGGCGCCGCGGCGACACCCGTTTTGTTGCGGGTGTGCGCCTCTGGTTCTAGTTTTCTCAACTCCCAACCACAAGGGTGTTTCTATGTTCACGTCTCGTTTTGCCACCAAGGCCATCATTGGCACGTCCTTGGCGCTTCTGGCTTCGGCCGCGTTCGCGCATCCCAAACTGGTCTCTTCGACGCCCGCCGATCAGGCGGAAGTGACTGCGCCGACGAAGATCGAGCTGAAGTTCTCGGAGACCCTCACGACACAATTCTCCGGGGCCAATCTCGTCATGACGGAGATGCCCGGCATGTCGGGGCATAACCCGATGAAGGTTGGCGCAAAAGTCTCCGCCGGCGACGACGCCAAGACGATGGTCATCACGCCCGCACAACCGCTGACGACCGGGACGTACAAGGTGGAGTGGCGCGCGGTCTCGTCGGATACCCACCCGATGACGGGGAATTTCACGTTCAAGGTGAAGTAAGGCCATGGCGGACGATTGGCTCAATATCGCCCTGCGCTTTGGGCTGTACCTGGACTTGACGATCCTTTTCGGGGTCTCGCTGTTCGGGGTCCAGGCGTTGCGACCCGATCACCGGGCCACGGCGATTGCGCGCCGATACGTCCGTGCCGTCGGAGTCACTGCCGCATTGGGCATCGTGCTGTCGCTCTGGAGCTTCGTTGTCATGGCCAAGGCGATGACGGGGGCCACCGAGTACGCTGAACTCACCAGCCATGTCTTCAGCATGATGCTGACCACCACCGCGGTTGGCCTGGCCTGGATGGCGCGATTGGTGGCCCTGGCCGGATGCTTGGTCGCCGTTGCGCGTTTGCGGAAGCACCCAGCGCCTCACTTCGGCGTGTGCGCCGGGCTGGGTGCGGTGGCTCTGCTAACGGTCACTTGGGCCGGGCATGGGGCGATGGACGACGGTGTGAAGGGATACCTTCATCTCACATTTGATATCGCGCACGTTTTGGCCGCGGGCGCCTGGGTTGGCGCATTGGCAGCGTTTGTGCTGCTGGCGTCGACAAGACAAGCGGCCTCATCGGAAACGGTGGAAATCCTTAGTCACACATCCAATGGCTTCGCGCGTCTTGGGACGCTGATTGTTGCCACGCTGTTTGCGACAGGGACGTTCAACTATTTTTTGATCGTTGGGCCGACGATTAACGGGTTGTTCACCACGCCATACGGGCGCTTATTGTTGATCAAGCTGGCTTTGTTCGCGCTGATGCTCGGACTGGCCGCAGCCAATCGTTATCGGCTGAGCCCACGGCTTGCGGCGGCGGTTAGGGCCGCAGACCACGTCCACGCGGTGATAGCACTGCGCCGCAGTCTGGTCATGGAAACCAGCCTTGCCATACTGATTTTGGCGTTGGTCGCTTGGCTTGGTGTGCTTTCGCCGCCTGGAACCTGATACTGCTTACCTGTTTGCCGGAGGAACCATGATGATGAAATCGCCGACTGCCAAGCCCGTGTCCGCGACAAGACGGTCCCTGATTGCAGGTCTGTTACTGCTGCCTGCCGTAGCCCTGGCGCAAAAGGCCGGATCGAAACCCGTGATCCAGGTGTGGAAAACGCCGGGTTGCGGCTGCTGCAAGGATTGGCTTGCCCACTTGCGGGACAACGGGTTCGACGTGGTTGCACATGACGTCGAGGAAACGGTGGAAGCCAGGCGAAAGGCTGGCATGCCAGAGCGCTATGCCTCTTGTCACACGGGCATCGTGCAGGACTATGCGCTGGAAGGCCATGTTCCGGCACGCGAAATCAAGCGTCTGCTGCAGGAGCGCCCGAAAGCGATCGGGCTGGCGGTCCCCAGCATGCCGCTCGGCGCCCCTGGCATGGATGGGCCGGCATACGGTAATCGGCGCATGCCATACAACGTCCTGCTGATCGGATTGGACGGACAGGCCACCGTGTTCCGCGCATACAGCTGATGGGGTGTGACCGTCTCCTTGGCACCCGCAATCGTGCCACCGGTCAGAGCGTTTTGGCGATGGCTTCAATCGGCTTGATACCTGCGCCGAACCGGGCCATGGTTTCCCGGTGCTCGGTGAGGCTGGTGTAGGGCACATATCGGATGCCAAGTTCCGATACGCGGCTGAAGGCGGGGCGTGCAAGTTGAGCGCGCACGTCGGCCTCTCGTCCATCCGGCGCAACCAGGAACAGGTGTTTCTTCGCCGGCTGTTCTGTGCCCAGGGCTAAATCAAGCAGTCGCACGATGCCTGAGTAGATCGAAGTGGTGTGTTCGACCTCGAAGGCGGCTTCCACCTCCAGCGAAGCAGCGTTCAGCCAAACGACGTCGATAAGGGGCACGGTGTCGGCACCCGCTACCAACAGCGAGTTCGGCAACGTTGCCAGGCAGCCATCGCTGAGCACGCCGCCGTTGTAAGGGCGGCTACGGTCGTTGGTTGCCACCCATACTGCGAAGCCCAGTGCCTTGCCGAGATCGCGCAACCAGCCTTGCACCTCTGTATGGGAGGCATCGTCGGTTCGTCCCGCCTGAAGTTGTTTGGCGAAGGAGGCCGCTTCCTCGCGCGCCTTGGCCAGATTGCTCTCCCACTCAGCGATCGTGGCAGCATCGCCTTCTCGCGGCGGCGCCGGATAGCGCTCCATTCCGATATCGAACAGCAGTCCGGCAACTGCGCCCAAATCGTTGGACAGGAGGTCGCGGTAGCGACCATTCAGGGACAGCACACCCTCGCGCATGGCCAGGTAGTGGTCCCATTTCCCGAGCTTGACGCGAGAACCCGTCAGCGCGTTGTATCCGTTGACGATCGCGGTGTTGAAGGGAACCGCCAGCGTCGGGTGAATGAAGTACAGCAGGTTGGCGACGGCCGGGCCCAGCCCCTTGATGCCGTGTTGGTTCAACTGCTGAATCGCTTGAACCAGTTCTTGTTCGGTGTCGCAGCAATTGCACGTATGCAGCAGCCTGGCGAACGCTCGCTGATGATCGGCATTCTCATAGATGTCCGGGATGCGCAGTTTGGGCTTCCAGAGGAAGGCATGGTCCGCCCCCTTGAAGATCTGGCGCTGCTCTGCAATCGAGGAGACCACGGTTTCGAGGGGGGACCCGCGATAGGCGTTGCCGAATGTCCCAGCTTGAATCTCATTGACGACCGCGCCGATGCCGCGCCGAATGGAGCGGAAGTTCTTGAGGCGCTCCGGCCAGAGAAACCACGTCTGATATGTCCCGTCCCTGTCAGCTTTCCATCGCTCAATGAGCGTTCTTGTCAAATCGGTCATGCACGCCAGTGTTCTTCAAAAGATCGGAGTCTATCTTCTCAAAGAATGCGTTCAATTTGTCGCTCGTATGCGCGTCTTGTTTCGATAACCAGCGTGCTGGTGCCGGGAATGCTGTATGGGCGCAAACTGATTTCGGCGGACACCCTGGAACGTGCACCGCAGGCGTCAGGTGATACCAGTGTGGCTCACTGAGAGCAGGGTCGGTGGCCGTACGGCCAATTGCGAAGGTGTATGTTTTTGAAGTGTACGTTGCCCCTTGAATCCATAGAGGCGCGCTCCACCGCTTGATCCTATGACCTATTTTCTTTTCAAATCAGCACCTTAGATCGGATGTGGCGGATTTTTTACGAATCCCGGCCATCCCTCCCATTGGCCCAGGTGGCGAAGCCGCGCCGCAGCGAGTGGCTGCTGTAGCTACCCGCCTGCGCCAGGCCTGCGTCACGAAACAGCGAACGCAGCAACGGCACGATGCTGCTGGCCTGCAGCCCGTCGTCGGCCATCCGTCCCCAGCGATCGATCCGTCGGAACACGGGGCCGCCGGCCAATCCGGATGCGCCCAGCCAAGCCTCGTAGGCGGCGACCGGACACAAGCGCGACAGGGCCGGTGCCTTGTGGGTGGTGCCCACGTGGTTGCGGTCCGTCTTGGTGCGCGGCAGGAAGATCGTCATGCCCCGGCCGGCCTCGACCGTGATGTGCTCGATCTGCAGCCGGCTCAGTTCGTCGGAGCGGAAGCCCCGCCAGAAGCCGATCAGCACCAGCGCCTTGTTGCGGGCATGAACTTGTAGTGGATGGACGTTTCCCGCGGCCGAGTCTGCCGCAATTTGCGCGTCCAGCCACGCCACCAACTGCTCCAGTTGGGCGAGCTGCAGCGGCTTGGCACGTCGCTCCTGGGCCGGGTGCAGCGCCTGGATGCCCTTCAGAACCTTGCGGACATGTGGCGCTCGGGTGGGGTCCGGAAAGCCCTGCGAGATGTGCCATTGCGCGATCGCAGCCAAACGCTGACGCAGCGTGTTGATGGAAAGCGTCTGCGCGTGCTCGGCCAAATACTGCGCAATGTTGTCGGCGCTGGCCGGCAGGAAGCCTCCCCATTCCCGCTCGAAATGGCGGATGGCAGACTGATAGCTGCGTCGCGTGTGATCGCGGGTTGCGGCTTCCAGGTATCGGTCGATGTCGGCCATGAAGCAGTCGTGGTGGGCTGGATGGCCATATTGTCGCCGCTGCAGCACCGTGATGTGGCACCGGTCAACAGTGACCGTACTCCTTGCCATCAATCCATATTTCTACTACATTGGAAATATGGAAGAAAACGACGTCATCCGATCCCTCGCCGCGCTCGCGCACAGCCTCCGCCTGCAAGTTTTCCGCATGCTGGTGGTGGCTGGGCCCACGGGCATGACTCCAGGTGCGATCGCCGAACAGCTCGACGTGCCGGGTGCGACCTTGTCGTTCCACCTCAAGGAACTGATGAACGCGCACCTGGTGACGCAAGAGCGCGACGGCCGCAACCTGATCTACCGCGCGGCCTACGACCATATGGATGCACTGTTGGGCTTCCTGACCGCCAACTGCTGCCAGGGCGAAGCCTGCCTGGAAGCCGACACCACCGCATGCAAATGCTGACTGGAGATGCCAAATGAAGCGATTTCACGTACACGTTCACGTTGACGATCTTGGCAAGAGCATCGCCTTCTATTCGAAGCTGTTCGCCGCCGAGCCGGCGCGCGTGGAAAGCGACTATGCGAAATGGATGCTGGACGATCCGCGCATCAACTTTGCCATCTCCACGCGCGGCAGCGCCGCCGGAGTGGACCACCTCGGCTTCCAGGTCGATGACGCTGCCGAGTTGGCCGAGTTGAAGGCGCGAGCCGAAGCCGCAGACATGGCGTTGCTGGACGAGGGCGAGACCACCTGCTGCTACGCCCGTAGCGACAAGCACTGGATCACCGACCCGCAGGGCATCGCGTGGGAGCACTTCCATTCGCTCGGCAACATCCCGGTATTCAGCGAAGGCAAGAAGGAAGAAGTTGCTACTGAAGGCTCCGCCTGCTGCGCTCCGCGTGCGCCGGGTGGAAAGCCGATTGGGATTGCGGTGAAGTCGGGTTCGTCCTGCTGCTAGGAGCCCCTCCATGGCCGACAAGACCTACAACGTGCTGTTCATCTGCACCGGCAATTCCGCGCGCTCGATCCTGGCCGAGGGTCTGTTGAACCACCTCGGTGGCGACCGATTCAAGGCCTTCTCCGCAGGTAGCCACCCCGCCGGTGCGGTGAACCCGTTTGCGCTGCATGCCCTGCAGCAGTTCGGTATCCCGACGGACGGGTTCCGTAGCAAGAGCTGGGACGAGTTCTCGCAAGACGGCGCGCCCGAACTGGACTTCGTTTTCACCGTCTGCGACAAGGCAGCCGGCGAGGTGTGTCCGGTATGGCCGGGCCAGCCCATGACCGCCCATTGGGGTGTGGTTGATCCTGCAGCGGTGGAGGGTTCCGACGAGCGCAAGCAGCAGGCCATCCGCGATGCAGCCATCACCCTGAAGCGCCGCATCGAGCTGTTCCTGTCGTTGCCAATTCCAAAGCTCGATACCGTTGCCTTACAGAAGGCTGTGCGCGACATCGGCCAGCAATAACCCGATTTCTTCCCATGACTACAAACGTCCTTATCCTCTGCACCCACAACTCCGCACGCAGCGTGCTGAGTGAAGGCATGCTCAACCACTGGGCACAAAAGCTCGGCAAAGACGTGCGCGCCTACAGCGCCGGTAGCGCGCCGAGCGGCCGCCTCAACCCGTTTGCATTGGAAGCCCTCACCAACGCCGGCATCGACACCGCCGGTTATCGCAGCAAGAGCTGGGACGAGTTCGTCGCTGACGGTGCGCCACAGATGCGCGTCGTCATCACCGTGTGCGACAGCGCCGCCGCCGAGCAATGTCCCTACTGGCCGGGCAGCCCGGTCAAGGTGCATTGGGGCTATGCCGACCCATCCAACGCTCCAGGCGGCGACGAGGGTAAGCGACAAGCGTTTGAGGTGACGCGCCAAGCCATCGGCTACCGCATGCTACAACTGCTGGCGTTGCCACTCGATACGCTCTCCAACGCCGAGTTGCAAGCGCAGCTCGAACGCATCTCGCAAGACTGAACGCCATGGTGGATCTGCGCAGCCGGCTTGCCGCCGAAGCATTGGGCACGGCGCTACTGCTCGCCATTGTCATCGGGTCCGGCATCATGGCCGAGCGCCTGGCGGGCGGCAACGTCGCGGTGGCACTGCTGGCCAACACAGCTGCCACGGTCGGCGGCCTCTACATCCTGATCGAGGTGTTCGGGCCGATCAGCGGCGCGCACTTCAATCCGGCTGTCCGTGCGGTCATGGCGGCACGCGCAGAACTGCCCGGTTCGGCGCTCGCTCCCTACATCGCGGCACAGCTTGTGGGGGCGGTACTGGGTGCATGGCTGGCGCACGCCATGTTCGACATGACGATCCTGCAGTTCTCGACCAAGGTGCGCAGCGGACCGGGGCAATGGATTGCCGAGGCGGTGGCGACCGCGGGGCTGCTGCTGGTGATTCTGCGTGCGCCGAACGGTCGTGCCTCTTCCATGGTGGCGGCCTACATCGGTGCGGCCTACTGGTTTACGGCCTCTACGTCGTTCGCCAACCCGGCGGCCGCGTTCGGACGCATGTTCAGCAACAGTTTCGCCGGCATTGCCCCAAGCAGCGTACCGGGTTTTGTGCTGGCCGAATGCGCTGGCGCGGTGCTCGGATTGATGCTGCACCGGATGCTGGAGCCGCGTCTGGCGCGTCGCGGGCATCCCAACGTCATCGAGTCCTCCGGCGAACACCCGGCGGATTGACTTCTCCAATGAGCACACCTGACTTTCGCCCTGCACGCCCTGAGGACTATCCAGCCATTCGCGCGCTGCTCATTGAGGAAGGGCTGCCGAGCGAGGATGTTGCGGTCGGGCAAGTCAGCCGCTTCCACCTGGCTGTGCAGGATGGAGAGCTTTTGGCTTGTGCAGGGTTGGAGCTATACGGGTCGGATGCGCTGCTCCGATCGGTCGCCGTCGCCAAATGCGCCCGCCAGAACGGTCTTGGCCGCGCCCTCGTGGGAATCGCCGAGCGCGATGCCTTTGCCATTGGCGTAAGCCGCCTCTTTCTGCTGACGACGACAGCAGCAGGCTACTTCACCGCGCTGGGGTACGAGCGCTTCGACCGGCGCTTGGCGCCTGGCTCGCTTCAATCCAGCTCGCAATTCAGCTTGCTGTGTCCGGCGTCCGCCACGTGTATGACAAAGAACCTGCTGTAATCGCGGGAAAATGCCCGTTTGTGTCGCGACGACCTCAAGGGAGCGGATAGACTCGTGGCGCGGCCATACGGTATGGGCGCGACCAGCGCGGCTCAAGCGACCGCGGTTCTCGGCCTCGCTATGGCAGGATCGATCCACCCGACACAGAGCCAATCGCTGTGACTGCACCCACTCGCACCACCTTGAGCCAGATACCCGCAGGGATTTGGATGCTTGGCTTTGTCAGCCTGCTGATGGACATTTCGTCGGAAATCATTCACAGCCTGCTGCCTGTCTTCATGGTGACCGCACTCGGCGCGAGTGCCTTCTATGTTGGCCTCATCGAGGGTGTCGCCGAGGCGACTGCGTTGATCGTCAAGGTGTTTTCGGGCGCATTGAGCGACTACCTCGGCAAGCGTAAAGGGATCGCGGTGCTGGGCTATGCCCTTGGGGCGCTGTCTAAGCCGTTCTTCGCGCTGGCGCCAGGGGTGGGAGTCGTGCTGGCGGCGCGTCTGGCCGACCGGATCGGCAAGGGCATTCGGGGCGCACCCCGTGACGCGCTGGTCGCAGACATTGCGCCACCGCATCTCCGAGGGGCAGCCTTCGGGTTGCGGCAGTCTTTGGATACTGTGGGCGCCTTTCTCGGCCCCCTGATCGCCATTGGCCTGATGTTTTTGTGGGCGAACGATTTCAGGGCTGTTTTCTGGGTGGCCGTCATCCCGGGCATTCTCTCGGTGTTGCTCCTTCTGGTCGGCGTGCGGGAACCGGATACCCACATCGGCGCCAAGCGGACCAACCCGATCAAGTGGGCGAACCTTGTCCGGCTTGGACGTCCATACTGGCAAGTGGTCGCAATTGGAGCGCTGTTCACGCTGGCGCGCTTTAGCGAAGCGTTTCTGGTGCTGCGCTCCCAGCAGGTCGGCCTGCCGCTATACCTGGCGCCGCTGGTGTTGGTCGCGATGAACGTCGTCTATTCGCTCTCGGCCTATCCGTTTGGCAAGCTGTCCGATCGCCTACGTCACACCACGCTGCTGGCGTGGGGCCTTGGGGTCCTGATTCTCGCCGACCTGGTGCTAGCAGTAAGCGCGCATTGGGCCGCCACGCTTGCCGGTGTGGCAGTGTGGGGCCTTCACATGGGCATGACGCAGGGGCTGCTCGCCACCATGGTCGCCGACACCGCCCCAGAGGATTTGCGCGGTACTGCTTTCGGCTTCTTCAACCTGGCCAGCGGCCTAGCGCTGCTGGTGGCCAGCGCCTTGGCTGGCCTGCTGTGGGACCAGCTCGGGGCCGCTTTCACCTTCTATGCCGGCGCTGCCTTCTGTGTGGCCACCATCGCGTTGATCATCCTTGCGCGGTATGGCGCGCGGAGGCTGTCGTCGGGCGAGACGGCAGGTGCCGGGCGTATGCGCCGGTGACGGCAGCTCACTTGAGGCTGTACGAGTCCGACGCGCTTCGGCCGGACCCCTGGTTCGCGGTAGGCTGACGCTTATGCCTTGTTCGATGCAGACCGCACGTTGTAGGCGATCATGCCGGCAATGATCAACAGAATCGCCACCTGGGCCAGCACGGTCTGCACAGAGGGGTAAATTCCCAGCACGTCGATGCGCGGCATCGAAATCGGCGTGATGTGCAGGAAGCCGACCTTCTGCAGCGCTGCGACCCCTTTGCCGATCAGCACTACCGCCAGGACAGCGACCAGAGCCGAACTGAAGGCAAAGAACTGGCGGATCGGCAGGCGTGCCGAGGATCGCAGTAGAACAACGGCGATGGCTGCCAGGATGGCGATCCCCGAGCCCAAGCCGGCCAGCAGGTAGATGCCGTTGCCTTCGCTCCACAGTGCGGCGTAGAACAGCACTGTCTCGAACACCTCGCGGTACACCGTCACGAACGACAGCACGAACAGCATGATCGCCGAGCGCTTGTTCAGCGCCGACGACAGCTTCTGCTTCACGTAGGCCTGCCAGCGACCGGCCAGGCTCTTCTGGTGCATCCACATCCCCACGCCAAGCAGGACCACGGCCGCAAAGATCGCCGAGAAACCTTCGGTCATCTCGCGGCTGGCGCCGCTCAAGTCCACCAGATAGGTGGCGACGGCCCACGTCAGCCCACCGGCGGCCAGTGCAACAATCCAGCCGGCATGGACGTACGGAAGCACGTCCGTGCGCTCCGCTTTCTTCAGGAACGCCATCATGGCGACCACGACGAGCAGCGCTTCAAGGCCTTCGCGCAGCAGGATCGTCAAGGCGCCCAGGAAGGTCGACAGCGGATCGTTAGTGCCGCCCAGCGCGTCCTGGGCTTCGGTCAACATGGTCTGCAGACGCTGAGCGATTTCCTGCACTTGCCCTGCCTGTCCGGTTGTGATGGCGTTGCGGTACAGCCCCATCGTCTTTTCGATGTCCTGGAACAGCGCCTGGTTCTTGGCGGCCAAGGCGGGCTCAACCGGCTCGAAGCCGTCGAGGTAGGCGGAAAGCGCAAGGCGCGAGGCGGTCGCTTTGTCACCTTGGTCGAAGGCGGCCACGCTTTCCTTCAGCTTGTCCTTGGCAATCGCGAGACTGTCAGCGGTGGACGCGCTCAGCACGTCCGGAGCGCTTCTGAGGTAAGCGGTCAATTGCCGCGCAGCATCCGGGCTGGTCGACTTAGCCAGCGACGCCTCGGGCGTCTGGCTGAGTTTGGCGAGCGTGGGCACCGCGCCATGCAACTCAGGGCGGGACGCCCACAACTTGGCGCCGGCTTGCCGATCCGCATCGGAATACGACAGGGTCGACGCAAAATAGGCGAGCGCCCAGCGATCGTCGTCGGTGAGCTGCGCGAAGCTCGGCATCGAGGTGCCCTCGACACCGCGCGTGATGATCTGCTGGAGCGCGAAGACGCTGCGCTCCTGAGCCCGTTGATGATCGGCCAGGGCAATGGGCGGCGGACTCAGTTTGGCGGCCAGAACGCCATCGGCGTGTCCGGAGCTACCGTGGCAGGACGCACACTGATTTTGATACAGCGTGGCCCCACGCTTGAGGTCGGGCACCTTGCTGGGCGCCATTGGCACCGGATAGGCTGCCAGCAAGCTATCCGCGAGCTTGTGCGCCTGCTCACCGACTGCGGCTGGCGCGGCTTTGTCGGCGATTTGCGAGCGCAATGCCCCGGCATCCTTGAGCAGTGCTTGCGTGCCGGGCCCCGCCGGCAACTCTGCAATCTGGCGCTCCGCCGCATGCGCAAATTCCTGCATTTCGGCGTACTCGTCGGCATTGGCGACCTGCCCGTCCTTGACGGAGCGGCCGTAATCGACCGCCAGATAATCAAGCAACTGCCAGACCTGCTTGGTCTTGTCTTGCGTCGACAGCGTGTCGGCGTACGCGCTTGAGACCGATGCCAGAAGGTAGAACAGGAGGAGAGAAACGACGCGCTGCAGCTGCATGAAAAACCTTCCGGCGAAGCGGGAGAGATTGCCTTAAATGAGAATGATTGTAATTCATGTTTCGCAGCAAAAGCCATCCACGTCCTCCCTGCAGCCGTGCAGGCGGTTCCTGAGAGATGATCGGCGCGAAGAATCGGGACGATGACCTGTGGGCTGCGTATCAGCCTTGACGGGTGACGTCAGCGTCGCACCCGTAACTCGCGTCGGACAACCCTTGCAGGATCCCGCACGCTTCAGCGGCCCGGCCATCGGAGCAGCTTTCGCGCAACGCGTACAGATGGCGCTTCAAGGCCGCAAGCGCCTCGATGCGCCGCTCGACCTCATGGATATGCTTGTCCAGGAGGGTGTTCACCGCACCGCAATCCTCGCGCGGTTGCTCGCGGTAGCGCAGCAGAGCCCGCACGTCGCTCAGCGGCATGTCCAGCGACCGGCAGTGGAGGATGAACTGCAGCCGTTCAATGTGCCGCTCGCCATACAGCCGGAAATTTCCTGAGCTGCGCTCAGGCGGCGGCAGCAGGCCTTCGCGCTCGTAGTAGCGGATGGTTTGAACCGGGCACGCCGTGCGCTTGGCCAGTTCACCGATCTGAATCGTCATGATGTTGGGCAGGAGTCTCTTGACTCTATAGTAACTATAGAGTGTGTACTTAAGCCCAATCCAATTCAAGCGACAAGGAGTTGCCGTGAGCGAATGCGGCCCGAAGGGATGCGATTGCGCTGCTGTCAACGTGGCGCCTCCGGCCCCCGATGCAACTGGCGTCGATTTGAAGCGCTCGCGCTACCGGATCGACAACATGGATTGCCCAACCGAGGAAGCGCTCATTCGCAACAAGCTGGCGACGTTGCCTGGGGTGGTGAAGCTTGAGTTCAATCTGGTACAGCGTTCGCTGACCGTCAATCACCGGCTGCCGTCCCCGGCCTCAATCGAACAGGCGTTGTCGGCCATTGGCATGCAAGCCGTGCGCGCGGAAGAGACGCGTTCCGCGCAAAGCACGGTCCTGACCATCCGGCAGATGGACTGTCCCACTGAGGAAGCACTGATTCGGGGCAAGCTGGCGGGCGTGCCGGGTGTGGCCGGTCTTGATTTCAACCTCGTTCAGCGCACGCTGGCGGTCCGTCACGCTGCGCACACGTTGCCCCAAGTATTGGCCGCCATCCAATCGCTTGGCTTCGATGCCGAGGTCCGCGACACCTCCGCTGCCGCACCCGCTTCTGTGCCGGATGCCGCGCCCACCAAATGGTGGCCGCTTGCCATTTCCGGGGCGAACGCCGTACTGGCGGAGGTCGTCTATTGGCTCAACGGTGGCAATCACTGGGTGGTGGTGGTCCTGGCATTAGCCGCGATCCTGACCGGCGGGCTCACCACCTACAAGAAAGGCTGGATCGCGCTCAAGAACCGCAACCTGAACATGAGTGCCCTCATGTCGATTGCGGTGACGGGCGCGATGGTGATCGGCCACTGGCCGGAAGCAGCGATGGTGATGGTCTTGTTCGCGCTGGCCGAAGTCGTCGAAGCCCGGTCGCTGGATCGTGCGCGTGACGCGATCCGTGGTTTGATGGATCTCGCGCCCGAGACCGCCATGGTTCAGCGCAGCGATGGGAGCTGGGGCGACGTCGATGCCAAGACCGTTGCCGTCGGCAGCCGGGTGCGGGTCAAGCCGGGCGAGCGCATCGCGCTCGATGGCGAGGTGCTGCAGGGGCGCTCCTCCGTGAACCAGGCACCGATTACGGGCGAGAGCCTGCCGGTCGAGAAGGCGGAAGGCGACCCGGTGTTCGCCGGCACCATCAACGAGTCCGGATCGTTCGAGTACCGCGTCACCGCGGCGGCAAGCGACTCTACGCTGGCACGCATCATCCACGCAGTGGAGGCTGCTCAAGGCAGTCGCGCACCCACGCAGCGTTTCGTTGATCAGTTCGCCCGGCTGTACACCCCCATCGTCTTCGCCGTCGCGCTGGCGGTGGCCATCTTGCCGCCGCTCCTGTTCGGTGCCGCCTGGCTGGATTGGATCTACAAGGCCCTCGTACTGCTGGTGATCGCGTGTCCCTGCGCCCTCGTGATTTCGACGCCGGTGAGCATCGTGAGCGGCCTGGCCGCCGCCGCGCGACGCGGCATCCTGATCAAGGGCGGGGTCTATCTCGAAGAGGGGCGCAAGCTGAAATGGTTGGCGCTCGACAAGACCGGCACCATCACACACGGCAAGCCGGCGCTCACCGATGTCATGGCCTGGAACGGCACAGACCCCTCGGCCGCCGAGAGGCTTGCCGCCAGCCTGGCGATTCGCTCCGACCACCCCGTCTCTCAGGCGGTGGCCCGCGCAGCGCAGGACAAAGGTCTCACCCCAGGCGAGGTCGCCGATTTCGCGGCCATGCCTGGGCGCGGCGTCCGGGGCCATATCGACGGTGCGCTCTATCACTTGGGCAATCATCGCCTGGTTGAGGAACTCGGGGTGTGCTCGCCGGCATTGGAAACCAACCTTGCCACCCTCGAAACCCAGGGCAAAACCGTCGTGATGCTGATCGGCCCGGACGGCGTACGCGCGCTGTTCGGCGTGGCCGACACCATCAAGGACAGCAGTCGCCAGGCGATCAAGGACCTGCACGCGCTGGGCATCAAAACCGTGATGCTCAGTGGTGACAACCCGCACACCGCGGAGGCGATCGCGCAGCAAGTGGGTATCGACAAAGCTCGGGGCAACCTGCTACCGGAAGACAAGCAGCGCGAAATCGAGCAGCTATCGGCACAGGGAACCATCGGCATGGTCGGCGATGGCATCAACGACGCGCCGGCGCTGGCACGGGCCGATATCGGTTTCGCGATGGGGGCCGCCGGGACGGACACGGCGATCGAAACGGCCGACGTCGCGCTGATGGACGACGATCTGCGCAAGCTCCCGGCCTTTGTACGGCTATCCCGGTCCACGGCGGGAGTTCTGAAGCAGAACATTGCGCTGGCGCTCGGCATCAAGGTGGTGTTCCTGGTGCTGACCTTTACCGGCCAGGCCACCATGTGGATGGCGGTGTTTGCCGACATGGGGGCCAGCCTGCTGGTGGTCGGCAACGGGCTGAGGTTGCTGCGCAAATGAATTGGAAGTTCCTGTTGTACGACTGGGGCGGCTGGAATGTCGCGCTGTTCCAGGCCATCAATTCCGGGACGCCGGGCGCGCTGGACCCGTGGGCGTGGCTTTTTAGTCTGGTTGGGAGCTATTGGACCGCGCCGCTCATGCTGCTGGGCCTGTGGTGGTGGTCCACGTCTGCATCGAATCCGACTCGCGCATGCGCTGTGCGGCACCGTCTGGTCACGTTCGGCGTGGCCTTTGCGCTCGCCTTGCTGGCCGCTTCCGCGTTGAAGTGGGGGCTGGATTTCCCGCGGCCGCCCGCAGTGCTTGGCACTCTCGTGCACGTCATCGGCGTAGCGGAACTGCGCTACAGCCTGCCCAGCGGACACGCGACCTACGCGGCACTGGTTGTGGGCGCACTCTGGCCCTTGATGGGACGTCGAGGCCATCTCGCCTTGGTGTGCTACGCCGCTCTCGTCGGGTGGTCACGCATTGCGGCGGGGATGCATTTTCCGGCGGATGTACTTGCGGGCTGGACCCTCGGGGCTGGCTGCGTCGTTGTCGCTGGCCACCTGGTGCCGTTGCTTGCTGCAACATGGAGGAACCGTGGCACACCGAACGCGGTCTGGTATGGCGTTGCGGCGTGTTGCTTCATGGCCGATCAAGCTGCCAAGTTCGCCATCACGCGGATGTTTGCCTATGGTGAGCGGGTTGAGATCACGTCAACGTTCAACCTCGTGTACGTGCGCAATCCTGGCGCGGCCTTCAGTTTCCTCGCCAATGAGGCCGGCTGGCAGCGCTACCTTTTTATTGGCTTGGGCCTGGCTGTCTCAGCGTGGTTGGCCCACACGTTGCGCAAGCGGTTGTCTCGTATGGAAGCTTTGGCGTACAGCTTGATCCTTGGCGGTGCAGCGGGAAATCTCACAGACCGCGTCTGGCGTGGTCAGGTCGTGGACTTTCTGGACCTGCATTGGATGCAACTCCACTGGCCGGCATTCAACCTTGCTGATATGGCTATCTCCGCGGGCGCGGCATCGCTGATGCTGGCAGTGTTGACGCAACGGCATGGCATTACGGCGAAAACCCTGTCCGGCTGATTGCAGCCATACCTTGCGGCGGCACACGACCGATGGGCCGTGCGCCGCCGACGGCTTACTTGCTCCGCAGGTCCACCACGGTCGGCTGGCCATCGACCATGTCAAAGACCGCCAACACTGATTGGCCTTCCTTGAAGTTTTTCAGCGACGCCTTGTCCTTCACGGCAAACGTCATCGTCATCGCGCCCATGCCGAGGTTGTCGATGGCGCCGTGCTTGAGCGTGACCTTGCCGGTGTCGAGGTGGATCTTGCGGATCTCCGCAGCCACGGGCTTGGGTGACTGCTTGGCATGGCCGGCCGGCTTCATGTCCATGCCATCCATGGATTCGGCCGCAAATGCCGCTGGCGCTGCAGTGAGTGCAAGCAGGATCGCAAAGGTCTTGATGTGCTTCATGGTGATTCCTCTTGATGTGAGGGGTGGGTGGGAAGTGGTGATGATTTCGTCTGCCGCCGACGGATCAGCAGATACACGGCTGGGACGACGAACAGGGACAGTAAGGGCGCAGTGACCATGCCGCCGACCATCGGGGCGGCAATGCGCTGCATGATCTCGGACCCGGTGCCGTGCGCCCACATGATCGGGATCAGGCCGGCCAGGATGACGGCGACCGTCATGGCCTTCGGGCGGACCCGTAGCACGGCGCCTTCCTGGATGGCTTCCAGCAGCGCTGGTATCGTGTTCTGGCCCGCCTCCTGCCGCTCCGTCCACGCCTGCTTGAGGTAGAGCAGCATGATCACGCCGAACTCGGCCGCCACGCCGGCCAGTGCGATGAAGCCGACGACCCCGGCCACCGACAAGTTGTAGCCCAGCAGATAGAGCAGCCAGAAACCGCCGATCAGCGCGAGCGGCAGCGTGCCCATGATGAGCAGCGCCTCGTCGATCCGGCCGAACACCAGGTACAGCAGCACGAAGATGATCAGCAAAGTGAACGGCACGACGACCTTCAGTTTGGCGCTGGCGCGCTCCAGGTACTCGAACTGGCCCGACCAGCTCAGCGCATAGCCCGCCGGCATCGGCACCGCTTTGGCGACCGCCGCTTGCATGTCTTTCACTGCGGAACGCAAATCGCGCCCACGGATGTCCACGTACACCCAGCCCGACAGCCGGGCGTTCTCGCTGCGCAACATCGGCGGGCCTTGCACCACCTGGATACGGGCCACGTCGGCCAGCGTGATCTGCTGGCCGCGGTCGGTGACGATCGGCAGGCTCCGCAACTGCTCGACCGAGTCGCGGTAGTCCCGTGGGTAACGGACGTTGATGGGGAACCGGGCCAGACCATCCACGACTTCACCCACGTTGTCTCCCCCCACGGCTGATGACACGATGCTTTGCACGTCCTCGATATTGAGGCCGTATCGCCCCGCGGCCATCCGATCGATATCGACGTCAATGTAGCGCCCGCCGGACAGGCGTTCGGCCAGCGCGGACGTGACTCCGGGTACGGTCTTGACGGCCTCCTCGATCCGAGTGGTCAGCCGGTCGATTTCCTTCAAGTCCGTGCCCGCCACCTTGATGCCGACCGGACTCTTGATGCCGGTGGCGAGCATGTCGATGCGGTTGCGGATCGGCGGCACCCAGATGTTGGACAGGCCCGGTACCTTGACCACGCGGTCAAGTTCCTCCACCAGCTTGTCGGTGGTCATGCCGGGCCGCCACTGCTCGCGCGGCTTGAACTGGATGGTGGTCTCGAACATCTCGATGGGGGCCGGATCGGTGGCGGTGTCGGCGCGGCCTGCCTTGCCGAACACACTGGCGACCTCAGGGACGGTCTTGATGAGGCGGTCGGTTTGCTGCAATAGCTGGGCCGCCTTGCCGGCGGAGAGCCCCGGCAGCGCCGATGGCATGTACAGCAGGTCGCCTTCATCCAGCGGCGGCATGAATTCGCCTCCGATCCGCATCACCGGCCAGGCGGTTGCGATCAGCAGGACGGCGGCGATCCCGACGGTGGCTTTGGGGTAGGCGAGCACCTTGGCCAGCATCGGCTGGTAGAGGCGGATCAGCCAGCGGCTGAGCGGGTTGGACTGCTCCGTGGGAATCCGTCCCCGGATCATGTAACCCATCAGGACCGGCACGAGCGTGACCGACAGACCAGCCGCTGCTGCCATCGAGTAGGTCTTGGTAAATGCCAGCGGCGAGAACAGCCGGCCTTCCTGCGCCTCCAGCGTGAACACCGGAATGAATGACAGCGTGATGATCAGCAGTGAGAAGAACAGCGCCGGCCCGACCTCGGCTGCCGATTCGCCGATCACACTCCAGCGCTCGTGGCCTTCGAGCTCGCGGTTCGGATTTTCCTCATGCCAGCGTTCCAGGTGCTTGTGCGCGTTCTCGATCATGACCACGGCGGCGTCGACCATGGCACCGACGGCGATGGCGATGCCGCCTAACGACATGATGTTGGCATTGACGCCCTGGTAGCGCATCACCAGGAAGGCCGCCAGCACGCCCAGCGGCAGCGAGACGATGGCCACTAGCGCCGAGCGCAGATGGAACAGGAACACCAGACACACCAATGCGACGACGATGAATTCCTCGATCAGCTTGTGCGTCAGGTTCTCCACCGCGCGGTTGATCAGCGCGGAACGGTCGTAGGTCGGCACGATCTCGACACCGGCTGGCAGGCTCTTCTGCAGCGTGGCGAGCTTAGCCTTGACCGCTTCGATGGTTTCCAGTGCGTTCTTGCCGGAGCGCATCACGATGACGCCGCCAGCGACCTCACCCTGGCCGTTGAGATCGGCAATGCCACGCCGCATCTCCGGCCCGAGCTGGAGGGTGGCGACATCGCCCAGGCGAACGGCGATGCCTGCGTCGTTCGTCGTCAGTGGAATCTGCCGGAAGTCGTCGAGCGTCTTCAGGTAGCCGCTGGCGCGGACCATGTATTCCGCCTCGCCCAACTCCAGCACCGAGCCGCCAGTCTCCTGGTTGGCTCCCTTGAGCGCCGCCAGCACCTTGGCTTGGGACAGGTTGTAGGCGCGTAATCGATCCGGCATCAGGACGACCTGGAACTGCTTCACCATCCCGCCGAGCGACGCCACCTCGGCCACATTGGGCAGCGACTTGAGTTCGAAGCGCAGGAACCAGTCCTGCAGCGCGCGCAGCTGGCTGAGATCGTGCTGGCCGGTCTTGTCCACCAGCGCGTACTCGTAAATCCAGCCCACGCCGGTCGCGTCCGGGCCCAGCGCGGGCTTGGCGGCGGCCGGCAGGCGGGATTGCACCTGGTTCAGGTATTCCAGCACCCGTGAGCGTGCCCAATACAGGTCGGTCCCATCCTCGAACAGCACGTAGACAAACGAGTCACCAAAGAACGAGTAGCCGCGCACCGTCTTGGCACCCGGCACCGACAGCATGGTGGTGGTCAGTGGATAGGTGACCTGGTTCTCCACGATCTGCGGCGCCTGGCCGGGGAACGGTGTGCGGATGATGACTTGCACGTCCGACAGGTCGGGCAAGGCATCGAGCGGCGTGCTACGCACGGCCCACAATCCCCACGCAGTCAGCATCAGCGTCGCCAGCAGGATCAGGAAGCGGTTGCGGATCGACGCCAGAATCAGCCGGGCGATCATGGCTTGCCTCCCTGATCCGCGCCGGCGGGCGCGACCGAGGAGAGGACTGCCATGCCGTCCTTATCCAGGTGGAAGCGGAATCGCACCCGGTCACCCGCCTTCAGTCCCTTCGGTAGCCCGGCGGACGGCGCCGCGAAATCCATCGTCATGGCACCCCACTGAATCGAGGGGATCGGACCATGCGAGATTGTCAGGCCTTCACCCGTGACGGCCTCGATGCGACCGACGCCTTCGTGTTCGGTGGTGGCCGCCGCGGGCTCAGATGCCGCGGCCGGCGCCGCCATGCGCTCGGTGGTGCCGCGCAGACTGGCCTCCGAATCGATCAGGAACTGGCCGGAGGTGACTACCTTCTGGCCAGCCTTGAGGCCCGCCAGGACTTCGACCATGCCGCCGGCCTCGCGCCCGGTCTTGATCTCGGTGGCCACAAAGCCCGACTGACCTCCGTCCACCATGACAATGCTGCGCTGACCGGTACGGATGACGGCCTCCAACGGGATGGTCAGCACGTCCTGGTGCTCGCCGCTGTCGAAGCGGACCGTGGCAAACATGCCCGGCAACAGGTGCCGGCCCTTGTTGGGCAGGACGATGCGCACCTTGATGGTCCGCGTCGCCGGGTTGACGTCGGGCAACACGGTGTCGACCTTGCCGACCAGCGGCTCGACTGCCCCGGTCGGTGTCACCTTGACCGCGAGGCCAGGCGAGATGATGCGAGCTTGGCCTTCCGGTACCTCGGCAATGACCCAGACCTGGCTCAGGTCGGCCAAGCGGAATAGCGTCATGCCGGGGGAGACGGTCATCCCGTCTCGCACCGCAACCTCAGTCACGATGCCATCGATGGGGCTTGCGATGCCCACGCTGGGCTGCAGCCGGCCGGATGCCTCGACCGCGCTGACCTGACCCGGCGTCATGCCGGCCTGCAGCATGCGCGCCTTGGCCGCACCGGCGAGATCGGCCTGACCGTGTGCCGACTGGCGCAACACGGCCAGATACTCTTCCTGGGCCGCCACCCAGTCCGGCGAATACAGCGTCACCAGTGCCTGCCCCCGCCGCACGGGGTCAAGCGTCGCCCTGACCGCGACGTGCTGGACGAAGGCATTCGTGCGCGCCTGGATCACCTGCACGCTGCGCTCGTCGATGGCGATATTGCCGGGCGCCTCCAGCACCGCGCTCAACCGGCCGGCTTTGACTTCGGTCGTGCGGATGCCGAGGTTTTGCGCAACACGGCTATCGACCGCGATGCCGCTACCTCCGTCCCCCTCGGCATAGACGGGCACCAACTGCATGTCCATGAAGGGGGATTTGCCCGGCTTGTCGAAACGCTGCCCGGGCACCATGGGGTCGTGCCAGTACAGTACCTTCTTGCCGGTCTGGGGATCGACGTCGCCGGCCTTGAGGCCGGATGCCGAGCTGGCCGGCATCGACGATGGTGCCAACCGGGCACCCTGCGTGACGCCGACCCGGTAGGCGCCATAGATGGCGGTCCCGATAAGAACGAGCCCCACAGCCGTTGCAATGACCAGTTTTTTCATTTGCGTTCCTTGATGGCGGACTCGGTCTGCGCGGTGGGCAGCGGAACCAGGAAGGTCAGATCGGCCCACAGCTTGGCCGTCTTGGCTTCCAGCGCGAGCCGTTCCAATTCCGTATCGATGGCGCGGTGATTGGCCTCGGCCACGGCCAGCAGCGATCCGGTATTGGCGCGGTAGGCTGTCAGGGCCGCCTCCGCCTGCGTGCTGGCGAGCGGCAAGGTCTTCTCGTCATAGCGCTTGAGCCGTTCGAGATTGCGCTGCAGCTCGGCCAGCTTGGCGCCGACCATGGCCTGGGTGTCGCGCCGGAGGATTTCGGACTTGGCACGTGCCGCCTGGGCCTGGGCCAGCCTGGCCGCGACTTCGCGGTCCTGCCGGTTGCCCTGGTCCCAAGGCAGCGGAAAGCTGACGTTCACGGAGCCCATGTTCGAGAACGCGGAGCCGCGCTGGCTGACCATCAGCTCGACCGTGATATCTGGCTTCTTTGCTTGCGCAGCGGCCCGGATCTCGCTCTCTGCCAGACCCACCTCGCGTTGCGCGGCGGCGACCTCAGGCACGGTATCCAACTCACCGCGCGCCAACCGCTCGACCGGCAGGGGAACGTCCAGGCGCGGCGGCTCGGAGAGCGGGCGGGTGGCGGCCGGACCGATCCAGCGCTCTAGCGCGACGGCGCTGGCCGCCACGGCGGCGCGGTTTTCGTCCAGGCGGTCCTGCAGCTTCTGGATTTCCAGTTCCATCGCCAGCACGTCGGCGCGCGTGCCCCGTCCGCTGCGATACGCGGCGGTCGCCGCCTGCAACGCAAGTTCAAGTGGGTGTCCATGGTGGCCCAGCAAGGTCCCCGTCTGCTCGGCATACCAGCGGTCCAGCCATGCGCTGACGGCGTTGCGCTGCACGTTGGCCATGCTGACCGCGCGCTGCGCTTCGGCAGCGTCGGCTTCCGCTTCGAAGCGTGCCACCTTGGCGCGGCGTTTGTCCGGGCGTGTGAATTCCTGCATCACGCTGATGGAGCGCATGGTCATGAAATCCCGGCTGACCGAAAACTGGTCGGGGCCATTGACCGGCACGTTGTTGATGCCGAGCTTGAGCACGGGGTCCGGCAATTGGCCGGCGGCGACCGCCATTTGGGTCGCGGCGTCGATGGTCCCGCGCGAGGATTCGGCGTCGCCGGCATGCGCGGTGGCGAGCGCGACGGTTTCCTCAACGGAAAGCGTAGGGACAGATTGCGAGGTCGCGGCATGCGACATCGCGATGCCGAAGGCAGGCGCGCAAAGCAACGCCAGCGTCAGGCGACGTGGAAAAAGCATAAAGCCTCCAAGAACGACGACAGCTACCCCAATCTAGAGAGGGCAGCACCGGGTGACGTCGGTCTGGAGGCTACGTTTGGAAACTGCAGTAAAGAACGGCCAGCGGTGGTGGCGGCGCGCGCGCTGCCACTTGTGTGCGCAGCACCGTGCGGATATTGGCAAACGCCACGGGGGCCGGTTCGATGACGCCGGTGAGCACCGGCAAGAACACCGGCAGTTGCGGTGCGACATGATCAGCGCTCTTGGAGTCAGCCTGGCAGTGGGCCAAGCACAGCGCGCCGTTGTCCTTGTCCTGGCTGCTGCCCTGATCGGTCCCATTGGCCATGTCGGCGCACGATTCGGTCAGGGCGGCCTTCATGTTGTTGCTGCCCACTTGGTATCGGCTGCCGGCACAGGCGTACGCCGCCGCTGCCAGTTGGACTGACAGGAAGACCAGCAGGAGAAAGCCAGCGAAGAAAGAATGCCGGCGCAGCGTGTGACGCAAGGGTTAATTGCCGTGGAAACTTTGTCGGAAGCATACCTTTTTTCATGCGCAATGTAACTTCGCCGGATACCCGCGCCGCGATCGGACAAAAGAACGAGCGCGCCGTCCTTGACCTTCCCACGTGGGCAGGGTCTACCGTGAAGCCGTGAAGATTTGGGTACGCGTCGCTCCCGTGGCACATGCCACGGACACGTGATGCCGAAGCTTCGATGCACGCAGGAATCGAGGAGCACACCATGAATATCGGACAGGCCGCGAGCGTATCCGGGGTCTCGGCCAAAATGATCCGCTACTACGAAAGCATTGGCCTGGTGGCGTCGGCTGCCCGGAGCGCGGGCAACTACCGGACGTATGGAGACAACGACATCCACGCCCTGCGCTTCATTGGGCGGGCGCGGGCATTGGGCTTCTCCATGGAGCAGATTCGAGAATTGCTCGGGCTGTGGGAAAACAAGCGGCGCGCGAGTGCAACGGTGAAGGCGATTGCGTTGCAGCGCATTCAAGAGCTGGACGCTCGGATTGCCGCGCTTACCGGCGTGCGCGACACCCTGATGTATCTCGCCCAGCACTGTGACGGCGACGATCGCCCCGCCTGCCCGATTTTGGACGCGATCAGCAGCGCCGTCCCAGAGAGGCAGCCTGTGGCACATGCCACGCGGCATTGAGGCACCGCGAGAATGAACGACAAACGACCACATCCGCATACGTCATCCCCTGCGCCCGGGCACGTCGGCGGAGATTTGTGCGCACAAGGCGGGGACCACCAGCACGCCATGGCGAAGCAACTGACGCTTGTGACCGCCACCGAGGACCGAGATCCAGTGTGCGGCATGGCAGTGAAGCTCGGTACGCCATACCAGTCAAACTACGCGGGGGCGCGGTACGTCTTCTGTAGCGCGGCATGCCAGAGGAAGTTTGAGGCGGAGCCAGCCAAGTATGTCTCCGCCGGTGACGAAGCCAGTGCAGCACCTGGCGCCGTCTACACCTGCCCTATGCATCCCGAGGTCCGTCAGGACCATCCCGGGAGCTGCCCGAAATGCGGCATGGCGCTTGAGCCTGAGATGCCGAGCCTCGACGCCGACGAGAATCCTGAACTCGCAGCGTTCCGCCGGCGCTTCTGGTGGACCTTGCCGTTGACGATTGCCACCGCATTGCTTGCGATGCTGGGTGAACATGCCTGGGCAATGGGGCCGACGGTGCAAAGCTGGGTGGAGTTCGCATTATCTGCGCCCGTGGTCCTGTGGGCAGGCTTCCCCGTCTATGCCCGGTGCCTGCAATCGTTCCGAAACCGCAGCCCAAATATGTGGACGCTGATCGGTCTGGGCACCGGCGCCGCGTTCGTGTACAGCGTTGCGGCCACCGTGGCGCCCGACCTGTTCCCCCGCAGCTTTGTTGTGCATGGCCGCATTGCGGTCTACTTCGAGGCCGCCGCCGTGATCATTTCGCTGACGCTGCTCGGCCAGATCTTCGAGCTGAGGGCGCGCTCACAGACCTCGGCGGCCATCAAGTCGCTGCTTGGTCTGGCACCCAAGACAGCACGCCGCATCAACCCGGACGGCAGCGAGGAGGACATCCCGCTCACGCACGTGCATGTCGGTGACTTGCTGAGAATTCGGCCGGGCGAGAAAGTGCCGACCGATGGCGTTGTGATTGAAGGTGTGAGTGCCATCGACGAATCGATGATCACCGGTGAGCCACTGCCTGTCTTCAAGCGGGCGGGCGACCACGTGATCGGCGCCACCCTCAATACGTCGGGCAGCCTGGTCATGCGCTCGGAAAAGGTTGGCGCTCAGACGGTACTGTCCCAGATCGTGCAGATGGTAGCCCAGGCCCAGCGCTCGAAGGCGCCAATGCAGCGGATGGCGGACCAGGTGGCCGGGGTGTTCGTGCTGGTGGTGGTAGCCATCGCCGTGCTTGCCTTCTTCGGCTGGGGATTGTTCGGTCCCGAGCCGAGCTGGGTCTTTGGGCTGGTCAACGCGGTGGCCGTGCTGATCATCGCCTGTCCATGCGCGCTGGGGCTGGCTACACCGATGTCGATCATGGTGGCGAGCGGCAAGGCGGCGACCCAGGGCATTCTGTTCCGCGACGCGGCGGCCATCGAACATTTCCGCAAGGTCGACACCCTGATCGTCGACAAGACCGGCACGCTGACCGAAGGCCGTCCGGTCTTCGAGCGGGCGTTGGCCGTCGATTCGCTCGATGAGACCACGGTGCTGCGTCTGGCGGCGAGTCTCGATCAAGGCAGCGAGCACCCGCTGGCGGCCACCATCGTTGCGGCGGCGCGTGAACGGGGCCTGACCTTGGCGAAGGTCGAACATTTCGCATCGGACGCGGGCATGGGCGTGCGAGGCCGGGTTGACGGTCACCAACTGATACTCGGCAATGCCTCCCTGATGCGTCGGGAGCAAGTCGATATTGAATCGCAAGCGTTGCGGGCAAACGTGCTGGGGCAGTACGGCGCCAGTGTCATGTACCTGGCCGTTGACCGGAAATTGGCGGGGCTGCTGACGGTCTCGGACCCGGTCAAGGCCAGCACCCCCGAAGCGCTTGCGGCGCTCAAAGCAGCCGGGATTCGCGTGGTGATGGCAAGCGGCGACAGCATCGCGACAACGCGAGCCGTGGCCGGCCCCCTTGGCATTAACGAGTTTCATGGTGAGGTCAAACCGGCCGACAAGCTGGCGCTGGTCGCAAAACTCCAGAGCGAGGGCCACGTGGTGGCAATGGCTGGCGACGGCATCAATGACGCACCGGCACTGGCCAAAGCCGATGTCGGCATTGCCATGGGGACAGGAACCGATGTGGCAATGCATAGCGCCCAGGTCACGCTGGTCAAGGGTGACCTGCGCGGCCTTGCGCGCGCACGGGAACTGTCGCAGGCCACCATTGCCAATATGAAACAGAACCTGGGATTTGCGTTCGTCTACAACGCGCTGGGCATACCGCTGGCAGCCGGAGTGCTGTACCCGTTCACCGGGTGGCTGCTGTCACCGATGATCGCGGCCTTGGCCATGAGCCTGAGTTCGGTGTCAGTGATTTCCAATGCGCTTCGGTTGAGAACGCAGGTGTTTTAGGCGCTGCCTCTTGGATGACCATCATGCCCGTGCGCAATCGCCCCTCACCGTTTTTGCCCGCCTTGCGGTCAAGGTTTGGCAGAACTAGAGTGAACACAATTGTTGGCAGTGATTCATGATGCATCGCCAAAGTCCTCTCGCTCGGCTGCTTACGCTCTCATTGATCGCGATGGTGCTTTTCTCGCGCCTTGCGATTGCGGGATACGTTTGCCCGCCCGAGGCGGGGACCATGGCGAACTCCTCGACGATGGTTGTTTCCGTCGTGAACTGCCAGCACATGGATGAGGCGCAGCCCGCGCTCTGCGCGGACCATCGGCACGATGGGCGCCATTGGGCGGATGCCAACGGCCACGCTCCTGATCTTGGCATGCTGCCCGCCGCAATTGGGCTCGTGCACGTTCTTCCTCCGACGCCTTACGCCGGACCGGCTTACCCGAAGGCCTCTCGGCCCGTTGCAGTACCTGGGCCCATCTACCTCGCAACAGCGCGCTTGCGAATCTGATCGCTCCCCACACGCGGCAATCCGTCGCCGCGAGCCTTGATTTCAATCGCTCCCCCGGCGGGATGTCCCTGGACTCTGCCTTGACTGAGCCGGAAAGAAACCTTATGTGGGGAAGACCATCATGCATTCCATTCTCAGAATCATCGTTCTCGTTTCGCTTGGTGTTGCCGCTGGCGCGGCCTTCGCAGGTCCCAATTGGGATGCCATCAACAGTGCGCGCGCGGCGGCGAAACGCTCTGCCGCAGCTCCGGGCGCCGCATCAGCCAAGGATGCGATGCAGAAGCAGTGCGCTGAAATGATGAAGTCGTCGGCGGACAGCGCCAGCCCGAAGGGCCCATCCGAGGCGAAATGATCGCATGCGCTTCGGCCTGGTCGTCGAGGCGCGTATATCGACGCAATCGCTTACCGGGAGTAAGCCGCTTGATCTTGCGGCATCCGGAACCGGTGGCGAACAGCACGGAACTTAATCGAAGATGGAGATCGTCATGAGAACGAGATCAGTCATGGCCACAGCGCTTGCGCTTGCCCTGCTTGGGGCCGGTGGATGGAGCGCTGCAGCCGGCCCCAGTCGCGCTACCGAAGGCGCCAAAGCAAGTCCGCAAGACCCCATGCATTCCATGATGATGGGCCACATGATGGACGGCGGGATGATGGGCGGTTGTCCGATGATGGGGCAGTTGCCGCCCGGAAACGAAAAGCTCTCGATGCAGATGCACGGAGAAATGATGCAGGCGATGGGGGAAATCCTGCGCAAGTACGCGGACAAGATCCAGACGCCCTCATCGAAATGACGGTGGCCGGCCGTATCGCGAACGACCGAGTACCACAGGAGTACCGCTATGAAATGCAACACGAGAACCATGGTCGCCGTGGGCGCTGCCCTGGTGGCGATCTTGGCAGTCGCCTATGCCGTTTTCCCGTCAGTTCGTGCCTTCGTGCTGGGCATTGGTCCCTACCTGTTGATCCTCGTCTGCCCGCTATCGATGTGGCTGATGATGAAAGGCATGCAAGGTCAAGACGATCAGCGGCGTTCCATGAGAGAGGACACGCCTGAGCGGAAGCAGCCGTTTCGGATCGAAAAGTGAATCGTGAGTGCGGCCGCGCGTATCGCGAAGGCGGGTTCCAGCGCGAGCAGGACAAGGACTGTAGGCCAGCGTGGTACGCGAAATCATCAGCGCAAGTGTGAGGCTGTGTCCGGAGATACAGGGGCAAATCCAATCCTGTCGTCTGCGGGAGGAGTGCGATGAGCATCATGAGTAGTTTCAGTGCGCACTACGGCCATTGGAACCTGGTCGCGGTCTTGGTTGGGGTGGTGTCATGGATCTTGTATCGGTACGTGGCGCCGCAAGGCTGGCGCGAATGGACTGGGGCGGGTCTCGTGCAGGCCTTTGTGATCGCGCTGTACGCGGAAATGTACGGCTTCCCCCTCACGATCTACCTCCTGACGGGCTTCCTCGGAATCGACATACCGCTGACGGCCTACAGTGGGCATCTGTGGGCAACGCTGCTCGGTTATGGCATGGCAGGCGCAATGGTCGAGATGGTGATAGCGACTGTCTTTATCCTCCCGGGCCTCATTCTGCTGATTTGGGGGTGGAGCACTGTCTATCGAGCATGCCGTGCCGGCCGCATCGCCCAGGAGGGGCCTTACGGATTCGTCCGTCACCCGCAGTACCTCGGCATCATGCTGGCTGTCTTTGGGCAGCTGGTGCACTGGCCCACGCTGATCACCGTGGTGCTGTTGCCAGTCATTGTGTTTGTTTATGTCAGGCTGGCGCGCAAGGAAGAACAAGACATGGTCAGCCGTTTTGGGGCCGCTTACGAGGCGTATCGACGCAGGGTGCCCATGTTCGTACCGGGCCGCAGTCAATGGAAACAGCTATTCAGCACCCACGTGGGCTCATGATTTCTCGCCCTATAGCCCCGGCTGCCGTGGTCGCACCTTGATGATCAAGGAGAGGGTTATGCGTACCAAATGGATCATCGCCATCATTCCCACTGAACTGCTTGAGTCGCTGGAGAGGCAGCTCGCGACCGCCCATGCCCCTGGCCTGACGATCACAAAGGTCAAGGGGTACGGCGAGTACAAGAACTTCTTTTCCAGTGACCTGACCACCGTGCACACCAAGGTTGAAATCTTCGCGGACGAGGCCGAGGTCGAGGCTATCACCAACGCGATCGTTGAGGTCGGAAAATCGACGGTGCCGGGCGCCGGGATCGTCGCGGTTGTTCCTGTCGAGGGGTTCTTGCATCTTCACGTTCCCCCTGGGGAGTCGGCTGGTCCGGCGGAATAATCCCATCGTGTGTCAATGGCGGGGCGCCAGGCGGCACGGGATCACATGCCCGTGTGACCCGCGAGGCGTGAGGGCATCCGCCGAGAGGCTATAGCGCGATCAGCACGGTGTGGTCGGTCATTGAGGTCAGGGAGTGATGTATGGGGTGGAGCGTGGCAGCGACGCGCACTGGAGGTGGCGGGCGAGTACGAGGCGTCGCCCCGGCACAGCTCGTTTTGCTGCTGCTCGCTGTCCTGTGGTTCTGCGTCGCAGGCTCCGGTGGTGTTGCCCATGCCGCGGAAGAGGAAAATCTCTTGCCACCGGAGCAGGCCTTCCGCTTTGCGGCGCGGCAACTCGACGACCGCTCCATCGAGGTGCACTTCGACATCGCCGACGGCTATCACCTCTTCCGTGAGCGATTTGTGTTCGCCGCACAGCCGGCTGGGGTCAAGCTCGGTACGCCCGAGTTTCCGCCAGGGCAGGTCAAATTTGACGAAGCGCTCGGCAAGCAGATGGAGATCTATCATGGCGGCGTCACCATTCGCGTGCCGGTGGCGGTCGTGCCGGCTGACGGCGAATGGCTGCTGACGGTGACATCACAAGGCTGTGCCGACAAGGGAATCTGCTATCCGCCGATGCACAGTGTGTACAAGGTCGGCGGTGGCTTGCTCGGTGGCCTATTCGATAAGCATCGGAGCAGCAGGCCAATGACGTCGCCCGTGCCGCCGGCGATGCCGATTTTGCCCAGCTTGGGAGAGGGGCAAATTGGGCCGGCTGTTCCATCAGCCGCGCCAAGGAATGACGACGGCGACCGCGTTGCGCACGTGTTGGCCGGCCACCAGCTTGGGAGGATTGCTACGGTCTTTTTCGGCCTCGGTCTGCTGATGACGCTCACGCCAGGCGTGCTGGCGATGGTGCCGATCCTGTCGTCAATCGTCGTCGGCGAGCACGTGACGCGCGGTCGTGCCTTGGTGGTCTCATTAGCCTACGTGCTCGGAACGGCGGTGGCTGATGCCGGTGTCGGCGTGGCAGCGGGATTGCTCGGCGAGAGATTCTCGACGGGGCTGCTGACGCCGTGGGCGCTGGGGGCTTTTACCATGCTGGCGGTGGCCCTGGCGCTGTCAATGTTCGGACTCTATGAGCTAGGGCGGCTGCCCCCAATGACGGCATCCTCAAATCGCTGGTCGGGCGGTCGGATTGCTGTTGCCGCAGCAGCAGGCGTGATTTCAGCATTGGTCGTCGTGCGCAGCGTGCCTGTGCCGCTGTCGGGCACGCTGACCGATGCCGAGCAAACCGGTGATGCGATTGGCAGTGGCGGTGCACTATTCGGTATGGCGATCGGCATGGGGGCGCCGTTGGTGCTGGTCGGCGTCGCTACTGGCTATCTTGTGCCGCGCGCTGGGCACTGGTTGATGGTGACGAAGCGCTTCTTGGGCTTCCTGCTGCTCGGCGAGGCGCTCTGGGCTGTCAGCCCGCTTTTGCCACCCTGGGCATTGATGGCGGCGTGGGCCATGCTGCTGCTGATTGCCTCCGCCTTCCTGGGCGCCTTCGGTTCGCTTGGTCCAGAGCCTCGCAGCTTGACCCGGTTGGGCAAGGGCATGGGCATGGTGGCCGCGCTGGCAGGGGCGATCCTGCTGGTCGGTCTGGCGTCCGGCGGACGGGATCTGCTCCAGCCGCTGTCGCATCTGCGTGCTGGCCTGATGGCGCCCGCCTCCACTGCTGGCCCGGCGCTGGTGCGCTTCGAGCGCATCCGTTCTGTGGCCGAACTCGACGCGCGCCTGGTGCAGGCCGCCGCGGCCGGCAAGCCGGTGCTACTAGATTTCTATGCCGATTGGTGTGTCAGCTGCAAGGAGATGGAACGCTTGACCTTTAGCGATCCGAGAGTCCAGGCACGGCTGGCGGATGTTGTGCTGCTGCAGGCCGACGTGACACGCAATTCTGCCGACGATCGCACCCTGCTCAAACGCTTCGGCCTATTCGGTCCACCCGGCATCATCTTGTACGGTGCCGATGGACGTGAGAGCCCGGTGCGAGTGATCGGCTTCCAGTCTGCAAGCCTTTTTCTCGACAGTCTCGCGAAAGCCTTCGGCGACGACGGGAAGCATTGAGATCTGCCTGACCCCGCCCGCAGCTTATGCAGCAGTATCGCCACCGGGTTCTAGATGCTGTTGGCAGGGTGGCCAGTCTTTATGGACACCGCCTCTGAATGAAGGCAGAGATTTCCTCGGGGCGCGCAAAAACCACGGCGGCGCGGTCGCCCTGCATGCCTGTGCCGATCAGCACAGGTTGACCGGCAGCCGGGCCGGCAGCACTGCCATCGGTTTTGAAGCGCAGGTTGAACTCCCAAAAGACGTGGGCCTTCCGGTCGGCGGTGGTGAGGCGATAGGTATCGCCACAGAAGCGGATTGAGGTGACCCGCGACGCCGCATCGGACTCCTTCAAATTCGGCAGGCCACGATCGGGCACCTTCACACGCCCCGTGGAAACTGCCTCAATGTAGGCGACCAGATCGGCCCGCGTGCGTGCATCGGCAATGCCGGGAAAGGTCATCGCGTTACCCGGCACCAGGGCCGCCGGATTCTCAAGCCACGCATCGAGGTTCCGTTTGTCCCAGACCAGACCTGATTGCTTGAGGGCGTCAGAGTAGCGTGCAAAGCCGTCGGCTGTGCCTGCTTTACGTCCCAAAACGCCCGCCAAGCTCGGGCCCGTCAAGTGGCGACTCGGTGCAAATGAATGGCACGCCATGCAAGTGCGGGCGGCTTGTGCACCCCGCGCGGGGTCACCCTCTGCACGAGCCGGCGCGCCAAAGGCAAGTGAGGCCAAAGCGATCCCGATCGCATGAAGAGCAGGTCGTTGAATCATTGGGCCGCAGCGCCCGCTCCATCCACGTGCTCTTCTAACGCGCCAGTCAAGGCCTGGCCACGTGCCACGCGCCAATGACGCCGTCGCCAGTGGTGTCGCCCGGCTTCTGATCCTTGCTCCAGCGGTAAAGCGGATGGCCCTTGTAGGCCCACTGGCGCTTGCCGTCATCACGGGTGATGAAACTCCAATCACCGCTCGCCTTGTCGTATGAATCGGCCAGCGCGGGTGGCCAGTTGGTCGCGCACGTCCCGTTGCACGCGCTTTTGCCGGCCGCAGTGTCTTTGTCGAAAACATACAGCGTCATCTTGTGCTCATCGACCAGCTTGCCTTGCATAACCTCGGGCGGCTCGGCAAGCGCCGGAAACGATGCGACCGCGCCCAGCGCCAACATCATCAGGGTACGCGACATAGTGTGCTCCTTGCGTTGTTGATCAATATCTACGCTAGCGCCGGGACGGCAAGCTGCTACCAACGACCTGGGAATCCCGGTTGTGTGAGATGAGTATAGGGGTGCCGAAAACCGCACGGCAATTGATGCTGTAGCACGCCCGCCGTCGACGAAGAGGAGAAGCATGGGTGCCATGGTGGAGCGCTTTGTGACGCCGATCAACCAGATGCCGACGAGGCCTGTTAAGGCCAATCTTGATGCTCCCCCCGATGATCAGACGACGACCACGGGCTTGGCTACCGGCGACACGCTGGCGTTTGACATTGGTCCAAATGCTGAACTTCGTCTGCGCAGGGTAGGCTGGCGCGTGCCGGCGGCGGCCTTCGGGGACGCCATGATTTTGCTAAGGACAAGGTGCGCGGATCTCATCAAGGCTGCGGGATTGCTTCAGCAGCGGCCTACCAGGCAAGCCGGATACATGCATGCAGACCGTTTCAACATCACCAACAGAGGCTTGCAATAGACGTCGAGGCCATACATGCCTGAAAAGGACGACTACCCCGATTGCCAATATGAAAGAGCGCAATTGCCAAGATCGATTGCGCAACTGATAGGACACACTGCGCATATTCTTTCTATTGTTGGGGTGGACCACTGGAGCGTTGCGTAGGCTTTGCACCCTTGGCAAATCATGTCCTGGCGCGAGCGATCATGTACCGATTGCATGCTTGTGCCGTCAGCATGCCCACCTTGTCTAGTGGGAGGGAAACGCGCAGCGCCAAACACCTTCAACCGGCTGCATTCTTGTAATGCGCCCGTAACTCTGTGGTCAGGTTCCGTTTCCTAGACTGCGGCTTCGTGATCGTTGGTTCATGGTGCCCGGTGAAGTTGCTGCGTGTGTTTTTGCTCTGGTTAGTACTGCTTGCGCTGCCCTCACAGGGCATGGGCGCAGGCATTCTCGCCGACTGCGAACGCGCGCATACAACAACCAAGAAGTTACGAAAGATGCAGCCCCAGCGGCCCCCCACCGCTGCACGCGCCGGCCATGAGCATTGTCATGACCACCATGGAAAAGCCACGCCCGTTCGTTTCGACGACCGCTGCAAGTCATGTCCGTCTTGCGGGGAAGTTCCGCAGCATGCGATGTTGGCGGGACTGACCATGTCCGCTTACCAGCCGAGATTGAAAACACATCGTTCGTCTCGCGCTCACTTTCTCAGCTTCGTCCCGGACCTTCTCCTACGGCCTCCTCGGCTGGTTGTCTAACACGCATCGCCGATGGCGAGCCAGCTTTCGCTTTTGTAAGAGGAGGCAGACGGCGCATCGGCAAGACCTTTGGCAGCGCCTCTACACGCGCCAAGGGAAATCGAGTGTTTCGTCAGCAAGCAACCAGGACGCCGTCAATGGCGCAGTTGCTTGCTGCGTAGGAGTTTGCCGTGCATATCTGTGTAAGTTGCCATACACCCTTGAGGCCCTTCGCTTGGTCGTGCAGCGCTTGTGGCTGGCGAGCCACCATCCGTGATGGCGTCGCTTGCTTGGCGCCCGAGATGCTGCAGGACAACGACGGCTTCCATGAGCCGCTGTTCGAGGAATACCAAAAGCTGCAGGCTGACCACTTTTGGTTCGTGCATCGCCGCAGGCTAATCGTGTGGGCGCTGCAGCGCCATTTCCCGCAGCTCCAGTCGTTTCTGGAAGTTGGCTGCGGCACAGCGGAGAACCTAGCCGCGATTGCAGATCGGTTTCGGCACGCAGAAGTGTGCGGTGGGGAACCCTCGCTGAATGCACTCCAGATGGCGCGCCGTCATTGCGGGGCGAAGTTCTTGCAAATGGATGCTCGCGCGATACCGTTTGTTGAGGCATTTGAGGTGGTCGGCGCCTTTGATGTCATCGAGCATATCGATGATGATCGACGTGCCCTAAGTGAGATGTACAAGGCCTGCCGGCGCGGTGGCGGGCTGATCTTGACAGTGCCCCAGCACCCCCGGCTCTGGAGCCGCGTGGACGATGCGGCCAAGCACAAACGTCGCTATACGCGCCGGGATCTCATTGAAAAGTTGCGCGCCACCGGGTTCCGACCGCTCTATGTCAACTCCTTTATGTCGCTGCTGCTACCGGTCATGGTTCTTTCGCGTCTGCATCAAAAGATCGCACGGACCGAGCAGGAAGTTGACGAAGGCTTTCGTATCGGGAAAACGCTTAATCGCCTGTTCTCGACGGTCTGCAACGTTGAGTCTCGCTTGCTTACCCGCGGCATTCACTTTCCGGCCGGCGGCTCACTGCTCGCCATTGCGGTCAAGGAGTAAGGTAGCGACTCAACGAACAGGAACCCGCCATTTACACGTGTCCGATACACCTACGAGAATGAGCCGCCATGACGAATCGACATCGCTTCTACAGGTACCTCGCGAGCGGCGGTGTTTCCACCGCCGCTCACTATCTGACCCTATACGCGCTGGTCCAAATGGGGACCGAGCCTGTGCTCGGATCAACCATTGCGGCGCTGGTGGGGCTGGTGCTCAACTACTCGGTCAGTCGGCGGTGGGTCTTCGATGCGTCAGCCAAGATCCCGGAGACGCTCGCCCGATTCGCCCTCGTATGGATGCTGGCATTGTTGATCAACGCCTGGGCACTGGCATCCCTCCTCGCTTTAGGGTTCCACTATCTGGTTGCGCAGGTGACCGCAACCGGGGTCTTGGTCCTGATCAATTTCAATCTCCACCGCCGTTGGACGTTTTCCGGTGCGCGCGTGCCCCCCCTCGATAAGTGACCCATGTCTCACCAACGCAAACACTGGACAGCACAGCCTCAACACGCCTTAGGGCAGTTACATCAGGAGACGATGCCATGAGAAAAAGTACTGTCATATCGATATTGGCAACCCTTGCCAGCTTTCCCACGATTGCAAGCGCCTTCGTCCTGCATCTCGAACATGGGTTCGGCACCCACAACCCCGTCGTGACGTTGGGCGGCATGCAGCCCTCATCCGCACTCCCTGAAGAGATCGACGTTTCGCTCAAACGGGGCGATATTCTGTCCAAAACGCTTTCGTCTCAACAGCGCTATTCCATGCGGCTGGTCAACCGTGGAAGCGTTTCCGTGAAACTCCGCTTGGATATACAAGACGCAGGCGGGATCGGCGCACTACCGGGCACGCAACCGATCGATTTGGTGTTGGAGCCGGGGGAAGCGAGAGAACTGGCTATGGAGGCTTGGACTCCAATGATGGTGGTCGTCAGTACAGCGGCGCCTTAATTTCTCCGCGTGCAACACCTGAGGCAGACGTTAGCCCGCACGGCAAAAGCCAAGAATGAGCGGGCAATGTGCCTCTGTTGCAGAGACTGCGCGTTGCACTGTTCTGACACAGTAGCGAAACCGCCGCAACAGTCGAAAAATCACCGTGAGCCCACTGCAACTCTTCGTTATCTTGGCCGGCTTAACCGGCCAGCTATTCATTGCCCGCAAAGACCCGCGCGGCTATCTAGCCTGGATTGCCGGCAACATGGGCCTGGTGTTCGTGTACTGGGAGACCAAGCAATTTGCATTGATTGCATTGCAGTTCGTCAACACAGGGATCCAGGTCACGGCTCTGATCGCTTGGCGACGAGCAAAGCGGTGCAATGAAACCAGCCCTGCACAACCGTGTGAGGCGTGACAGGGCTGGTGGTATTTTAACTGCCGGTGAACCAGGTGCTGCGCGCGATGATGACACGCACTCCCTTGGCTTCGGGTGCATCCGGCAGCAGAACGCCCAGGTCGACCGAGGTGCTCTGCATCGCTTCAATGAATGTCCACGCTTGCGTCCCGGTCCCCGTGGAGAATGCGATGGTCTCACCGGAGTCAACATTGATGTACTTCATCCCGGGCTTCACTACCACCGTGCGCGCAGCCATTGACGCAGGGGCAGGTGAGCCGAACAACAATGCGGTCTTGTTCATATTCGACGGGGGTGCCGACGGGCTTTGCCGCACGTGTTCGATCCAATTGTCCCCGCCGTCACCGCGGAATTTGTCAGAGGCCCATGCCGCCGAGCTTGCGGCAAAGAGGACTGCGAGCATGAGCGAAGCAAGTCCATTGCGATTCATCGTTTTCTCCTGGAGCGTCAAGTGGTGTGAACGATTCTAGAGAGGCATTCCTCTCCCTTCGATGACTCGCGAATTACGTCTCGGTAAGGCGCTCATACCGAAGATGAGCCTCAGGGGAGGTACACAAAAAAAGGGCCATGCCCCCATTCAGAACCACCACCGTATGCCGGCAATGATTTGCCTATCTGTCGCGCTTTGCCCCGCCGCTCGCGCAAAGTCGGCGGTCTTGCCCATCTTCTTGCCCCAAACCACGCCGATATACGGAGCAAAGTCGCGGCGGACTTCGTATCGGAGTCGCAGACCTAGCCGGAGGTCAGCCAGCCCGCTGCCGATTTCCCGTGCCTCGTCAGTCTTTGCGTAGGCGTTCGCTTCGATTTCGGGAGTCAGGACGATGCGCTGTGAGAAGCGGACGTCGTAGGTAGAGCGTACACGCGCAGCCACGCGCCCCGCGTTGCTGACGTACAGTGTCGCCTCTGCATCGAACCAGTAAGGCGCAAGGCCTTGGATTCCGAACGCTGCCCATGTGCGCGCCGGCCCGCCACCAAAGTCGCGCCGAATGCCCGTCTGCCAATCCCAGAACGGAGCAAATGCATGTCCCCACAGCGCCTCAACTTTTGCATCTTCGGTCTTACCGAATAGCCGCATACCCTGCAGTTTGAGCCACAGCCTATTGATGTCCTTTCCGATCCATCCGTGCATGTCCCACGCCAACCCGGTGGCAGCGGGAGCGCGTATGGCTTCGAACCGGTCGAACAAGAATTGGTGATAAACGTCGTTGTCGGCCATGGTGTTTCCCGGCATGGTGATGCCTCGCTTGGGATCTCGCATGGGCACGCGAGGCTCATCGCTCTTAAGGATGACGTTGATGCCGCTTTCCTCGGTATTAGCGGCCCGTTCGGGTGATGCGGACATGTTTGCTCCCTGGCTGAGAACTTGGTCAGGCATGCCCTGTCGCTTCTGTGGCATGGCTTGCATGGAGGAGCCTGCTGTCTGTGCGCCTGCGGCGTCCACAGTAAGCGCCAGCGGCGCGGCGACCAAACACAGCCATCTTTGCACTCTTGGCAACATGACTCGCTCCTTAGCCGATGGGTTAGGCCACAACCACCTTGCGGAACATGCCGGCTTCCATGTGATACAGCAGGTGACAATGGAATGCCCACTGCCCCGGGGCATCTGCCGTCACGAGGAAACTGATCTGCTTGGACGGTTGAACGTTGATGGTGTGCTTGCGAACGAGGGCTTGGCGCTCACCGTTCTCCAATTCGCTAAACATGCCGTGCAAATGCATGGGGTGGTTCATCATGGTGTCGTTGACGAGGGTGATCCGCACCCGTTCGCCGTAATACAAACGGATTGGCTCAGCCTCGGAGAACTTCTTGCCATCGAACCCCCAAATGAACCGGCGCATGTTTCCGGTCAGGTGCAGGACGATTTCGCGGCCCGGGGGCCGAGCGTCAATGGGGGGGCGAGCGTTCGCAAATCCGCATAGGCCAATACCCGACGGCCGTTGTCGCGCAATCTTGGACCGGGGTCGGCGAGCGACTTCGAAGGATTCATGGAACGCATGTCGACTTCGGGGCCGGTCTGCATGACCGACATCGTCATTGGCGGAGAAATCATGGGCTTTTGGCGTGGCGGCATCGGCATGGGGGATGCCATTCCTTCATGGCCTGACTGCGGTTGCTTGTCTTGCATATCGGCCACGGGTCCGCTCATCTCCGGCATTGAATGGCGGGGGGCGGAGTGGGATCCGTTGTTTGGCATTCGCATCGTGGTACCGGGCTGTTCTCTGCCCATAGCCATCCCGCTAGTCTCCATTCCCATGTCCGCCATGGAGAGCCAAGTTTTAGGGTCCATCGGTGGAACCTCGGCGCGCATGCCCGGCTCCGGCGCGAGTGTGGCACGTGCGTAGCCGCTGCGATCCATCGCCTGAGCAAAGATCGTGTATGCAGCATCCTGGGGCATTTGCACCAACACATCGTAGGTCTCGGCCACCCCGATCCGGAACTCGTCGACGTCCACCGCTTCGACGTCTTGCCCGTCCGCTGCGCAAACGCGCATCGTTAGACCCGGAATCCGGACGTCGAAGGTAGTGGTAGCCGATCCATTGATAAAGCGCAGTCGTACGCGCTCGCCGGCCTTCGCGATGGCCGTCCAGTTGGCAAAGGGAGTGGCGCCGTTGACTAAATAGCTATAAGTGGCGGCTGATACGTCGGCGAGGTCGGTAGGGTTCATGCGCATCTCGTTCCACATGCGCCGACGTTTGAGCGCTCCCGAGATGCCCACTGTCCTTGTGTCGTCAACGAAGTCGGCGACCGTAGGTAGCTGGAAGTTATAAAAATCGCTCGATTGCTTCAGATGTAGGAACACGCTGTCTGGATTTTCGTCCGTCCAATCGCTCAGCATGACAATGTAGTCGCGGTCACTGCGGACGAGATCTGGCTCTTGTGGTTCGATTACCAATGGGCCGTAGAGTCCGAGCTGCTCCTGAAAACGCGTGTGACTGTGATACCAGTAGGTGCCGGCCTGCCTCACCTTGAACGTGTAGATGAATGTCTGGTGAGCGGGAATGCCAGGGAATGACACGCCGGGCACACCATCCATCGCAAATGGAACGAGGATGCCGTGCCAGTGGATCGAGGTTTGCGTGTCCAGTGTGTTGGTGACCCGCAGTGTCACCTTTGACCCCTGCTTCCATCGCAGTATCGGCGCTGGGATCGACCCATTCACGGTGATGGCATAGCGTGCGCGCCCAGTGAAATTGACGAGCGTGCGTCCAATAGTCAAGTCAAAGTCGGTCCCCGTAAGCGCACCCGGATAGTTCTGAACTTGTTGTGCCCATATGGGCGCGGCCATTGTCCCGCCGAACGCGGTTGCGACCGTGCCAGCCATCCGGTGCAAAAACTTGCGGCGGCCCACGCTGCCCAGTGAAATGCTGTCGCTCACGATCCTCTCCCTATGTTGGAAGGTTGTGGTCCTGCGTTACGAACGATAGTCCCCAACGGGACTCAATGTCGGTAGCATGGGGCATGCCCAGGGCGGAGGGTGCAACGGCGGCGTTGTTGTCTTCGCTCACCATTGCTCCTCCTGTGCCAGACCGCTATGCTCACTACGACCTTCGTAGCGCGCCACTCTTTCCTCACAGGATGCCGAGCATGACCCGCCAGCACAGCCACAAAGAAGCAGCTTCGCGCCAGGAAAACGCCAACGCACCGCAAACACACAACGAGTACACGCACCAACGCCTATGCGACAGCGACGACCAACACGCTCATTCGCCCCCCGTGCCCGAGGCTGTCGAGAGCGACAAAGCAGGCGTCTCATCAACGACGGAGTTCGCGCCCACGGTTTACACCTGCCCGATGCATCCGGAGATTCGCCAGGATCATCCCGGCACGTGCCCCAAATGCGGTATGACGCTGGAGCCGGTCATGCCCGCGGTAGAGGAGGAAGAGAATGCGGAGCTTGCGGACTTCCGGCGGCGATTCTGGGCAAGCTTTCCATTGACGGCGATTGTTTTTGTGCTGGCCATGGCTGGACACCGATTGACTCGCCTCGATCCAGCATGGCAAGACAGGTTTGAGTTGGCACTGGCCACACCGGTCGTGCTTTGGGCGGGATTGCCATTCTTCAGACGGTGTGCCCAATCCTTTGTATACCGCAGCCCGAACATGTGGACGCTCATCGGCCTGGGCACGGGGGCTGCCTATCTTTACAGCGCGGTAGCGGTCGTTGCGCCGGGTGTGTTTCCCTCTACCTTTGCGGCGTCCGGCCGGGTGCAAGTGTATTTCGAAGCGGCGGCCGTCATCATTTCATTGACACTGCTGGGGCAGATGCTCGAACTGAAAGCCCGCTCGCAGACCTCAGCCGCAATCAAGTCTCTACTCGGCTTGGCCCCGAAAACGGCCAGGCGTATCAACGCAGACGACAGCGAAGAGGATGTTCCCATTGCCCATGTTCATGTGGGCGATTTGCTGCGTGTGCGACCCGGTGAAAAGGTGCCCGTGGATGGCGTTGTGGTCGCGGGCGCGAGCGCGCTCGACGAGTCGATGATCACCGGTGAGCCGATTCCCGTCTCCAAACGCGCGGGCGACCATGTGATCGGTGCCACCATGAACACCTCGGGCGCACTCGTGGTCCGGTCCGAGAAAGTGGGCGCGCAGACGGTCCTCTCGCAAATCGTACAAATGGTTGCGCAAGCACAGCGTTCCAAGGCGCCGATGCAGCGGATGGCAGACAAGGTGGCGGGCGTCTTTGTGATCGGTGTGGTCGGCATCGCCGTCATGACGCTCTTCGCCTGGGGGATCTGGGGTCCACAGCCGAGTTGGGCCCACGGCTTGATCAATGCGGTCGCCGTGCTGATCATTGCTTGCCCGTGCGCGCTCGGGCTTGCCACGCCCATGTCCATCATGGTGGCCAGCGGCAAAGGGGCCGAACACGGCATTCTTTTTCGGGATGCCGCAGCAATCGAGAACCTGCGCAAGGTCGACACGCTTATTGTGGACAAGACAGGCACGTTGACCGAAGGGCGCCCCTCATTCGATCGGGCCATTGGCCTCAATGGATTTTCCGACATGGACGTCTTGCGCTTGGCGGCCAGTCTGGACCAAGGTAGTGAGCACCCCTTGGCCGCTGCGATCGTGGCGCAAGCGCGCGAACAGGGGCTCGCGCTCGAGCGGCCGGAAGATTTTGAATCCGCGTCAGGGATCGGCGTGAGAGGACACGTCGCTGGGCGAAGCCTGGCGCTCGGCAACACCTCGCTGATGCAGGCGCACGCGGTTGCTGTCGATGCCGCCTCCACCGAGGCAGACGCCATGCGAGCCCGAGGCGCCAGTGTGATGTACCTGGCGGTCGATGGGGTCCTTGCTGGCCTGCTGTCGGTTTCCGATCGCGTGAAGACGACAACACCGCAGGCCCTGACCCAACTCAGAGCCGATGGGCTTCGGATCGTGATGGCTACCGGCGACGGAAACGTGACCGCCCAATCCGTCGCAAAACAACTTGGCATTGTTGAGTTTCGCGGCGAGGTCAAGCCTGCGGATAAGCTGGCGTTGGTCGCCACACTTCAAGAACGAGGCTTGGTTGTAGCGATGGCAGGCGACGGCATCAATGATGCACCGGCGCTCGCCAAAGCCGACGTGGGTATTGCGATGGGTACCGGTACCGATGTCGCGATGAACAGCGCCCAGGTTACCCTCGTGAAAGGCGACCTGCGGGGCATTGCCCGTGCCCGCGCCTTATCCGAGGCAACGATTGCCAACATGAAGCAAAACCTCGGCTTCGCCTTCCTTTACAACGCACTGGGTGTGCCATTGGCTGCCGGCGTGCTCTATCCTTTTACCGGACTTCTGTTATCACCCATGATTGCCGCATTGGCGATGAGCTTGAGTTCGGCATCGGTGGTCGCCAATGCGCTGCGACTCCGTGCGACCCGACTCTGATCCCAGCATTCGCCGCTTCACGAGGCTATTGCGAACAATTCTCATTCTCCCTTACAATCTCCTTATTTCGGAAGGGGAGTCAAATGCAAGGTGCTACAAAAAGCACGCATTGGGGGAAGGTTTGGCTTGCTGGGGCGCTTGCCTGGCTGTGTTCCACAACTGCGCTTGCCGGCGAATCGCCGTTCGGGTGGATTTACACGGCCGACGTTATGCCCAAAGGCCGCTTCGAATTCGAGCACCAGTCTTTCCTGCAGCGGGGCCAGTCCCAAGGATCCTATAGCGGATTGCTCAACCGCGAAGAAGTCGAGTACGGCGTGACGGACAAATTCCAATTGGCCGGCTATTTCAACTGGAGCTACGTGAACGCCAATCGGAATGGTCTTGATGGCACCACGCGTGGGCCGCTGACAGATCTCGGTCCCAATGACGATCCGACTGGGCGTTACCGCAAGACTCGCTTCGAGACTGTTTCACTCGAAGCGATCTACCAACTCATGAACCCAGTGACTGATCCGATCGGCTTGGCACTGTACATCGAGCCAGAACTGGGGCCCCGTGAGCGCGATCTCGAATGGCGCATCATCTTGCAGAAGAACTGGTTGGATGATCGGCTCATTTTTGCCGCCAATATTCTCGGTGCCCATGAGCGCGACAAAACCGCCATGGGTGATATTGAGCGTGCTTCCATGCTTGATCTGACCGCCGGCGTGTCCTATCGCTTGACCGACAACCTGAGCCTGGGCATGGAGGCGCGCAACCATCGTGAATTCCAGGGGTATCGCTATAACCGTCGTGATCACTCCGCGTGGTTTCTTGGCCCCAATTTGCACTACGCCACCAAACACTGGTGGGTAACGGCCGCGTGGCGCCACCAATTGCCCGTAGTCAAAACCTACAACGAGGACCAGGCGGACGTAGTGGCAGGCAACCGTATCTTCGGTGACGAGCATGCGCGCAACGAGTTCATGGTCAAGGTGGGGTTCCCATTTTGAAGCGCGTCCATTGATACGGAGACAGACATGAAGTGGACTCCCATGGCGGCAGTGCCGCTTGCGGTGCTGGTCGTGCCCGTCCAAGCGACGGAATACCTGACAGTTCAACAGGCTCAGGCGCAGATGTTTCCTGGCGCGAGTTTTCAGGCCGTGCCTCTCCAGATTACGGACCAGATTCGCGAAACATTGAACGAGCGCTCCGGGGTACACGAGCCATTCAATGACAAGGGGGTCTGGAAAGTGTCGACTGGCGGCTGGTTCATCGTGGATCGCGTGGTGGGCAAGCATGAAAAAATCACGTATGCCGTGGCGCTCGACGCCAAGGGAGCCGTGCGCGCCGTCGATATCCTGACGTACCAGGAAACGTATGGCTATGAGGTGCGCAATGCCGACTGGCGTGCCCAGTTTGTTGGTAAGACCGCGCAGGATGCTGTGCAGCTTGGTAAAGACATCCGTAACATCAGTGGCGCGACGCTCTCATGCAAACACATCACCCAGGGAGTCAAGCGGGTGCTGGCTGTGTATGACCTCTTACTAGCCAAGATGTGATTCGTCGCTCCAAACCGCTATTGGGGACTTTCGTTGAAGTTCGCATTGACGATGTGTATCCCCAGGACTGCGCTCACTTGGCAGAAACCGCCATCGCAGCGGCGTTCTCCGTAATCGAGCAAGCCGAGGCGTTGATGAGCTTCCAGCGCTCGGATAGCGACTTGTCACGTCTGCATGCGGCGTCGGTAGGCGAAGCGGTCCGCGTTCACCCTTGGACCATGCGTGTGCTGCGCGAGGCCCAGCGCATGCACGAGCGTACCGGCGGCGTGTTCGACCCCACCGTGGCCCGCATGTTGGTGGCACACAAGATTCTGCCCCGCCCGGCGGGGCCGACAGCGGAAGTCGACGCGCGGATTGCGGACGTGGTGACGCTCGGTGAAAATCGCATCGGCAAGCGGCGCCCGCTATGGTTGGACCTCGGTGGCATCGCCAAAGGCTTTGCCGTCGACATGGCCGTCCTGAGTTTACGGCACCACGGCATCCGCAGTGGTGCCGTTTCGGCTGGAGGGGATCTGCGCGTCTTTGGCACACATGCGCAGCCCATCCACGTACGCAGTGCCAACGCGCCGGCTCGGCTGGAATTACTCGGTATGCTCGCCCACGGGGCCGCGGCCACCAGCGGTCACTATTTCGCAGAAAGCTTCGGATTGCCTCCCGGTACTGAGTCCATTCGATCGCAACAAATACTGACGGAGGCGCCCTGCGCAGAGCGGACTGTCACCGTTATCGCTCCTCGCTGTATCTGGGCGGACGCTCTTACCAAGGTTGCCATGCTTGCGGGCACGACGGCCCCTTCCACGATCCGCGCGCTATCGAGTTATCACGCACACGTTGTTGCATCATGACGCAATCCTCGCATCGACATCCGCTTAAAGGGACAGGCATCCGCTTGCATCCGTATCACTATTGGCTTGCTCTCGCCGTATTACTAGCGGTAGCGGTGTCTGGACTGGTGTGGACAGTTTTGCATGACCTGCTTCAATGGGCGGATGCGCCGGTCGTCCGCCAGATACTGCAATTGCACGGCGCCTTTGCGTTCTGCAGCCTGATTCTCTTCGGTTCCATGCTGCCGCAGCACATCCGCTTCGCGTGGGTCGCGCGCCGCAACCGCGTGACCGGCACGTTGACGGGAATCGTGTTCTTGCTGCTGACCATCAGCGCCTATGGTCTGTATTACGGCCCCGAAGATTGGAGTGGTCTTGCAAAGACTGCGCACCTTGTGATGGGCATCGCCGCTGTTGCGGCCGTTCCCCTACACATGCTCATCGGCCGGAAGCGCCACGAAGGCTATCGTGCGTCGGCGAGCAAGAGTGCGCGGCACTAGAGCGATTGAAGCGGATTGATGAGTCAGTCCAGCGAGCACGTGCAGCGAATGCCTCGACGTGCAAAAAAGCCCCGGAGGTGCGCTCCGGGGTGAGGGGGAAAGCCCGGAAGGGGGTGTTCCGGGGTTGAGCTTTCAGTTACTGGTGACCGCCGTCCGTGTAGGGATCGCGTGTGCCCATCGAATGCGCGCCATCGGTGTAGATGTCGCGCGCTGCGCGTCCACCATCGGTATAGGGGTCGCGCTTGCCCATCGCGTGACCGCCATCGGTATAGGGGTCGCGCGCGCCGGTAGCCATTGACGCGTTGGCGACGTTGATACCGAGCGCCAGCAACGCTGCCCCCATCAATGCGGATTTTTTCAGGATGTTCATCGCGTTCTCCTTCTTCAAGTTGAAACAAGACACTGCTAGTCACGGCAGTGTAGAAGGCTGAGGCTGACAGAAACGTGACCCTCGTATTACAACTGCGCCAGATCAGCGAGATTGATCCGGTATGCCACCCTCAATGCATGGCACGACAGGCGTCGGCACACTTCTCGCAGGCGCGCGCGCACTCCTGACAGTGCTCATGGGAGTGCTTGGCACACTCGGCGGCGCAAGCTTGACAGATTCTCGCGCACAGTTCGCATATGGCATTGGCTTGGGTGCTGCCTCGCGCCATCAACCCCACGGCGGTCCCGCAGATATCAGCGCAATCGAGATCCAGCCGAATGCAGGTGCTCAATGTCAGAGCGTCCTTTTCGGTCAGGCAGGAGGCGGCGCAGTGCAGGCACGCCACGTGACACGCGGCGCATTCATCGATGCAGGTTTGGAAGTATTGGTGAGGCATTTGGGTTCTCCTTGATTGGCGACGTGCCGAAATGGCACGATGCACGTGGAGCAAGGAGAGAGCCTGGGCCTTGGTGCTTGTGGAGAAATGCTGTCGCCATGTTGTGATGCGTGCACATACTTTCAAAAACGTCATAGGTAAGCAAGATTTCGGACAGGTTGGACTGCGCCTGTGCCGTCATCCTGGTCGAGCCGGCGCATCACGTCAGCGAGCGGACGCCCAAAGTTCAGGAGCGGATCGGCAGCCGGACGGTAAATCGAGTACGGTCGTGCGCGCGTGTAACAGAAATGATTCCCCCATGGGCGAGAACGATTGCTTTGGTGATGGCCAAGCCAAGGCCTGCTCCGTCAGATTCGGGACGCGCGCGTGACTTGTCTGCACGAAAGAAGCGCTCGAAGATGAACGGCAGCACGTCAGGAGCAATCGCTTCGCCGTCGTTGTCGATCGTCACGGCGAGATCCTCCTCGCCTGGCTTGATGGAAACGATCACACGGCCGCACCTGGGCGTGTGCCGTATTGCATTCGACAACAGATTGCTGAAGGCGCGTCTGAGCATGAGCCGATCGCCGCGCACCTGCGCTTGTCCTTCCACTTGCAACTGCACGGCTTTGTCCTCTGCAAACGCATCGTAGAACTCAAAGAGGGCACGCACCTCGTCGGCAAGCTCGATCATCTCGGCACTAGGCAGCGTCAGGTTGTGCTCCATCTTGGCTAGATAAAGCATGTCCGACACCATCCGAGCCAGCCGCTGCAGCTCTTCCACGTTTGAAGCAAGGACGTCTCTGTATTTCGCAGGCTCGCGAGTCTGTGAGAGTGCCACCTCGGTTTGCGTCAACAGGTTGGTGATCGGTGTGCGTAGCTCGTGTGCGATATCGGTCGAGAAGTCGGTGAGTCGCTGGAAATCGCCCTGCAGGCGCGCGAGCATGCCGTTCAACGTCACGCCAAGATCGGCAACCTCGACAGGTACCATATCAACCGGCATCCGTTCGTTCAGGCGGTCGGCAGTTACAGACTTCGCTCGCGAAGCCATTGCGCGCAATGGCAACAGCCCGCGCCGGGCCGCCCACCATCCGAATAGGCCGCTCGCCAAGGCGGCCAACGCGATGTAGAGCATCAACGTCTTCCGAAACGCTCGTAGGAAATGCGCATGGATCTCCGTATTGATGCCCACCAACACGTCGAGCGCATCGCCGTCGCGCAGTGGCACTTGCATATGCACACCCCGGTATTGCTCTTCGCCCTGCTGCCAAACAAGGGCCCCGGAATGGCGGCCTGCCTTGCGCAGCACGCGCAACACCTCCGCAAAGTCAAAGTTGGGGGTAGCAAAAAGGGGCTGACCCTGTGGCGCCTGGACCCGCACAATCAGATCCGTGCGATGCTGCAACACGTCGTTGAGTCGAGTGGAGACCTCGGCCGCAGAACTACTCTCAACCACCCGGCGAATGACGTTCACGTTCTCGCCCAACGCCGTAAAGTCTTCCACGGCAAAGTGTTCCTCCATCGCCAGGGCAATCAGAATGCCGAGGCCCAACAACACGGCCGCTGACGACAAGGAGAAATATGCGGTTAGCCGCGCCGTCAATGAAAGGCGCCGCATTACTCCCCATCCTCCGGGCCTTCGAGGACATAACCCATACCACGAACGGTATGGATCAATTTGGGTTCGAAGTTATCGTCAATTTTGGCGCGCAGGCGTCGAATGGCGACGTCAATCACGTTGGTGTCGCTGTCGAAATTCATGTCCCAGACTTGGGACGCGATCAGGGATCGGGGCAGCACCTCCCCATGACGGCGGGCTAGCAGTTCGAGCAACGAGAATTCCTTACTGGTCAACGCGATTCGCTGCCCGCCGCGGGAAGCACGGCGGCGAGTCAGATCCAGCACCAGGTCGGCCACCTGGATGCGTTCTGCAAGTGATGGCGCACTGCCTCGTCGAAGCAGGCTCCGAACACGGGCGAGCAATTCCGCGAATGCAAAAGGTTTCACCAAGTAATCGTCCGCGCCTAGTTCCAAGCCCTTGACCCGATCGGCGACGCTATCGCGCGCGGTCAGAAACAGCACCGGTACGGCCAGTTCAGCTGAGCGCAGCGCGTGCAGAATCTGCCACCCCTCGAGATCGGGCAACATCACGTCAAGGATCAAGAGGTCACAGTCGCCCGTCATTGCAAGATGACGGCCGTCCATCCCATTACGGGCGAGGTCAACAACAAAGCCGGCTTCCGACAGCCCCTGCTGCAAATATTCGCCAGTCTTGGATTCGTCTTCGACAACAAGGAGCTTCATGTCTGTCTCTTTATTACTTATGGCGCACGAAAAGTGCGATCGGTATCTTGTAGCGTACATGGAGCCGCCTGGTTGCTGACCAACCTGACCAATATGTAATGTATCGGTCAGGTTAAAGTAGCCTTGCAGTGATTAGTCTGCTCCTGCCGTACAAATCTCATCAGGGACTTACGCAAGGAATCAAGAGATGCGCAGCAATCGTGCAATGGGCGTGGTGCTTCCGAACCTTCCTCGGAGGCGATTTGTGCAGGGCTTGGCAGCCGGAGGGGTGATCGCCGGCCTGGGTTTAAGCGGGATGCCCGCGCGGGCGTCGCAACCCCAGGGCGCGGCCTTTGGCACTGCGCCCGTGCTGCGAGGCACGGAGTTCGATCTGGTGATCGCCGAGACCCCGGTGAACTTCACCGGCAAGCCAGGCATGGCCACCACCATCAATGGCATGCTGCCCGGCCCGACGTTGCGTTGGCGTGAAGGTGACACGGTCACCATCCGGGTAACCAACCGCCTGCCGGAGCCCACGTCAATTCACTGGCACGGCATCATTCTGCCGTTCCAGATGGACGGCGTGCCCGGGATCAGCTTTTCTGGGATCGCTCCGGGCGAAACATTCACGTATCGCTTCAAGGTACAGCAGAGCGGCAGTTACTGGTACCACTCGCACTCCGGCTTCCAGGAAATGACTGGGCTGTATGGGGGCATCGTTATCGACCCCGCGGGCGAGGACCGCGTGCGGGCCGATCGCGATTACACCGTCTTGCTCTCCGACTGGACGGACGAGGATCCGATGCGCGTCCTAACCAAGCTCAAGATCCAGGGCGACTACTACAACTATAACCAGCCGACCGTGGTCGATTTCTTTCGCGACGTCTCGCGTGAGGGATGGACCTCTGCCATGGACAAGCGACGGATGTGGAACCAGATGCGGATGAATCCGACCGATCTGGCGGATCTCTCCAGCGCAACGCTGACCTACCTCATGAATGGCGTGACGCCAGCGGGGAATTGGACCGGCCTATTTTCTCCGGGCCAGACGGTACGGCTGCGCTTCATCAATGGGGCCGGCAACACGTTCTATGACGTTCGCATTCCGGGCCTGAAAATGAAGGTGGTGCAGGTCGACGGACAGGATATCGAGCCGGTGTCGGTCGATGAGTTCCGCTTCGGCCCTGGCGAGACCTGCGACGTAGTGGTCGCTCCAACGGACGAGGCCCACACAGTGTTTGCCCAGACGATGGACCGGACCGGGTACGCCCGCGGCACTCTCGCCGTGCGTCCGGGTGTGCAAGCCCCTGTGCCAGCTGTCGACAAGGCCGAATGGCTGACGATGGCGGATATGATGGGTGACATGGGTGACATGTCTGGGATGTCTGGGATGTCTGGGATGTCTGGGATGTCTGGGATGTCTGGGATGTCTGGGATGTCTGGGATGTCTGGGATGTCTGGGATGTCTGGGATGGACCATGGCGCCATGGTCATGGACCACAGCCAGCATGGAACGATGCAGGGCAACGTCGCAAACTCCTTGAAGGTGCCGAGCAAGAAGGCCCGTCATGCGCGAACAGAGTACGGTCCAAGCACCGACATGCATGTCGATATGGCGCGGACAAACCTCGACGATCCCGGCATTGGGCTGCGCAACAATGGGCGACGCGTGCTGGTCCTGCAGGACATGCATACGATCGGCGGCCCCATGGACGCCCGCAGCCCGCAGCGCGAGGTGGAGTTGCATTTGACCGGCAACATGGAGCGCTACGCATGGTCGCTCGACGGCGTTGAGTTCGGCAAATCAACCCCCGTCCATTTCCGCTATGGGGAGCGTCTTCGCGTCATCCTTCACAACGATACGATGATGACGCACCCGATGCACATGCATGGGATGTGGAGCGAACTCGAGGCGCCGGACGGTACATTCTTGGCGCGCAGGCACACGATTCCGGTGCAGCCCGCGCAGCGCGTTAGCTTCCTTGTCACGGCTGACGCTCTGGGACGATGGGCTTGGCATTGCCATCTCATGCTGCATATGGATGCAGGTATGTTCCGTGAAGTGATCGTCGCCTAAGCCCGGATCGACAAGTCAAATGACCACGCATAAGCACGTTAAGACAGCATTGGCAGTTGCCTTGGCCGTTGTCGGCATCAACGCCGCGTCGGCACAGGAATCTACAGCTACCTACGACGCCATGGCGCCAAGCTCGGGCGCCAGCACTCGGCCGACTGCCCATGGCTCGATGCAGGGCATGGACCATGGCTCGAAGCAGGGCATGGACCATGGCTCGATGCAGGGTATGGACCATGGCTCGATGCAGGGTATGGACCATGGCTCGATGCAGGGTATGGACCAGGGCTCAATGCAGGGTATGGACCAGGGCTCAATGCAGGGTATGGACCAGGGCTCAATGCAGGGTATGGACCATGGCTCGATGCAGGGTATGGACCATGGCTCGATGCAGGGTATGGACCAGGGCTCAATGCAGGGTATGGACCAGGGCTC